>JBJMVX010000115.1:0-6413 GCA_045810445.1 Massilia sp.
CCCGGACGAGCAAGCTTGCTTGTTGCGCAGGCATACCGCGATCGATCGCGTCCAACATGGTTTTGGAAATACTGCGATGGACCTCGGGCGCGTATTTCTTCATGCTCGCAAATGCGGGAACATCTTCCAACGCAGCATTGACAGCGGCTTTGGCCCGATAGGCGTCGATTTTTGGAAGAATGAAAATTTTGGAGAGCGCCGTAAACAGGATGAACAGAATCACGACAACAGTGCGATGTGCCGACTTGTCAGCGGGCTCTTTCCCGAAAACCAACATACCGATGAGTGCGGCAAGTGCCCCGCTGAAGGCGGCCAGCCCGATGGAATACCAATTCATGAAACATCCTTGTAAGAGCAGTTGACATGTCTCCGAACGAGTGTTTGGAGGGGAAATATCGATTCCGTTAATCAACTGAGTTTACACAGCGCGGCGGGCGGCGTCCATACAAACGCTTGCACGGCTAAGCGGCAAGCATTGTTTCAGTGCGACCCACGCGTAAAAATTATTCGGCTGCGCGTCACAAGCAGGTCATCAACACAGGCTAGAATACTATCCTTTTATTCAACATTAAAAGGATGGCAATGAAATACGGACTGTGCTGGATCGCCGCCATGGCATCGCTGGGCCTGACAGCCTGCAACAACAAATCCGACGCGCCCGCCATTGAGGAAGGCACGACCGTCACCTTCGCGCTGCTGGAAACGACCGACCTGCACGCCAACATCCTTAGCTACAACTATTATTCGCTGTCCGCAGACACCAGCCTGGGCATGGAGCGTACGGCCACCCTGATCAATGGCGCACGCACCGAGAACCCCAACAACGTGCTGCTCGACGATGGCGACAACATCCAGGGCACCTTGCTTGGCGACCTGCAGGCCGTTGCCGCACCGGTCACTTGCACCCAGACGCTGGCCATGCACAAGGCCATGAACACGCTCAAGTACGACGCGGCAGGCCTGGGCAACCACGAATTTAACTACGGCCTACCCTTTCTCAGCCAGGTCACCAACACCGATTTCGGCATCCCGGGCGTCAGCAAGCCAGCCGGCAATTGCGGCGCGCCAGCCTTTCCCCTGGTGCTGAGCAACGTCACCTCGGTGGCCGCGCAAAAGCCGATCTTCGCGCCCTATGCCATCTTGCCGCGCTTTTTCACCGCGACCGGCCCGGACGGCAGCACGCGGCAAGTCCAACTCAATATTGGCGTCCTGAGCTTCGTGCCACCGCAGATCCTGGACTGGGACCAGAAAAACCTGGCCGGTAAAGTGGCTGTGGGCGGCGCCAAGGAAGCGGCCACGCAGTACGTGCCGGAGATGCGCAGCAAAGGCGCCAACGTGGTCGTCGCCTTGTCGCACGGTGGCCTCGACACCAGCACCTACAGCCCAAAAATGGAAAACCAGAGTTACCACCTGGCCGGCACCGGCATCGATGCGCTGTTGATCGGCCACTCGCACCTGATTTTCCCGAAAGCGAAAGAAGCAGGCGGTCCGGCGCTGGACCCATCGCTGTCGGCCTTTCCTGCCAGTGCCAACGTGGACGCCATCAATGGCTTCGTGAACGGCGTGCCGACCGTCATGGCGCAAAGCTGGGGCCGGCGCCTTGGCATCATCAAGATGACCATGGTCTACCAGGGCGGCAAATGGGTGACCCAGCCGACCAAGACCACGGTTGAAGCGCGCGGCTTCAAGTACAGCGACGGCAGCACCACCGTCGCCGCCGATCCGGCCATTGCCGCCGGCGTGGCCACCGAACATGCAGCCGCTATCGCCTACGCGACGCAATCGCTGGGCGTGGTGACCGAATTTGAAATGTCCGCCTACTTTGCCCTGGTGGGCGATGTGAGCGCGATCGAACTGGTGAACCAGGCGCAGCTCGACTACGTGAAGAACCTGCTGGCCACCACCACCGACCCGGTCCTGGCGACCTACAAGAACATCCCCGTGCTCTCGTGCAGCGCGCCGTTCAAGGCAGGCCGCAACGGACCATCTGACTTTACCGACGTGGCGCCTGGCGCCAGCGCGGGCGCGCCTGTCGGTCTGCAGGTCCGCAATCCCGGTGACCTCTACCTTTACAGCAACAACAACTTGCAGGCCGTGAAAATCAAGGGCACTGATTTGAAAGCCTGGCTGGAAGCTTCGGCCAAGCAATTTGGTCAGATCAATCCGGCCCTGAGCGCGGAACAGGACCTGGTGCCTTCCTACGGCACCATCTACAACTACGATGTGTTCTACGCCGAAAACAATGCCTTGCTGTACCAAATTGACGTGACCAAGCCTGCCGGCAGCCGCGTCGTCAATCTGACTTACCAGGGCCACGCCGTCCTCGACACGGACGACTTCATCGTCGCCACCAACGACTACCGCGCTGGCGGCGGTGGCAATGTGCCCGGCATCGATGGCAGCAAGACCATCATCAAGTCGCCGGACGCGAACCAGACCATCGTCAGCAACTATCTCAAGCAGATCGGCAAAGGCAGCGGCAAGGTGACGCTGGCGGCCAACGGCAACGCGCGCAGCTGGAGCTTCGTTAAAGTGGCCACCGCCGGTCCCGTGATCCTGCGCTCTGCGCCTGGCCATCTGGCCCTGGCACAGGCAAGCGGTATCGCACCGATCGTGGGCGAAGGTGCGCTGGACTCGAGCGGCTTTGCCAAGTATGCGGTGGACTTGAGTAAATGATGCCAGCACGGACGCTGCTTGCGGCCTCGCTCTTGCTGGCCCTGGCCGGCTGCGGGCGCGAGGCGCCGCCTGCCGCGCGACTCGAAGCGCTGGCCATGACGGCAGCGCAGAGTCAGTCCGCCGAGGCCGAACGCCAGTTGCGCCATTGGGCGGCGCGCGGCGCGCCAGTCGCCCAGCGCGAGCTCGGCCTGTTGTACGCGAGTCGCGCTGCAAAAGTTGAGGAAGCGCGCATCTGGCTGACCAAGGCGGCCCTGCAAAACGATGCACAGGCCGCCTGCGCATTGGGCGACCTGGCGCGCGCCACATCGACCATGGCAGGAGCATGGACCTGGTACGAACAGGCGGCCCTGCTGGGCCATGCGCGTGCTGCGCTGATGCTGGGGTTGATGGCGCGAAATGGCGAGGGCACCGAGCGCGATCCCACACGGGCTCAGTACTGGCTCACGCGTGGCGCCGAACGTGGCAATGCCCACGCCATGTTCGCACTATCGAACATGCTGCGCGATGGCGAGGCCGGCCCGGCTGACGCGGCCCGCGCGCATGAATGGCTGGAACAGGCGGCCGAGCACGAGTATCCAGCAGCCCTGCAAGAGCTGGCCATGCAAAGCAGCGATGCCCTGCAGTCCAGCCATTTGCTCAAGGAAGCTAACGAGCATCGCCAGAGCAACTGGAATCGCTTCTGAGCTGATCAACCATTGTCACAAGCTTGCAACTTTTGTTATGCATACTCCGCTGCAGCCCTGAACGGTCGGGGCAGCCGCCGGCACACCGCTTCCCGGGTGACCCGCACTACAAGGAGATATGCCATGAACAAGACCATACTTGCCCTGCTGTTGAGCGCCCTGTCCGCAGGCGCCTTCGCTACCGAACAATCGAGCTGCACCGCCAACAAGGGCGCCTACCTGACCGGTACGGTGACCAGCGCGCCAAAGTTCTACACCTCCAGCAGCAGCATCCAGGGCATCAAGCTGACGCACACGCGTCTGAACCTGCTCGCTGACCAGGACGGCAAAACCTACGATGTGGCGATGGACAATGTGTACGCCGTCGACTATGTGAAAAATTCGACGTCGATGCCGCCGTCGCTGGCGGCCATCAAGGTCAACAGCCGCCTGTCCCTGTGCGGCGCCAAGTACACCAGCGGCACTGGCATCCACTGGGTGCACAGCAATTGCGGCGATGTGCCGACCACGTCGGCACCAAACGGTTCGGTCAAGGTGCTGTCTTCGTCCGGTTCAGTGGGCTTGAATCTTGAACGCAGCCAGTCGTACTGCTACCTCTGGGATTAAGCTGTTCCCTGGCGCCGGGCTGCCCGGCGCTGTTTTTTTCGATACAATTCCACCAAAAAGCAAGAAGCTTGCGAAAGCCAGGCGAGCAAAAACACTGTCCTTGCGAAAGCGAGGACCCATGCCGAGCTTGCAGACCCATGCTGAGCATGCAGTGCATGGGTCCTCGCTTTCGCAAGGACAGTGGGGGTAGCGGTACGTTTTAATTCGCCTTCAGCAAATCTGCCAGCGACCACTTCAACGGCGCGCCGCTGGCGTCGACGATGCTGGTCAGCTCGACGAAAATGCGTCCTTGCACCGGATCGGGCAGGCGCACAAAGTCGGCCTTGCCAACCATGGCATCACCGTGGATAAAGCCCCAGGTGACAAATTTGATGGCGGCGATGGTCTTCTCGGGATTGTCCGTCACCTGCGGCACCAGAATGAAGGAGCCACTGGTGATGGGCCAGCTGTTACTGCCCGGACGGTCCGTCAGCATCTCGTCAAAGTTACCCTTGCTCATCCAGGCGCTGTTGATCAGCGCTGCGGAAAATGAAGACGCGCCCGGTGTCGCAAAGCGTCCATCGCGATTTTTCAGTAGCGCGAAGCTCAGGTTGTTGAGATTGGCGTACTGGTAATCGACATAGCTGATCGCGCCCGGCGTCTTCTTGAGCGCCTCCACCACGCCCCCGCTGCCCTTGACCGCCACCGTCCCAGTTGGCCAGGCAATGGTGAAGTTGTGGCCGAAGCTCGTGTTCCAGCTGGGGCTGACCTTGCTCAGATAATCGCTAAAGTTGTAGGTGCTGCCCGAACCATCCGAACGCGCTACCACCGCAATTGGCAAATCCGGCAAGCTCATGCCATGGTTGAGTGCCTTGAGCTTCTCGTCATTCCAGCGCACGATCTTGCGCGCGAAAATATCGGCCAGCACTTCGCCCGTCAATTGCAACTGTCCCTTGCGCACACCAGGCAGATTGACCACGGGGACCACGCCGGAAATCGCCGTGGGAATGCACACCAGCTTGGCAGCCTTGCGATCGGCAGCGGACATGGCCACGTCGGTGGCGCCGAAATCGACCGTCTTGGCCTTGATTTGCTTGATCCCGTCCGACGAACCGCTGGCCGTGTAGGCCAGGCTGACCTTGCCAACGCTCGCATAGGCCGAGGCCAGCGCGCTGTACAGCGGCTCGGCCGCTGACGAGCCTGCGCCCTTGATCTCAGCGGCATGGGCCGACAAGCCAGCCACTGTAGCGAGCATGGTAACTGCGATGGTGCGGATGAAATACATGATGACCCTTGCGACAAAAGGTGAAATTTTATCGCAATCGTACATACAACGTTTGCTTACAATATTTGTTGTTTGAAAACTTTCGTGAATGCATACTGAGTGTCAGTCACACAACACTAAAGACGACAACATGAAGCTGCGCTTATCGAAACAATCGAAGTTGCTGGCCCTGGGCGCCACGCTCTTTCTCAGTTGTGCCTGGTATGGCACGGCCCACGCGCAGGCGGGCAGCACCTACGCAGCACCAAGAGTGGCCATCCCCACCATGTCGGCCGATGACAAGTTGGCGGCGCGTCTGGACAAACTGGAGGCCGACGTCAAACTGCTCACGTCCAAGAATGCCGCACTTGCCGTCGGGCTCAATGCGCTGATGTCGCAAAAACCACTGACCGAAGACACCGTTGCCGTGTTTCGCGTCACCGCGACCAAAACGAGTAGCGGCAGTTACTACCGCAAGATCAAGATCGACAACGACCTGGCCAACAACAATCCCAAGGCCCTGGTGCTGGCCACCTCACAGGACATGATGGGCACCTTCCACACGGAGTATGCGGACGGTCACTGGTGGATTGTGGCCACCAAGGCGGAACTGGAATACTCGGCCAGCTACCCGGTGCGCACTTGCGACGCCTGCGCGCCCCAGGCCATTCCCCTGTTGATCGGCTATGAGCACGAATTCAAGGGCGGTGAAAAATTTACCATCCTCGTGGTCAAGCAGTAAGCGCACTCGCCGCGCCGCGTCGCGTGGACGGCCGCCGCAGCACCTTGCGCGCGGCCGCCACGACCTGGGCACTCAGGCGCTCCATCTTGGGCGACTGCACGCGCCAGGCGTGCCAGTAGAGATGCACATCGACCGGTTTGGCCGGCGCCAGGTCGATCAAGGTTCCGCGCTTGATCAGGGCCGTGCATTGCAGCTCGGGCACCAGTCCGTACCCGAGTCCCAATCGCGCTTCAGTGACAAACGCATCGCTGGACGGCACGTAGAAGCAGGGATAACTGCCAGGTGGCAGGCCCAGTTCGCGCTGCAGATAGTCCGCCGGCATATCATCTTTGCGATCGAACACCAGCAATGGCGCCACCCGTGCCGCCTCGCGCTCCAGCCCGTGCGGGAACCACTTGCGCGCATAGGCTGGCGTGCACACCAGGCGGTAGCGCATCACCCCCAGGGAATGGGATGCGCAGCC
>JBJMVX010000116.1:0-9096 GCA_045810445.1 Massilia sp.
GAATGCCTTGTACGCGGTGAAGGTCAATGGCGCGCAGCTCAAAGCTTGGCTGGAACACTCGGCCCTGCGCTTTAACACGATTGACCCCACGCGCACCGAGCCGCAAGAGCTGGTTGACCCGGCTCACCCGACCTACAACTTTGACAGCATGACCTCAAAGGACGTCAGCTACCTGATCGACGTGACCCAGCCGCCAGGCAAACGCATCACGGAACTGCGCTATCGCGGCCAGCCAATTGCTCTCGGCCGCGAATTTCTGGTGGCGACCAACAGCTACCGCGCCAGTGGCGGAGGTGACTTCCCGGGACTCGATGGCAGCAAGACCGTGCTCGCCTCGCCTGACACCAACCGCGATGTGCTCATTGCCTTCATCAAGAAAACCGGAGCGATCAAGCGGGCGACCTTCGGCCAGCGCGCCAGCTGGCGCTTCGCCCGCGTGAAGACGGCAGGCCCGGTGGTGTTCCATTCGGCGCCCAAGGTGCTGCAACTGGCGAAAGAGGCGCGGCTCGATGGCGTTAGCCTGCTGCGCGCCGACGATGGCCAGGGCAAGGGCTTCTCCTTGTACCAGATCGACTTGACCAAATGACGCGAGGCTGGGCGCCAGGTTTGCTGTTGCTGGCGGCGTTGGCGCAGGCTGGACTTGCGGGCGCCAGCGATTTCGACCTGGGGCGCCGCTATCGGCATGGTGACGGTGTGCCACGCGATTCCGGCAAAGCGTTTTCCTTGATCGAGCGTGCCGCCCGCAACGGCGATGCTGCCGCGATGTTCACCTTGTCGAACATGCTCGAAGCAGGAGAGGGCGCGCCGCGCGACCGCGGGGCCGCAAGGCAGTGGCTGGAGGCGGCTGCCGAGAACGACTTTCCAGCGGCGCTCCAGCAGCTATCCCTGTGTCTGCGCGATGGCAGCATGGGGTATGCGGTGGATCCGGCCCGCTCGGCGCAGTTGATGCTGGAAGCCGAACACGCCATTCGGCACGAGAGCGCGGCCTCCACCCTGAGGCGTCACGCCGACGCGCCTGAACGCTGACGTCAGAAGGCCGGCGGCGCCGGTTCGATGGCAGGGGCCACGTTCGCCGCAAAATCTTCGCGCAGCAGGCCGTACACGAAGTGATCGAGGTAGGCGCCGTCTATCAATTCAGCCTGGCGCAGCAGGCCTTCCCAGCGAAATCCAAGCCGCTCGGCCAGGCGCTGGCTGGCCATGTTTTCGCTGGCGCACACCAGTTCGATGCGGTTCAAGGCCAGACGTCCAAACGCATATTGCAGCACGGTGCGCACCGATGCGGTAGCCAGCCCGCGTCCCAGATGGTCGGCGCCAAGATAGCAGGCAATGGCCGCCTTGCGATTGTCGGTGTCGATGTGATGAAGCCGAATTGCCCCGCACAGGATCTCGTTGGTGAAGATGTGCCATTCCAGCAGGTCGCCCTGTTCGACGGCCGCGAGGGTCGCTTCGACGTGGCGTTGCGCTTCCGGCAAATTTGCCAGACTCGCCACTTTGGGCAAATAGCCGGACAAATGGGCGGCGTTGGCGGCGACCAACTTTGCCAGCGCAGGCGCGTCGGCGGCGCGCACGGGACGCAAGGTGCTGTCCGGTCCCGAACGCAAAATATTGGATTTGACGGCGGTATCCATGGCCTAGTTCACCTTTACCAGGAGTTGGATGGGGTAAAAATTAGTGCTTGCTGCTTTGATCATTTACAAAATTTGCATCGCTAAAATAGTAATCGGGCAAAACGTTATTCCTTCAGGATACAATAAAATGGTAAATACGATCGCCCGGCTGCCAAACGGCGTTGTCCCGCTACAACCAATATTCCAGGTGGGTAAAAATTGAGCGTTCCCGGAGTGGGGAATGCCTTGATGGCCAGCAAAGGCGGGGCAAGTCCGTATATACTTGCTGCATACGAACACGGATAGCGTCGATTCATTTTCTGAACCAATTTATGCAGTTTAATCGAGCGGTACGTGTCATTTTTCTGGTCCTGATTGCCAGCTGGCTCAGCGCACCGTCTGCCTTTGCGGCCCCCGCCACCAATGAACTGGAAGCGTTGACCTGGACCGAGCTGCGCGATCGCATCGCCGGCGGCGCCACCACCATTCTGGTTCCCATTGGCGGCACCGAGCAAAACGGCCCCTACATGAACCTGGGTAAGCACAATGTACGGGCCCGTTTCTTCGCTGGCGCCATCGCCGCGCGTCTTGGCAATGCCATCGTCGCGCCCGTCGTCGCCTACGTGCCGGAAGGGGCGATCCATCCGCCCGCAGCCCACATGCGCTTCGCTGGCACAATTTCGCTGCCCGATGCCGTGTTCGAAGCGATGCTCGAAGCGACTGCGCGCAGCTTCAAGCAGCACGGGTTCCGCGACGTCGTTTTCCTGGGCGACCATGGTGGCTATCAAAAGAATCTGCAGCATGTGGCCGAGCGCCTGAACCGCGAGTGGGCGCGCGATCCGGCTTGTCGTGTGCACGCTTATGTCGATTACTATGAAGCGAGTCAGGCGCCGTTTATCGCGGCCTTGAAAAGCCGCGGTTTCAGCGATGCCGACATCGGCACCCACGCGGGTCTGGCTGACACTTCGCTCACACTGGCCGTTGACCCTTCACAGGTGCACGCAGGCGCACTTGCTGGCGCGCCCAAACCCGGGCCGGCTGATGGCGTCCATGGCGACCCGCGCAAGGCCAGCAAGGCGCTCGGTGAGCTGGGCGCCAACATCATCATTCAAACTTCCGTGGCGGGCATTGCGCAATTGACGCGCAAGCCCCGCTAAATCAACGATTTACTATCAGAGTATTCATGTCATCGCAAAATAAACTTCTCGTTTCCGCTCTATTGATCGGCGCCGTCGCCGTCGGCGCCGTGGTCTACACGCGCATGGGCGGTGTAGCGCCTCACAAAACGCGCAGCAAGGATATCGAAGCGCCGGCCGTGGCCCTGAAAGGCATGCCGCCCGTGATCGACAATCACAATGTGTACAGCGAGACTGGCGCGCTGGCCTTAAGTGATGCAGTGCGTGGGCAGCTGGCGCGTGTCTACGTTCCCAATTTGCGTACCAACGATGTGTATGTGATCGATCCTGCGGTCATGAAGGTGGTCGACAAATTCAAGGTCGGCACCGCGCCCCAGCACGTGGTTCCTTCCTGGGACTTGAAGACGCTGTGGGTGGCAAACAATTCCGAGCGCACCAATGACGGCAGCCTTACGCCCATCGACCCGATGACCGGCAAGCCGGGTACCGCCGTGCCAGTGGACGATCCCTACAATATGTACTTCACGCCCGATGGCAAGTCGGCGATCGTGGTGGCCGAAGCGCGCAAACGTCTGGACTTTCGCGATCCACATACCATGGAAATGCAGTACGCGATCCAGACCGAATGCGGTGGCATCAACCACGCCGACTTCACCATGGATGGTCGCTACGTGATCTTTACCTGCGAGTTCAATGGCAGCCTGGTCAAGATCGACCTGCCTAACAAGAAAGTGGTCGGCTACCTGAAGCTGACCATGCCGCGCACTCGTTTCAAGGAGTCGCGCAAGGCCTTCGATCCGTCGAACACCGAAATCTGCACCTCGAAAAAAGGCATGCCCCAGGACATACGGATTTCGCCAGACGGCAAACTGTTCTACGTGGCCGACATGGATGCCGACGGTGTGCACGTGATCGACGGCGAACGCTTCGAGGAGATTGGATTCGTCACGGCGGGCCCGGGCACCCACGGCCTGTATCCTAGCCGCGATGGCAAGCAGCTCTATATCACCTTCCGTGGCACCCACCGCATCCATGGCTTGCGCAAAGGACCAGGTGGCGTCGCAGTGATGGATTTCGCGACCGGCAAAATCACGGCCCAATGGCCAGTGCCAGGCGGCGGCAGTCCGGACATGGGCAATGTCAGTGTTGATGGCAAATCGCTGTGGCTGTCGGGCCGCTATGACGACGTGGTCTATCGTATCGATACCTCCAACGGCGACTACACCCAGATCAAGGTCGGTGGCGAACCACACGGCCTGACCGTCTGGCCACAGCCGGGGCGCTACTCGTTCGGCCACACCGGCAATATGCGCTGATCGCATCAACAGCGACCAGCGTTTTTAGTTGAAATTTGGCGTCAGATGTCGCCCTGAATCGAAGTCTTTTCCTGGAAATTCCCATGTCTGCACCTTTGTCCATCGCGAAAAACATCAATGCAAAACCGGCGCTTGTGCTGGACCTGCTGCCAAACCTGGTCAATCGCCACGGCTGCATCACGGGCGCCACGGGTACCGGCAAAACGGTAACCCTGCAGACGATTGCCCAATCGCTGTCCAACATCGGCGTGCCAGTCTTCATGGCCGACATCAAGGGCGACCTGTCGGGCATGGCGCACGTCGGTGGTCCTTCCGAAAAAATGAATGCCCGTCTCGCCATGCTGGAAGCGGAGGCGCCCGAGTGGGCCGCTTGCCCGGTCACGTTTTGGGATGTGTTTGGTGAACAGGGCCATCCGGTTCGTGCCACCATCTCGGACCTGGGCCCGCTGCTGCTCGCGCGCATGCTCAACTTGAACGATACCCAGGAAGGCGTGCTGCAGCTGGTTTTCAAGATCGCCGACGACAACGGCTTGCTCCTGCTCGATACCAAAGACATGCGCGCCATGCTGCAGAACGTGGGCGACAATGCGGCCGACTACCGCACCAGTTACGGCAATATTTCGGCAGCGAGCATCGGTGCCATCCAGCGTGGCTTGATCGCGCTGGAACAGCAGGGCGGCGACAAATTCTTCGGTGAGCCAATGCTCAATATCGATGACCTGCTGCAGACCGACGCGCACGGCAAAGGCATCGTCAATATCCTCGCGGCCGACAAGTTGATGGATGCGCCGCAGATGTATTCGGTCTTCCTGTTGTGGCTCATGTCCGAACTGTTTGAAAACCTGCCCGAAGTCGGGGACCTGGACAAACCGAAGCTGGTGTTCTTCTTTGACGAGGCCCATCTGCTGTTTAATGAAGCGCCGAAGGAGCTGCTGCAAAAAATCGAGCAGGTAGTGCGGCTGATTCGCTCCAAAGGCGTGGGCGTATTTTTCATCACGCAGAACCCGCTGGATATTCCCGACACGGTGCTTGGACAACTGGGGAACCGCGTGCAGCACGCGCTGCGCGCCTATACGCCGCGCGACCAGAAGGCCGTCAAGGCGGCGGCTGAAACCTTCCGCCCCAATCCCGCGCTCGATACGGCGCAGGTGATCACGGAGCTGGGTGTCGGCGAAGCGCTGGTGTCCTTCCTCGACGAGAAAGGGCGCCCGAACATGGTCGAACGTGCGTTCATTCTGCCGCCCGCATCGCAAATCGGTCCCATCGACGCGGCCGCGCGCGAGGCAGCGATGGCAAGCTCGGTTGTCGCTGGCGTGTACGAACAAACTGTGGACCGCGAATCGGCTTACGAAATCATCAGCAAGCGCACCGCAGCATCGGCTGCGACTGAAAAAGAGGCCCAGGTCAAGGCCGAGACGGCGCAGGCAAAAGAGGCCGATAGTGGCGGGGGCTTGGGCAGCATCCTCGGCGGTATTTTCGGCAGCGGCGGCAGCAAGCGTGAGTCGCCCGTGCAGGCCATGGTCAAATCGGCCGCGCGCAGCATCGGTTCGCAAGTAGGGCGCGAGATCATTCGCGGCGTGCTGGGCTCCATTTTGAAAAGCCGATAATTATTTCGCTTGTCTTTGCGTGAAAATTCTTTTACTATCCTCGACCTCTGCAAGCCAACCCATTTTTCGAAAGGAGTAAGACGATGAAAACAGCACACATGATTACTCTTTTCCCGGGTCTGGCTGGTCACGCCGCACACTAAATTCGCCTTTCACCAGGCGAGTCGTTCGCCTGCGTCGCTCCCCATACCCAATCCCTCCTTTTTTATTTGGATTGGCAACACATGGGCAATTTTGTTCAAATTATTTCTGATCGTGTGACGATCATTGCGTCCGAGCGCCTGTGGCTCGAGGACGCGGCACTTCAGCAGGCTAAAACCACGGCGCAACTGCCTGGCATGCAGCGCGTGGTGGGCCTGCCGGACTTGCATCCGGGGCGTGGCTACCCGGTCGGCGCGGCTTTCTTTTCAACGGGCCGGTTCTATCCTGCGCTCGTCGGTAACGACATTGGCTGCGGCATGGGGCTGTGGCAGACCGACATCCTGGGCGCGAAAGCGCGGCTCGACAAGCTTGATAAACAGATCGGCAATCTCGATGAAGCCATCGACGATGCCGAATGGGCGGTGCTGGAGCAGCATGGTGATTGGGCGGCCCGATTGACTACGCTGGAAGCATCGATGGCGGCTGCGGGACTCGATACCGTGCATCTGCGCTCGCTCGGCACCATCGGTCGCGGCAATCACTTCGCCGAGCTGCAACTGGTCGATGCCGTCACCGACAGCGAAAGGCTGGCGGCGGCAAATATCGCTTCCAAGCGCCTGCAACTGCTGGTGCATAGCGGGTCGCGCGGTTTGGGTCAGGCAGTGCTGCGTGCGCATGTCGATGCGCATAGCCATAGTGGGCTGCTTGAAGGGTCGCGCGATGCTGCCGCCTATCTGCTGCAACATGAGGCGGCCGTACGTTACGCCGAAATGAACCGGGCGCTGATCGGTGCCCGCATCCTGCAGCGTTTGCGCTGCGAGGCGCATGCGGTACTGGACCTCAATCACAACACCGTCAGCGCCTACAGCGCCGATGGTCAGCAGGGTTGGCTGCATCGCAAGGGCGCAACGCCTGGCGACCAGGGGCTGGTGGTGCTGCCAGGTTCGCGCGACGACTACAGCTATCTGTTGGAGCCGGTCGTCGAAGCTGGCGCCGTGGCGCTGCATTCGCTGGCGCATGGTGCCGGGCGCAAGTGGCAACGTACCGACTGCAAGGATCGGCTGGTGCGCATCGCAACGCCTGCGCAATTGAGCCGCACGGGTATGGGTGGGCGTGTGATCTGCAATGACCGCGCACTGATTTACGAAGAGGCGCCGCAGGCGTACAAAAGCGTCGACAGCGTGCTCGATTGCCTGGTGGGCGCGGGTCTGGTGCGGGTCATTGCGCGCAGCAAGCCGCTGCTGACCTACAAGACACGTGGGGAGTGCTGCTGATGATCTGGTTACAAATTACAGCCAATACCGGACCGGCAGAATGCTGTCTGGCCGTCGTCAAGGTGGTGGCCAAACTGCAGGCAGAAGCAGCGCATGAAGGCGTCGCGGTGAGCGTGGTCGAGCAGGTTGATGGGCCCGTGACAGGAACGCTGCGTTCCGTACTGATGGAACTCGACGGGCCGCATGAGCGAACCTTGGCGCAGCGCTGGTCCGGCAGTTTGTTGTGGGTGTGTGAAAGCCCTTATCGCAAACAGCACAAGCGAAAGAACTGGTTTCTCGATGGGGCGGTCTTTTCGCCGCCACAGGCCCCTCAGGACAACGCCGACATTCGCTACGAAGCGACGCGGGCGTCAGGGCCTGGTGGCCAGCACGTCAACAAGACCGATAGCGCAATTCGCGCCACTCACGTGGCGTCGGGACTGTCGGTCAAGGTGCAGAGTGAACGCAGCCAGCACGCCAACAAGCGGCTGGCGGGGCAGCTATTGGCCAGCAAGTTGGCGCAGCTTGCGGACGCAAAGAGCGGGGCGGAGAAGTCGGAAAGGAGAATGCAGCATACGCAAGCCCAGCGTGGCAACGCGGCGCGGGTGTTTGTTGGCACTGCGTTTGCCGAGCGAATTGCCTAAAACTGTTAGGTCCGCGCTCGCCGCGCACGTAGGGCAAGTGTTCAAATCTGGTGGTGATTGGCCTATTCTGCGAGCCGGATTGCGCTCAATATTTCGGGGCGGGTCGGCCCAAAGTATCGCCTTGGATTTCCGCACATCCAGCAGCTGCAAGGCGTCGTGGTGTGTAGGGCCTTGCCCAGTCGGCGCAAGTTGCTTGCGTTATCGACGCCGAAGTAGAATCGCCGCGCCAGTTTGAGGCGCGCGGCATGATGTCGTCGAAGTGCGCGTGACATGTTCTTCAAGGTGTTCTCCTGTCACCCCGGCGACACCATTGTCGCCGGGGATACGTATGGAGAACACCATCTGGTCGTTCTGCTTCATTCCTATCCTCTTCAATTCTTTTGCGGACAGCACATACTGCGCGGGCATCGTTAATGCACGGCCTTTTTTTCCGGCTGCACCAAAATAAAAGGACTGACGACCGAGGTCCACAACTGCGCGCCGGATGCAGTCCACGTCGCGGCCTGCAAATCGCTCACTTTGCCGACTTTGCCAGCGGCCATCCATGCTTCAATACTGGCCTTGTCGTCGTGCGAAATGCGCACCGCGACATCAATCAGGTCGAGCTCCTCGCTCACATAGACGACCGTGCCCTGGGCGAAATGGCGCTCCAGTTCCAGCCACGGCAGGCGCGCCGTCTCCAGATTAATCTTGGCGCGCAGTTCGGTGTCGTTTTCAGGTTTGGTCTTCATGCTCATACTCTTTGTTCAAATGGATTCGATCACGGGCGTGGGCGAGCCGGACCAGGTCAGTCGATAGGCCTGGCCCTTGCGCACATTGCCCACCAGCGCAGGCCGGAAGCACGCCAGGCAGGTTCCTGTCGGATGACGCACGCTTGGATAAATGATGCCCATCGATCCTGCATCGAGCAATTCAGCGGCCAGCTTCTGGGACTCGATATAACTGGTCGGATCCAGGCAGTTTTCGTAGGCCGCTATGCCGCGCAGGTCGTGGAAGGTGCTGGTGAAGTCGGCCAGCAGATTTTGATACGTCACGCTGTCATCGAAGCGGTCAATCTCCTGATACTCCACGGTTTTGTGAAACACGATTTCGGCCAGCGAGGCTTCCACTTCGAAGGCGCAGTACCAGGCACCCCGTTCGCCGTCATTGAAACGGCTGCCTTCCGGACGTGGGTAAGTGTAGGCCGCATTGATGATGCGGAAATTGGGAACGCCAAACACCAGTTCATCGACGCCGATGCCGGGCAGCCCACCGTATTCGCCGCGCAGGCGTTCGTTGGTGGCGTTATCGAGTTCAAACAGGTCGCGCAGCACTTCAGTCGTTTCTGCCAACGGTATCAATATCGAATCCTCCGCGTCAGCAAACCGTGAAGGAATTAGTCTGCAGGTGTCA
>JBJMVX010000117.1:0-4656 GCA_045810445.1 Massilia sp.
ACGGTCAGCTACAGCGCGGAACGCAAACAATATGGAGGTTTCCCCGGCGGGGACGTGGCCGACAGCAAGAAGCGCATGCACTACGCCAGCTATTTCCTGATCCGAAAAAAAGGCGGGACGATCGACTGGGACGGTACGCAATTCCACCAAGTCAATGGCAAGATCGCCTTCCAGCTTGGCTATTCGGTGGGTGAGCAATTGCACCAGCTGAAGGTACCAGTCGATGAAACCAATGACAGCCTGTACAACGTGGGGCGAAAGATCCTGACCGGGCGGGTGGCAGCTGCCGCCGTCATGGATAGCGACGCCGCAGTGCTCATGCACGGGCCGCTCGCGCCCCAGCTCGAGATGGTCAAGATTCCCTTGGTTGAAAAACCGTATTACCTGATGCTGTCGAACGCGCTGGTAAAAGCCAGGCCGGCGCTGGCAGAGCAGATTTGGAAAGGCATCGAAGACGTACGCAACGGCAAGGAATACATCAAGCTGGTGCAGGCTGCGGGCGTCGAACCAGCACGCTAAAGCAGCCCATCGCGGTACCGGACTTGCCCTTGTCCGCAAGCTCAATTTGCCAGCACTCTTAAGGGGGCCCCGCCACCACACTGTCCTTGCGAAAGCGACGGTGCGACGCCTCGCGACCCCATAAGCCGCTGGCAAAGAGAAGATGTGATTCACTTCGCCAGCTCGGTATAGGTGCTCGCTTTCGCAAGCACAGTGCATGTGTTTGCGCGGGATGAGGCCGGTTTTGAGTGGTGCTCGCTTTCGCAAGCACAGTACGTGTGTTCGCGCTGGATGAGGTAGGTTTTGGGCTTGCATGCTAATTTTCATCGCAAAGGACCTTGCACCCTCCATCATTGTTAGCACCGCACTGCGCGTTTTCCCAGTACTCGGTATGATCATCAGTCGTCCATGACCTTACCAACTTTCAGGGAGAGCACTGCCATGATGGAACAACGCGCACTGGGCACGCAAGGCTTGCAGGTTTCGGCAATTGGACTTGGCTGCATGGGCATGAGCACTGCCTATGGCGACGCTGACGAGGCCGAATCGATCGCCACCTTGCACCGCGCCCTTGAGCTGGGCATCAACTTTTTCGACACTGCCGAACAATACGGCCCCTATAAAAACGAGACCCTGCTCGGCAAGGCCTTCAAGGGCCGTCGTCAACAGGTCGTGCTGGCCACGAAATTCGGTTTCAAGATCGAGAATGGCGCCACCACCGGCTTGAACAGCGACCCCGCGCATATCCGCCGCGCGGTCGAGGGTTCCCTCACCCGACTGGGCACCGACTATATCGACCTGCTCTACCAGCACCGTATCGATCCGTCCGTGCCCATTGAGGACGTCATCGGGACCATGGCTGACCTGGTGCGCGAAGGAAAGGTGCGCTATCTGGGCTTGTCCGAAGCAGGCGTGGCCAACATCACCCGCGCGCATGCCGTGCATCCGATCAGTGCCTTGCAGAGCGAATACTCGCTGTGGGAACGCAATCTGGACCAGGAAATCCTGCCACTCCTGCGTGAACTGGGCATCGGTCTCGTCCCCTTCAGCCCGCTGGGACGCGGTTTTCTTAGCGGTACGGCCCAGCGCGCCGAATCGTATCCGGCCTCGGACTTCCGCCGCCTCGATCCACGTTTGCAAGGAGAAAATTTCGACGCCAACATGCAGGCAGCCAAGGTAGTGAGCGACCTGGCCGCTGCGCGCGGCGTCAGTAGCGCCGAGATTGCGCTAGCCTGGGTCCTGCAACGCGGCAAGGGCATCGTCCCGATTCCCGGCACCAAGCGCCGCAGCTTCCTGGAACAGAATGCAGCGGCCACGGCCGTGGCCTTGAGCGAGCAAGAGGTCTTGGCACTGGAAGCGGCCCTGAGCCACACTGCAGGCGAGCGCTACAGCAAGGAACGCATGGCCTGGGTAGACCGCTAGGCGGCCTTGGATTTCCTGCTGCGTTTTTTGGGCGCCAGCATGGTGCCGGTGCACGATGGTGCACCACAGCGGCAGGCGAACAGCTTTTTCACCGCGGGCGTGTGGCGCTCTTCATAAATGAGCGCGTAGTTGTAGTTGAGTTCCTCGCCAGCCTCGATCGGGCGCAGGGCGTGAATGAAGACCCTGCCCTCTTCCTCGTAGGCTTCGCAATTGGGCTCGCAGGCGTGGTTGATGAAGCGGGCGTCGTTGCCATGGCTGCCGCCGTCAATCACATTGCCGTCCGCCAGGGAAAAGAAGAAGGTGTGATTGATCGGCCCGCCGCTGCGCTCGGCGCGCAGGGCCGATTCGTCGGAGCTGATGCGCTCGCCTGTGTATTCGATGATGCATTCACCAGCGTCGATGGCGCGGCGCGCAAACACACCGTTGCCATGCACACTGGAGCGCCGCACTTCGTAGGCGAGTTTGTCGGCCGCGGCCGCAGGGGTAGTCACAGAAGATTTTTTGGTCATGGTGGCGTTATTCTAGCGAAGCTTTCCATCCTCCGCCTAGCGATTGTATCAGGGCCACCGCCGTGCTTTGTCGGTCCGCCTGCAATTGAACCAGCGAACGGCGCGCCGACAGCGCAGTCGACTGCGCCTGTACCACTTCCGTATAACTGACCTGGCCTGCCTTGTAGCGGTTAAGCATCTGTTGCTCGACCTGGTCCGCCGCCTGCGAAGCCTGCACGCGCAAAGCTTGCTGCTGCGTCAGCACCTGGGTTGCTATCAACTGATCCTCGACATCGCCAAACGCACTGAGTACGGTCTGGCGGTAGCGCGCCACGGCCTGCGCATGCTGGGCTTCCACCCCGGCCACATGGGCGCGGGTGGCGCCGGCGTCGAAGATCGATTGCGCCAGGCTGGCGCCGACGGACCACAGCATGGTCGACGCACGCAACAGATCGCCCACCTTGCTGCCTCCTGTGCCCACGGAGCCGGACAGGCCGATATTTGGATAATAGGCCGAGCGGGCGATGCCGATCTGAGCGTTAGCCGCAGCCACCCGCCGTTCGGCCGCCGCGATGTCGGGCCGGCGCTGCAGCAGCGTCGAGGGCACGGCTAGCGGCACGTCGGGGGCATTGGCTTGCCAGGCGGCAGGTGCGAGCGTGAAATCGGCCGGTGCCTTGCCCACCAGGATGGCAATCGCATGCTCCAACTGGGCGCGCTGGCGCGTCAGGCTTAACGCATCGACTCGTGCGTTGGCCAACTGCGTCTGGGCCTGGAGCAGGTCCGACTTGGCGGCAATGGCAGCATTGAAACGGTTCTGTGTGATCTGCGCGACCCGCTCATAGCCCTCGATGGTGGTTGCCAAGAGCGCAATCTGCGCGTCGGTCATGCGCAGCTGAAAATAGTTGACCACCAGCTCACCCTGGGCCGACAGGCGCGCGGAAGCCAGATCGGCAGCACTGGCCTGCTCGCCCGCCTTGGCGCTCGATACGCTCGCGCCCAGGCGGCCCCAGATATCCGGTTCCCAGCTCGCCCCGAGGTTCAAGCGGTAGCTATTCTTGCTGTCCACCTCGCGTCCGCCTGAACGGTCGCCGCTGCCATTGAGCGACACACTGGGAAACAGGGACGCACGCTGTTCGGCCACCAGGGAACGCGCTTGCGCATAGGACGCCACCGCTGCTGCCACGTTCTGGTTCGACACCTCCACCTGCTTGGCCAGGTCATTGAGTAGCGGGTCATTAAACAAGGTCCACCAGGGTCCGCGCTCAAGCGTGTCGGCCGGTGCGGCGGCGACCCAGCCAGCGGCTTCCTTGAAGGCGGCCGGCGCCGGGGTCGATGGCACCTTGTAGGCAGGGCCCACGGCGCATCCGGCCAGCATGGCTGCCAGCGCGAGCGGAAGAAGGCGAAAGGTCATTGTGGTGCGCATAGGAAGACTCATGGTTGGGGAGTGAAAGCGGCGTGGTCGACATGGTGGCCCAGCTCGCGCTCGGCGGGGCTGCGACGGCGCAGCTTGTCCATCACGACATACACGACCGGGGTCGTCAAGAGCGTGAGCAACTGGCTGGCCAGGAGGCCACCGATGATGGCCACGCCCAGGGGACGACGCAATTCCGAGCCTTCGCCAAAGCCTATTGCCAGCGGCAAGGCGCCCAGCGCGGCGGCCAGGGTCGTCATCAGGATAGGCCGAAAGCGCAGCAGGCAAGCTTCGCGTACGGCTTCGAGAGGCGACAAGCCACGCGAACGTTCGGCTTCCAGCGCGAAGTCGATAATCAGGATCGCGTTTTTCTTGACGATGCCGATCAGGAGGAACACGCCAATGAGGGCGATGATGGAAAAATCCATGTCAAACATCAGCAGCGCCAGTACCGCGCCTACGCCTGCCGAGGGCAAGGTCGAGAGCACCGTCACGGGATGGACCAGGCTTTCGTACAGGATGCCCAGCACGATGTAGATGACCACCACGGCCGCCAGGATCAGGAGTGGCTGCTCCTTGTTCGAATCCTGGGCCGCCTTGGCCGTGCCCTGGAAGCTGCCGCGCACATTGGTCGGCATGGCGATATCGGCTTCGGCCTGGCGCACGGCCGCTTCGCCCTGTGCCATATTGCTGCCTTCGGCCAGGTTGTACGAAATGGTGGTGGCCAGTTCGCCGTCCTGATGGTTGACCGAGGTGGCCGTCGCGCCTTCACCGAAGCTGGCAATGGCCGACAGCGGCACCATGGGATTGGCGGCGCCGCTCACGGCCTGGCCGCTG
>JBJMVX010000118.1:0-18309 GCA_045810445.1 Massilia sp.
TATGCAGCGAGCCCTGTTCGATGCTCGTCTGGCGGTCGCTGTGCAAGGTGGTGGTCGTGAACCCGTAAGGCTTGCCCATCGTGCCTACTCCGCGGTGGCCAGGTTCAGGTTCAGCTGGGTGCGCCCGGCGTCTTCGGCTACGTCCTTCTTGCTCGGGTTATGGCGAGCGTATTCGAGGCGGTCCAGATAGCCCTGGGTCACGTCGCCCGTGACATAGATGCCGTCGAAGCAGGAGGCCTCGAAACTCTGCAGCACCGGATTGACGTCCGAGATCGAACGCTTGAGCGCATCGACATCCTGGTACACCAGCTTGTCGGCCGTGATCTCACGGCAGATTTCCTCATTGCTGCGGCCGTAGGCGATCAGCTCGCCCCGGGTCGGCATGTCGATGCCGTAGACGTTGGGGAACAGCACCGGCGGCGCGGCCGAGGCGAAGATGACTTTCCTGGCGCCCGCTTCGCGCGCCATCTGCACGATCTCGCGGCTGGTGGTGCCGCGCACGATGGAGTCGTCCACCAGCAGCACGTTCTTGCCCTTGAATTCGGAACCGATGGCGTTGAGCTTCTGGCGCACCGACTTGCGGCGGATCGCCTGGCCAGGCATCAGGAAGGTGCGGCCGATGTAGCGATTCTTGATGAAGCCTTCGCGGTATTCGATGCCCAGTTTAAGCGCGAGCTGGATGGCGGCTGGCCGCGAGGAGTCGGGAATCGGCATGACCACGTCGATGTCGCCTGCCTGGAATTCGCGACGCACCTTGTCAGCCAGGTACTCACCCATTTTCAGGCGCGTGGCGTAGACCGAGGCGCCATCGAGGATGGAATCCGGACGGGCCAGGTAGACGTATTCGAAGGCGCAGGGATTGAGCGAGGGGTTGTCGGCACACTGGCGCTCGTGCAACTGGCTATCGTTGTCGATGAAGACCGCTTCGCCGGGCGCGATATCGCGCAGGAAGCGAAATCCCATGCCTTCCAGTGCGACCGACTCGCTGGCGATCAGGTATTCATTCCCCTGCTCGGTTTCATTGATGCCAATGCACAGGGGACGGATACCAAACGGGTCGCGGAAGGCCAGCAAGCCGTGACCGGCGATCTGGGCCACCACGGCGTATGCGCCGCGCACGCGACGGTGCACCGCTGCCACGGCCTTGAATACCGAGTCCGGGTCCAGCGTGAAGCCGGTCGTGGTTTCCTGGATTTCGTGGGCCAGCACATTGAGCAGCACTTCCGAATCGGAATCGGTGTTGATGTGGCGGCGGTCATTGCGGAACATCTCGGACTTGAGCTGGGCCTGGTTGGTCAGATTGCCGTTGTGCGCCAGCGTGATGCCAAACGGCGCGTTCACATAGAACGGCTGCGCTTCTTCTTCGCTTGAGGAGCCGGCAGTCGGATAGCGGCAGTGGCCGATGCCCGAATTGCCTTGCAGCGAACGCATATTGCGCGTGCGGAAAACGTCACGCACGAGGCCGTTGGCCTTGTGCATGGAAAACATACTGCTATGACTGGTTGCAATGCCCGCCGCATCCTGACCGCGATGCTGCAACAGCAGCAAGGCATCATACAAAAGCTGGTTGACGGAATTATGCGAGACGACGCCGACGATGCCACACATGGTGCGCTCCTAGAGACTGGTACTGCTGATTTAAGAATTCTTTAAAAATTGACGTGCCGCGCCAGGGACTCCGGCAGAAACGGTTTGACGGTACGCACACCGCTTTCAGCCATCGGGCTGAACAGGGCATGGGTCCAGAAATCCTGTTTCGGCAATTCCGTCATGCCGCCCACGATCACGCAGGCCAGCACAATCACGATTCCGCGCGCCAGGCCAAACAAGCCGCCGAGGCCGCGATCGGCCAGCGTCATGCCGCTTGCCTTGATCATGGCATCGACCGCCATCATTAACAGGCCCATCAGGAGGCGCACACCGATGAACAGGGCCACGAAGGCGGCAATGAGCCGCACCGCGTCGCCCGGGATCAAGGCTGGCAGCATCGGTGCCAGCTGGGCGCCAAACATATTGGCCACGACAAAGGCAACGATCCAACTCACCAGCGACAAGATTTCCTTGACCAGGCCGCGTAATGTGCTGATGACAATGGACGCGATCAGGATAAACAGCAGCAGATAATCAAAGAGCGTCACGCGATACCGTTCCTGTGTTCCAGTTTCAGGTGGTCGGAACGACTTTGCCGTTCAGTCCCAGCTTGCCCAGCTTGGCCAGCACCTTGTCGCCCTCTTCCTTGTTGCTGAACGGACCGACGCGAATACGGATCAGCTCACCCGATTTGCCGCTGCCTTTTTGCGTAAAGGAGGCAATGCCGGCTTCCTTCAGGCGCGCCTGCAACTCGTCGACTTTTTCCTGGCTCGCCAGTGCCGCTACCTGGACGATGAATTTTTGTGGCGCTGCCGGTGTGACTGGCTTGCCTTCGAGGATAGCCAGGGCGCGCTCGGCGTCATGCGAGGGCTTGGCCTCGGCCGGTTTGTCGGCGACCGGCTTCTCAATCGGCTTTTCGGCCGGCTTGGCGTCCGCCTTGGGCTTGGTCTCTGGCTTGAGGGTGACTGGTTTGACTTCCGCCACATCGCGCGCGGCAGCAGGAGCAGGCTTGACCGGCTTGGCAGGTTCGACAATGGTTTCGCGCTGGTCCAGCGCATCGGCTGCGGACACCGGTGGCGGCGTCGTTGCAGCAGGCTTTGCAGCAGGCTTTGCAGCAGGCGTGGGCACGGCTGGCGTATTGGCCGGCACGGGAAGCGCTGCCGTCTCTGCGGCCGGTTTGTCCTTGGCGGGAATGCGGATATCGATATCGGTGGCGAGCGGCTTGGGCTCGGAGTCCAGGATCATCGGCAGGCCGATGGCCACGGCCAGCGCCAGTGCAATGGCACCCACCAGGCGGCGGCGTGCACGTTTTTTTTCTGGCAAAACGGGATCGGCGGCGGCTTTGCCGGCGTTCGACGCGCGCTTGGAACGGGCTTTGGCCCCGATCGCTGCATCGCTGTCGTCAGCACTGGCCTGATAGCCACTCTCAGTGGGTTCTTGCTTGTTTTTATTGAGGAACGAGAACAAGCCCATGCGTTTATCTTTAATGAAAAGAGGTTTTTCGCGCTGCCATCACACCGGCAACGGTGTAGAAGGAACCAAAGACCACAATTCTATCATTCTCCCCGGCTCGGCTCATTGCATTTGCAAAAGCGGCGGCCGGGTCGGGGAAGCTGGTGGCGCTGCGTTCTCCGGGTTTGGCGTCGCCATGCGGCAAGGCTTGCAAGTTCGCCACCAGCGCAGCAGCATCGGCCGAGCGCGGTGATGGCAAGTCGGCCACACACCAGTGATCGATGAAGGGCGCCATGGGGGCGATGACGCCGTCGATATCCTTGTCCTGCATGATGCCGAACACCGCATAGGTGTAGGGATGAAAGCCCATATTGCCCAGGTTTTGCGCCAGCGCCGAGGCGGCGTGCGGGTTGTGCGCCACGTCCAGGATGACGGTCGGGCGTCCCGGCAAGACCTGGAAGCGGCCCGGCAGTTCCACGACCACGAGACCGGTGCGAATGTCCTGTGCACCGACGGGCAATTCCATGCGCAGCACTTCCAGCGCTGCCAGGGCAGCCGAGGCGTTGAGCAATTGGTTGGCGCCGCGCAGGCTCGGGTACGCCAAGGCGTTGCGGCGCAATTCACGGCCGCCATAATTCCATTGCAGCTTGTCGCCCGAATAATTAAAGTCGCGCCCCAGCAGCCACAGATCGGCGCCAATGGCTTCGGCATGCGCCACCAGGGTGGCCGGCGGCACGGGATCGCTGCAGATGGCGGCCTTGCCAGGACGGAAAATGCCAGCCTTTTCAAAGCCGATTTTCTCGCGTGTGTCGCCCAGATAATCAGTGTGGTCAATATCGACCGAGGTGACGATGGCCACATCGGCATCGATGACATTGACCGCATCGAGGCGCCCGCCCAGGCCTACTTCCAGGATCACCACATCCATGCCCGCGCCGGCCAACAAGTGCATGATGGCCAGGGTGGTAAATTCAAAATAGGTCAGGTCGGTACTGCCGCGCTGCGCTTCGACAGCGTTGAAACTGGCGACCAGGGCCGCATCGGTGGCCAATTCGCCATTGACGCGGGCGCGCTCGTTAAAGTCGAGAAAATGCGGCTTGATGTACAGGCCCACCTTGTAGCCGGCGCGCAGCAAAATCGCTTCGAGCATGGCGCAGGTCGAGCCCTTGCCGTTGGTGCCGGCCACCATGATGACGGGGCAGGCAAACGCCAGGCCCAGGCGCTCCTTGACGGCGCGCACCCGGTCCAGGCCCATGTCGATATGAACTTCGGCGTGGCGTGATTCAAGCAGCGCCAGCCAGGCGGGCAAGGTGGTCGGGAGCGTGGTCATGGAGGCGAAAGAGGAAGGGACTGCAGGCAGCGACGCCGTGGCGCCCTGCCCGCAGCCGGGACGGCATTTATTCGGCGATGACTTCGACCGCCTGGTCTTGCAGCAGCGCCAGCAGGCGTGCGATTTCTTCGCGCATCTTGCGGCGGTCAACGATCATGTCCACAGCACCCTTGGTAACCAGGAACTCGGCGCGCTGGAAGCCTTCCGGCAGTTTTTCACGCACGGTGTTTTCAATCACGCGCGGGCCGGCAAAGCCGATCAGCGCCTTTGGTTCAGCAATGACCACGTCGCCCATGAAGGCAAACGAGGCCGACACGCCACCCATGGTCGGGTCGGTCAGCACGCTGATGAAAGGCAGCTTTTTCTCGGACAATTTGGTCAGCATGGCAGTCGTCTTGGCCATTTGCATGAGCGAGAGCAAGCCTTCCTGCATGCGCGCACCGCCCGTGGCGGTGATGCAGATGAACGGCACTTTTTGCTCAAGCGCGACCTGGGCGCCGCGCACGAAGCGCTCGCCAACCACGGAGCCCATGGAGCCGCCCATGAATTCGAATTCGAAGCACGCCACGACCACCGGCAGGCTCATGATGGAGCCACCCAGGACAACCAGGGCATCGGTTTCGCCCGTGGCATCCATGGCCGCTTTCAGGCGGTCCGGGTATTTTTTGCTGTCTTTGAACTTGAGGGTGTCAACTGGCAGGGTTTCCTGGCCAATTTCATAGCGACCGCCTTCGTCCAGCAGGCCATCGAGGCGCGCGCGGGCGCGAATACGCATGTGGTGGCTGCACTTGGGGCAGACATGCAGATTCGATTCGAGGTCGGTGCGGTACAGGACGGCTTCGCAGGATGGGCACTTGACCCACAGCCCTTCGGGCATCGTTTTGCGGGCGCCAGCGTCGGAGCGTTGGATTCGTGGGGGTAACAGCTTTTCTAACCAACTCATGTGTTCTCCTTCTGCAGCATCTTCAGTGGTCGGTAGTTTAGCCGCTAAGACAGCAATTGTCGAACATAAAGGCTAAAAAGTTGCCAAACACACATCGAAATCAGGGACTTGTAGGGCTTCAGCGGCGCGGCGTCCGGCAGTGCACGCGCGTTGGCGCAAGCTTAGCGCACTTTCGTGCGCCGGCTTGCACCGCAGGTTTTACGCCCAATTAGCCCGAGACTTCTTCGGTCGTGAATTCAATCCCGCCTATCATGCTGGCGACGACGTTATAGATCCAGCCGCCCAGCAGCGAGAACAGGAAACCGAAAATCGCATAGCAGATCGGCAAGATGATCACCATGGACATACCGCTGTGCATGCCGGGCATGCCCGAGGGCATCATCATGCCGAAGAGGGCAATCAGGGCGGCAAATGGCAGGGAAATGACGAAATACATTGCCGCTGCCACTTTGGCCGATTGCAGCAGGGAGATGCGGACGAGTTGTTTTTTCATGGGAATCTGCGCGAGCGCGAAAGTTGAAAGGTTTGCAATGCGGAGCTAATGTAACGCAAGTGTGCTCCCATGCATACAACAAATTGCCAGTTTAGAAATTCTTCATGGCTTAGCCACTTTGCTGTCCGCGAACTGCTGGCAAATGTCGAAAGAACGCCGGTTCCCCCAGACGGCGGGAATGTAATTCGTCTTGACGTAGTCCGCCTGGCTCTTGAAGGCAACCGCATCGTTGGCATAACAGGCGAAGTGGGCGTAGTTGTTGCGGTTCCAGTTATCCGGAAAATCCTTGAGCATGTCGTCAAAGCCCGTCTTCATGCGCGGCCAGTCCACGTTCTTGGGGAATGACGATTGATCATCCAACAACCAGTGCAGGCGAGCGTACATGGTTTGTCCCTGGCGCGCGCGGGTCGCCGCCACGGCCTTTTCAATCAGCGCATCCATGTCACCAGGCGAGCCATGCCATTTCTCGGTGTAATACCTCGTGGCCGTGAAATACAGGGGGAAATAGTAGGGATAGGCGCCGATGGCCTGGTCGAGCAAGAGGGCATAGTGTTCCTTATCCCAGCCCTGGGCCAAGCCCACATCGAGCATGGCGTCGTACCAGCTCGGGTCAATCTTGGCCACTGCCCGCAGTTTTTCCAGCGCCGCGCGGCCCCGCGCCACACGCGCCTGGAAGCGGGCATTGCCCTCCTCGCTGACAGTGCCAGCGAAACCGCCGCCGCGCGCCTTCCACCCTTCGCTCACGTCCAGAATCGCCAGTGCCAAGGCAGGCGCGCTGCGGTCGCGCGTATGGCTGCGCCATTGTTCCAGCCGCGCGCGCAGCTCCTTCCATGGCGCTTCGTCCAGCGAGGCTTCGCAATTGCCGTCAGCCGTGTGTGTCAACTCGACATAGAACCCGGGCAAGGTGGGGCGACCGTCTGGCATGGTCGCGTCCGCACGGCGATGGTGGATGACTGCTGCGTCAAGTGCCTTGAAATTGCCGGCGTAGAGCATGCCGGCAACCGACGACGGATCGCGCACAACACGCTCCTTGTGCGCGGCGTTCGGGCAGGCGAACGCTGCGCCACTGAGGCTGAACGCGAGCAGCGCGCCCATGAGATGGGCAAGCAATGAAGAAGCAGTTTTCATGAAAGGATGGCGCGCGCACCGGCAGGCCGGCGCCGCAGTGGCGGATGGATGAGGCCGCCACTGTAGCGCAATCTTGCAAAAAAGACTAGTCCACCCAGTCCCGGGTCAGGCGGCGTCGAGCGCCACGCGGATGCCGGCCACGAACTTGCGCACGGCCTCGACCGCGTGCTCTTTCGGGCTCGCTTCGATTTCCTGGATGATGCGGCTGCCAATGACCACCGCGTCAGCCACCTCGGCCACAGCCCTGGCGGTGGCGCCATCGCGAATGCCAAACCCCACCCCCACCGGCAGCTTCACGTGCTCGCGGATTGCCGTCAGGCGCTGCGCGACGTCGGCAGTATCAATATTGCCGGCGCCAGTGACACCCTTGAGCGAGACGTAATAGCTAAATCCGCTGCCCACCTTGGCCACCTGGGCAATGCGCTCGGGCGTCGAGGTGGGCGCGAGCAGGAAGATCAGATCCAGGCCATTGGCACGCATGGCGCTGGCGAACTGTTCGCATTCTTCCGGTGGATAATCGACCACGATGGCGCCATCGGCCCCGGCTGCCTTTGAGGCCGCGATAAAGGCATCCGGCCCCATGCGCTCAATGGGGTTGGCGTAGCCCATCAGCACGACCGGCGTGTGCGCATTGGTCAGGCGGAACTGGCGTACGTACTCCAGCACATCCTTGGTGCCAATGTTGAACTTGAGCGCGCGCTCGCAGGCGCGCTGAATGACCGGGCCTTCGGCCATGGGATCGGAAAACGGCACCCCCAGTTCGAGGATGTCGGCGCCGCCCGCCACCATGGCGTGCATCAGCGGCACGGTCATTTCGGGACCCGGGTCACCGGCGGTGATGAAGGTGACCAGGCCGGTCTTGTTGCTGGCCGCCAGAGCGGCAAAAGTTGGAGCGATACGGGACATGTCGGGCTTTCTATCAGAATGGGAAAAGGAGGCAATGCCAGCGCTACTTAGCTGAAATCGAGTCCCATTCGTTCGGCCACGGTGTGCATGTCCTTGTCGCCACGGCCAGACAAATTGACCAGGATGATTTTCTCGGGCGGCAGCGTGGTCGCCAGCTTGGCCGCATACGCGAGCGCATGCGACGATTCCAGGGCCGGGATGATGCCTTCGATATGGCAGCAATCGTGAAAGGCCGCCAGCGCTTCAGCGTCCGTCACCGACACATACTCGGCGCGCAGGGTGTCCTTGAGCCAGGCGTGTTCAGGGCCCACGCCCGGGTAATCGAGACCGGCAGACACCGAATGCGTTTCAATGATCTGGCCGTTCTCGTCCTGCAGCAGATAGGTGCGGTTGCCATGCAGTACACCCGGGAAACCGGCCGTGAGCGAGGCGGAATGCTTGCCCGATTCCAGCCCTTCGCCAGCCGCTTCCACGCCAATTAACTTGACGCCAGCTTCGTCCAGATAGGGATAGAAAATCCCCATTGCATTCGAGCCGCCGCCTATGCAGGCAAGCACGTAGTCGGGCTGGCGCCCGGTCAGTTCCGGCATCTGCACCAGGCATTCCTCGCCAATGACGGACTGGAAGTCGCGCACCATCATCGGGTAGGGATGCGGTCCGGCCACGGTGCCGATGATGTAGAAAGTGTTTTCAATGTTGGTGACCCAGTCGCGCATCGCTTCATTGAGCGCGTCCTTGAGCGTCTTGGAGCCCGATTCCACCGGCACCACGGTCGCGCCCAGGAGCTTCATGCGGTACACATTCTGGGCCTGACGCTTGACGTCTTCGCTACCCATATACACCACGCATTCAAGGCCAAAACGGGCGCAGATGGTGGCGGTGGCCACGCCATGCTGGCCGGCGCCGGTTTCAGCGATGATGCGTGGCTTGCCCATGCGGCGCGCCAGCAGGGCCTGGCCAATCACATTGTTGATCTTGTGCGCACCCGTGTGGTTCAGGTCTTCGCGCTTGAAGAAAATCTGCGCCCCGCCCTGCTGCTGCGACCAGCGCTTGGCGTGGTAGACGGGCGAGGGACGGCCGACGAAGTGTTTGAGCTCGTAGCGGAACTCGTCAAGAAATTCCGGGTCCTGGCTGTAGCGCTCGTAGGCGGCATTCAATTCGGCCAGCGCATGGCTGAGCGTTTCAGCGACAAAGGAGCCACCATACTGGCCAAAATGGCCGCTGGCATCAGGGAAATTGTACTCGGGGGTTTTGAACAGGGGGGCGGCCGGAGCGCGCTCAGGTGCTGCTTTCATGGGGTGACTCGCTTTCTATCGTGGTATCGGCGACCCGCACCGCGCCAATGAAGGCAGCGATCTTGCGGGCGTCCTTGATGCCCTTGCCGGCTTCGACACCACTGGAGATGTCGACCGCATAGGGGCGTACGCTTACCACCGCGTCAGTCGCGTTGTGTACGCTCAAGCCACCACTTAAAACGACCCGAGGCGCGAGTTCTTTTGGAATGAGAGACCAATCGAATGCCTTTCCTGCTCCGCCGTATGCGTCGACATGGGTGTCGAGCAATAATCCCGAGAAATACGGGCTGGCGTTACGGTATTGATGCTCATATTCTAGCAAATCGGCCGAGCTCGTGTCGGGTTTGACGCGAAACACCTTGATGAAGGGGCGCTGCACGGCTGCGGCAATGGCTGCGCACTGGGCCGGCGTTTCGTCGCCGTGCAGTTGCAGCTGCATGAAGGGAGCAATCAATGCCACCTCCCTCACCTCGTCGGGTGAGGCGTTGACGAATAGCGCCACAGTCGTGACAAAGGGCGGCACCGCCTGCATCAGGGCGCCAGCCTGCACGGGCGTGACATAGCGCGGGCTGGGCGGATAGAACACGAAGCCGAGTGCGTCGGCCCCCTCTGCCACGGCCACCGCCACATCTTCAGGACGGGTCAGGCCACAAATCTTGGTACGGGTACGGTGCATGCTCAGAACCAGGGTAACGGGCTGCGCTCGGTCTGTGGCAGGCCCCACTTGGGATCGTAATCGATTTTGGCCAGGTACAGGCCATCGGGCATGAAGGTGGGCGCCGCATCGTTGCGGTCGCGCCCTGCCAGCACATCGGCCAGCCAGCTCGGCGGATGGCGGCCCTGGCCCACGTAGATGAGCGAGCCGATCAGGTTGCGCACCATGTGGTGCAGGAAGGCGCTGGCGCGCAGCGTGAACACGATCGCTTCGCCATGCCGCTCAATCTGCACCGCGTGCATCTGCTTGATGGGCGTCTTGGCCTGGCACTGGGACGAGCGGAAGGCAGAAAAATCATGGGTGCCAACCAGGCACTCGGCGGCGGCGCGCATGAGCGCCAGGTCCAGTGGCCGGAAGGTCCAGCCGGCGCGGCCTACCAGCAGGGGCGAGCGCACCGGATTGTTGTAGAGCACATAGTGATAGGTACGCGCGAAGGCGGCAAAGCGCGCGTGAAATTCCTGGCCTGGCAAGTCGGGAAGCGGATGCGCCCAGCGCACGGCAATCGACTCGGGCAGGAAGGCATTGACGCCGCGCACCCAAGACTGGGTGTCGCGTGTCAGTTCGGTATCAAAGTGAATGACCTGCTCGAGGGCGTGGACACCGGTATCGGTGCGGCCTGCGCAGGTGGTGGACAGATCGGTTCGGGCAAACTTCTCCAGCGCGATTTCCAATCTGTCCTGCACGGTATGTCTGTCTGGCTGCTTCTGGTACCCGTTCCAGGCGGTACCATCGTACTGGACTCCAAGTGCTATCCGTTTCAATGTTGGTCCAGTACGTTCATTCCTTTACGCCAGCTTGGCCCGCATCGACGTGGCCTTGCCTACCTGCTCGCTGCTGCCGCCCTTGATGACTTCGTCGAGCAGTTCGCGTGCACCTTCCTTGTCGCCAATTTCCTGGTAGGCGATGGCGAGGTCAAGCTTGGTTTCCATTTCCATGTGCACGGCCGACTGGTCGCCCGTTTCCATGACCATGGTGTTGGCAAAGCCGTCGTTCGCCGCTGCCGTATCGACCGGTGGCAGATCCAGGTCGATGCTGGACATGTCGAAGCTCGGTGCTGCCGCCGGCGCCGCAGCGCTCGTTGGCAGGTCGAAGTTCATCGCGCCCAGGTCCAGCGGCTGCTCGGCGGCCGGTGCGTGCGCCGGTCCCGAAGGAATGTTGAACGCGCTGGCCAGGTCGCCCATGCCAGACATGTCGGCTTTACCGGCTGCGTATTCAGCGCTCAGGTCGGTGCTTGGTACATCCAGGCCGATATCGATGTCATGCAGGTTCTTGGCCGGCTTGGCCACCGGTGCTGCTGGCGCATCGAAGTCCATGTTAAAAGCCATGTCTTCCGGCTCGGCTGCAGCGGCTGCGACCGGTGCTGCTGGCGCAATCGGGGCTGCCGTTTGGGCCACTGGCTCAAAGCTCAAGCCACCCAGATCGAAATCGAGGGAATGGTCTTCGGCAGCTGGTGCTGCTGCGGCAGCGGCTGCAGGCACGGCGGTGACGTCGGACAGATCCAGGTCGGTCGGCACGTCGTCAAGCACAGCTTGCTTTGCCAGCACGACAGGCTCGGCAGCAGCTGGAATCACGGTCGCTGGACCGGCAGCGGCAGCGCCAGCGTACAGCGGGTTGGCCGGATCGATGGCCAGGCCCAGTGCAGCCGCTTGCGACCATTCGTCGCCCTGGCCCTTGGTCATGCTGTACAGATCGGTGGCCTGGGTTTCAAACGAACGCAAGTCCTTGCGCGCAGCATAGATTTCCAGCAGCTTCAGGCGGACTGGATAGCGTTCCGGATGGGTACGCAGGGCTTCCTTGAGAATTTCTTCTGCCTGCGCATCACGGCCATAGGCAATGTACACATCGGCTTCTGCGACCGGGTCGACTTCATTGGTGTCAAGCTGGCTGGCCGATGGTGCGAAGCTGGAGTTGAACACGCTGTTGCTCGTGTCCACGCTCTGGCCGCCCGTTTCAGCGAACAGCGAGTGCGCCTGGTCGGTTGGTGCGCCCAGGATCGATGGCTCGTTGCCACTGCCCGAATCGCCCTTGCCACGTTTTTTCAGGAACAGGAAAGTGCCGCCTGCGACAACTGCCAGACCGCCGAGGATGATCAGGAGGTTGTCCTTGAGCATGTCGACAATGCCAGGCTCGGCAGGTGCTTCGGCTTTTTTGACCACGGCAATCTTGGCCGCCGGCTTGGCCGCTGGCTTGACTTCTGGTGCTGGCACCGAAGCGGCAGGCGTTGGCAACGGCGCAGGCGCGGAAGCGACCACTGGCGGCGGAACCGGCACGGGTACAGGGACGGGCGCAGGTACGCTGGCAGCTGGCACCGGCACTGGTGCAGGCTTGGCGGCAGGTACTGGCGCGGATGCGACAGCGGCTGGCTTGGCAGGCGCGACCACAGGTGGCGGTGGCACTACGACAGGCGCCGGCTTCTGGGCCGATGCGGCCTTCTGGGCGTCGGCAGCAGCCTTGTTCTTGATGACCATCAGCTTTTCCAGCTCGCTGACGTTGCGCTCGAGTTCCTTGACGCGGGCGTTGGCGTCGGCCAGTGCCTTGTCCTTGGCGATCTTGTCTTCGGCAGCGGCGGCGCTCTTGCCGTTGGCGTCGGTTGGCGAACCAGCCTTGGACAGTTTGAGCTGATCCTTTGCTTCGTTCGCTGGCGTGCGGTGCTCTTCGACCTTGGCGGTAATCTTGCCGCCGGCGCTCTGGCTGGCGGTAGGTGCTTTGTCCGGTGCCGCATTGGCGACCTGGCCAGCGAGCTTGTTACGGTAAGCATTAAAGTCGGCTGCGTGCGCCACGACCACGCCGCGCGCGTCGCTGTCGGACGAGGCCTTGATGGCGTTCTCGTCAGGCACTGCCAGGATCTGGCCCGACTTCAGGCGGTTCATGTTGTTGCCGTTGAACGCGTCCGGATTGGCGCGGTACAGCGCGACCAACATCATGTCGAGCGAGACTTCGGCCGGCTTCAAATTGGCAGCGATCTTGCCCAGCGTATCGCCGGCCTTGACCTTGTATTCCGTGTCGGTGGCGCTGCGCTCGCTTGGCGCAGGCGCGGCCGACGGTGCACGGCGGCTTGGCTTTTCCGCCACGGGCTTGTCGCTGACCGGTTTCTCGGCAACAGGTTTACCGGCGGTGACGGATTTGGTCGCGCCCACGTTCGTGCCGCTGCTCACAGCGCGCGAGTTGGCCAGCACGTCCACTGGTGCGCTCACTTGCGCCGGCTGCGTCGAACGAATGTCGGACGGGTCGAGCAGGAAGGTGTATTCACGCACCAGCTTGCCACTGTTCCAGCTCAGCTCAAGCAGCATGTCCACGAACGGCTCGTTGACCGGTTGGGTGGAGGTGATCTTGATGAACTGGCGCGTACCGCGCTGCTCGACTGCGAAACGCAGCGACAGCAGGGCCGGATTGAAGTCGATGTTCGCGACGCGGAAGGCATCGGCCGGTGCCAGCTTGGCCACCAGGGTCGATGCATCGTCGGTCGCTACCGCCGTCAATTCGATTTCGGCACTTAAGGGCTGACCGAGACCGGACAGGACAGTGAGTTTGCCTAAGCCTGCCGCATACGCGGAAGACGACAGAAACACCGCGCTGGCGACCGCGCCGGACAGTGTTTTCAGGGCAAACGAGGAAATCTTGGAGCGAGTGTTTAAACGCATAGTTGGGGGCATTATGAGTTGACTGGGGAGAAAGCTGGTTTCCCGGAAGTCTCAACATATCATCATGCTCTGGAGCATGCAAGCTTTTGGATGATAAGTAGAGCCTAAGTCCCTGTAAACGCGCAATTTCATGGATTCTTTGGCATAGGGACCACACACTGCGGTCCCTGGCCATATTGCACAAAAAACAAGTAGACTACCCTGTTGATAACTTACTTATCTAATATGATACGCAGCATGCGGCGCAGCGGTTCGGCCGCGCCCCACAGCAATTGGTCACCCACGGTGAATGCCGACAGGTAGTCGCTACCCATCGACATTTTGCGCAAACGGCCCACTGGAATGGTCAGGCTACCGGTCACGGCGGCAGGCGACAAATCGCGCATCGACGCTTCGCGCGTGTTTGGCACCACCTTCACCCACTGGTTGTTGGAGGCGATGATGTCGTTGATTTCGTCCAGCGGCACATCCTTTTTCAGCTTGATGGTCAAGGCTTGCGAGTGGCAGCGCATGGCGCCCACGCGTACGCACAGGCCGTCGACCGGGATTTCCTTGCTGCCGAAGGCGGCGCCCAGGCCAAGGATCTTGTTCGTTTCCGCGCCAGCCTTCCACTCTTCCTTGGACTGGCCATTGCCCAGGTCCTTGTCGATCCAGGGAATCAGGTTGCCAGCGAGCGGCACGCCGAACTGGCGGGTTTCGTCGGCTGACAGGCCATGCTGGGTGGCCAGCACGGTGCGGTCAATTTCCAGGATGGCAGCGGCCGGGTTGTCGAGCAGCGACTTGACCGAAGCGTTGATGGTGCCGAACTGGGTGAGCAGCTCGCGCATGTGCTGGGCACCGCCGCCAGAAGCTGCCTGGTAAGTCATGGAGCTCATCCAGTCAACCAGATTGTGCTGGAACAGACCGCCCAGGCCCATCAGCATGCAGGACACGGTGCAATTGCCACCGATGTAATTCTTCACGCCGCGGCTCATGGCATTCTTGATCACATCGAGGTTGACCGGATCGAGGATGATGACCGCGTTCTCGTCCATACGCAGGGTGGAGGCGGCGTCGATCCAGTAACCGTTCCAGCCGGCGGCGCGCAGCTTGGGGAAGACCTCGCTGGTGTAGTCGCCGCCTTGGCAGGAGATGATGATCTCGCACTTGGACAGCTCGGTAATGTCAGTTGCGTCTTTCAGAATGGTTTCGTTCTTCGCCATCGCCGGGGCTTTGCCGCCCGCGTTCGAGGTGGTGAAAAACACCGGTTCGATGTGGGCGAAATCACCCTCGTCCTGCATGCGTTGCATCAGGACCGAACCGACCATACCGCGCCAACCTACCAAGCCTACAAGTTTCATCATGCTCTTTCTTTAGATAGTCGAAAAAATTTGTTACTCATACAGTGGCAATGCGCAGCCCGCGTATCCCCCACACTGCTAGCTACGCGAAGACACATACACTGTCCTTGCGAAAGCGAGGACCCATAGCGTGCCCACTAATAGCTACGCTTTTTCTCTGACCTGGCGTGCCATGGGTCCTCGCTTTCGCAAGGACAGTGTGGTGGTCACTCAAGCTGCACCTACGTGGTCAGCGGTGCGCTGGTGAGTGAAGTGCGCTTACGTAGCCAGCGCCTTGACCACCGCATCACCCATCTCGCCGGTACTGACACGTGTCGTGCCCTGCTCGTAAATATCAGCCGTGCGCAGACCCTGGGCCAGCACGCGCTTGACCGCGTTCTCGATCCGGTCCGCCTGCTCCACCTTGTTCAAGGAAAAACGCAACATCATGGCCGCCGACAAAATCGTCGCCAGCGGATTGGCAATGCCCTTGCCCGCAATGTCAGGCGCCGATCCGTGCGATGGCTCGTACAGACCATTGTTGTTCGCGTCCAGCGAAGCCGATGGCAGCATGCCAATCGACCCGGTCAGCATGGCAGCGCAGTCGGACAAAATATCGCCGAACATATTCCCGGTCACGATGACGTCGAATTTTTTCGGCGCCCGCACCAGTTGCATGGCCGCGTTATCGACATACATGTGTTCGAGCTCGACGTCCTGGTATTCCTGGTGCACGTCGGTGACGATGTCACGCCAAAACTGGAACGTCTCCAGCACGTTGGCCTTGTCGACGCTGGTGACGCGCTTGTCGCGCTTGCGCGCTGCCTGGAAGGCCACATGGGCAATGCGGCGAATTTCGGTTTCGGCGTAGCGCATCGTGTCAAAGCCTTCGCGCTCCCCCTTGAACGGGCCGTCCGGGCATTCGCGCACGCCGCGCGGTTTGCCAAAGTAGATGTCGCCGGTCAGCTCGCGGATGATCAGGATGTCCAAGCCCGACACCACTTCCGGCTTGAGCGTGGAGGCGCCCGCCAGTTCCGGATACAGGATGGCCGGACGCAGGTTGGCAAACAGGGCCAGCTCCTTGCGCAGGCCGAGGATCGCCTGTTCGGGACGCAGCGCGCGTTCGAGCTTGTCGTACTGGTAGTCGCCCACAGCGCCAAAGAGCACCGCGTCGGCGCTTTTTGCCAGGGCCAGCGTGGCCGGCGGCAGAGGATGGCCATGCGCGGCATAACCGGCTCCGCCTACATCGGCGCTTTCCAGTTCAAACTTCTCGTCCAGGACATTGAGGACCTTGACCGCCTGGGCCATGATTTCGGGCCCGATGCCGTCACCGGGAAGGATTGCAATTTTCATGGTGTGCTTTTAGATGACGTTGGCGAGCCAGGGTTGGGCGGCCAGATGGCGTTCTTCAAATGCGCGAATCTGATCGGCGTGGCGCAGCGTCAGGCCGATGTCGTCCAGGCCATTTAACAGGCAGTATTTGCGAAAGGGATCAATCTCGAACTGGTAGGCCAGGCTGCCGTTCGAGGTCGCGATGCGCTGCTGCTCGAGGTCCACGACCAGGCGAAAACCCGGGAAGGCCTTGACCTCGTTGAAGAGGTGATCGATCTGCGACTCCGACAACACCACAGGCAGCAAGCCGCTCTTGTAGCAGTTGTTGAAGAAGATGTCGGCGAAGCTGGGCGCGAGGATGGCGCGAAAGCCGTACTGGTCCAGCGCCCACGGCGCGTGTTCGCGTGAGGAGCCGCAGCCGAAGTTCTTGCGCGTTAGTAGAATCGATGCGCCCTGGTAGCGCGCCTGGTTCAGCACGAAGTCGGGATTGAGCGGACGGCCGCTATTGTCCTTGCCAGGCTCGCCGTGATCGAGATAGCGCCACTCGTCAAACAGGTTCGGGCCGAAGCCGGTCCGGTGGATGGACTTGAGGAACTGCTTGGGGATGATGGCGTCGGTATCGACATTGGCGCGGTCGAGGGGTGCTACCAGGCCTTCGTAGATCGTGAATTTTTCCATGACTTCTCAAAAATGGGTCCCCGCCTGCGCGGGGACGACGGGGGGGCGCTTGGGTCCGCGGGTTCCAACGGGGGCTTGGGTCCCCGCCTACGCGGGGACGACGGGTGGCGCCCCTGATTTACTTCTTGGCTGCGCCTTCCATTTTGCCGCCGACTTTTTCAATGTCCTTGCCGAAGCCGGCAACGGTATTGCAGCCTACGAGCATGATGGCGATGAGGGACAGGGCGAATAGTTTTTTCATGATGGACTCTAGAGGTTGGAAGTATTAGCGCAGTGCGCGTACATCGACGAAGTGGCCGGTGATACCAGCCGCCGCCGCCATGGCGGGCGACACCAGGTGGGTGCGTCCGCCCTGCCCCTGGCGACCTTCGAAATTGCGGTTCGAGGTCGAGGCGCAGCGCTCGCCCGGCTCGAGCCGGTCGGCATTCATTGCAAGGCACATCGAGCAGCCTGGCTCGCGCCATTCAAAGCCCGCGTCCCGAAAAATCTGGTCCAGTCCTTCACGCTCGGCCTGGTCTTTCACCAGCCCTGATCCCGGCACTACCAGCGCCAGCCGCACGTTCGATGCGCGCTGCTTGCCGCGCACCACCGCTGCCGCCGCGCGCAAGTCTTCGATGCGCGAATTGGTGCAGGATCCAATGAATACCTTGTCGATGCGGATGTCGGCAATCGGAGTGTTGGGCGTCAGGTTCATGTACACCAGCGCCTTTTCCATCGCATCGCGCCGCACGGCGTCTTTTTCCTGGTCCGGGTCCGGCACGCGCCCGTCAATGGCAATGACCATCTCGGGCGAAGTGCCCCAGGTCACTTGTGGTTTGACTTCCTGCGCATTGAGGGTGACGACCAGGTCGAATTTGGCGCCTGCATCCGAATGCAAGGTACGCCAGTAGTCCAGCGCGCGGTCCCAGTGCGGACCGACTGGCGAGAGCGGACGGCCCTTGACGTAGTTGATGGTGGTCTCGTCGACGGCCACCATGCCGGCGCGCGCACCGGCTTCAATCGCCATATTACAGACGGTCATGCGCCCTTCCATCGACAAGGCGCGGATGGTGGAGCCGCCAAATTCGATCGCGTAGCCGGTGCCGCCGGCAGTGCCGATCTTGCCGATCACGGCCAGCACGATGTCCTTGGCAGTGACGCCCACAGGCAGCGCGCCGTCCACTTGCACCAGCATGGACTTCGATTTTTTCGCCAGCAGGGTCTGGGTGGCGAGGACGTGCTCGACTTCGGAGGTGCCGATGCCATGCGCCAGGCAGCCGAAAGCGCCGTGGGTGGAGGTGTGCGAGTCGCCGCACACAACCGTCATGCCGGGCAGCGTGGCGCCCTGCTCGGGCCCGATCACGTGCACGATGCCCTGGCGCTTGTCGTTCATGTTGAAATAGGTCAGGCCGTAGCTCTTGGCGTTGGCGTCCAGTGTTTCAACCTGCAATCGCGAGGTGGGGTCGGCAATGCCGTCCTTGCGGTCGGTGGTCGGGACGTTGTGATCA
>JBJMVX010000119.1:0-13812 GCA_045810445.1 Massilia sp.
AGCGTCATGCGGCACGCGGCAGGCTGATGTCGACTACGTAGCGGCCATCGGTGACGCCGCTGCTAAGGCTTGCACGCTCGCCGTAGGCCAGCGCCAGTCGGGCGCGCGTTTGGCGCAAGCCCATACCCAGCCCGGGATTGGCGGGCGTGGTGGCGCCACAGGGATTGCAGACGCGGATATGCAGTTGCTCGCCCTCTGCCGCAAACGCAACGCGGATGTCGCTCTCGCCGGTGTGACAGTCCAGGTCATGCCGCAGGGCGTTTTCGATCAGAGGTTGCAGCAGCAGGGGCGGAATCTCGGCCTGCACGCTCGCATCCATGTGCACGTGCAGCCGCTCGCGGTAGCGCAGTTTTTGCAGTGACAGGTAATCGCTCACGAACTGGCACTCGTCGGCCAAGGTGACGCGTTCGCGTTCGCTGGCCTGCAAGGCATAGCGCAGCAGGTCGCTCAAGGTGCCAATGCCAGCCAGCGCGACCCGCTTGTCGTCAGAGCGCACCAGGGCACTGATGGCGTTGAGGGCATTGAACAGAAAATGCGGCTCGAGCTGGCCGCGCAGCGCCAGCAAGCGCTGTTGTTCGAGTTCCAGGCGCAGAGCCAGGTTATCGCGCTCGGCCATGTCCCACACGCGTTCCCGTCTGGCGCGTTCGCGCAGGCCGCAAATGCCTACCAGTGCGGCATAAGTGAAGGTGATCCAGGCAAATTCGAGAAAACAGCCAAAGCCATTGCGATCGATCATGCGCGACCAGACCTGCGAAACAGAGATGGCCTGCTCGGCCACGAAGGTGTCCAGCAGCGCAACGTAGGCCAGTTCGAGCGGAAGAAACAGCAGCAAGAGAAGGCCGTACGTGCGTGCGATGGCGCGTGCGCTTGCCACCACTGCCGGTCGCAGCGCCAGATAGCGGTAGCAGGCCACGCTCATGATCATCATCAGGATGTGGGCGCGCCACCAGCGCCCCAGCATGAGGGCATAACTGGCGGGATGGCCCTGCTGAAGGCGGTCGACGTAGGAAGAGAGCGCGCCGAGCGCGCACAGGATGGTCCACACCGCGACGATGACGAGTGCCGCCTTGACGAACGAGTGATGGCGGGACGGTAGTGGTGCGGTGACATTCATGGTGCCAAGTATACCAGCGCCACTTTGCCCTTTCGGCAGGTCCGTCACCGGGTTTCGGCATTTCGTCACTCGGCGCACTTTGCCACGCCGGTCTGGCCCATAATGATGCACTCCCGTCACCATCGCCTCTCCAATGAAACGCCCACTTGCTACTGCCCTGCCCTTGTTCGCCCTGTTCTCCACCACACTGCACGCGCAGACGGCACCACCGGTGGTACAACAGGTCCAGGTGACAGGATCGGTCGAAACCGACGCGCGGCGTAACGACGTGGCGGGCCGGATGACGGTCAGCCGTGAAGAACTGCTGCGCTACGGCGACACCAATCTGTCTGCGGTGCTGCAGCGCCAGCCCGGTATTGCAGTCACCAACGGCGAAGTGAAAATGCGCGGACTGGGTTCCGGTTATACCCAGATCCTGGTCAACGGCCAGCCGGTAGCGCAGGGCTTTTCCATCGACAGCATCGCGCCTTCGCTGATCGACCGCATCGAAATCCTGCGCAGCGGTTCGGCCGAATATGGCACCCAGGCCATTGCCGGCACCATCAACGTGATCCTGAAAAAGGCTGGCGGCGCTCCACGGCGCGACCTGACCTTGAGTGCTGCCAGCCGGCCGGGCTATGCCAGCCCGACAGCGTCGCTGCGCGTCGCGGACCAGCATGGACAGCTGGCGTGGGCCATGGGCGCGGACCTGTCGCGCATTAAATCGGACTATGTGAGCACCATCCATGAGACGCGCAACGAGGCCGATGGCAGCCTGTCCGACGAACGCTTGATCCGCGAATTCAATGACGCCACCACCAGCCGCCTTGGCCTTACGCCACGCCTGAACTGGACCATGGACAATGGCGACAGCCTGCAGTGGCAGGCCGTGCTCGATCGCACCCGCCAGTCGACTCATGGTCGCATGGATGAAACAGTACAACTGGGCGAAGGCACCGATTACCCGGACAACCACGCACGTTTTAACGCCACCACCCATGCCGAACGCAGCGACCTGACCTGGAACCACACCGTAGGCGCGGACGGCAAACTGGAAATCAAGGCAGGCGTGAACCGCAATACGCGCAACGGCGACTACCTGTTCCTCGGTGCCGGGGCGGATGCCACGCTGGCGCGCTCGGTGCTGTCGAACGTGATCGACAACACCGTGAGCCTGAACGGCAAATACCATGCGCCTTTGGGCCAGGCACACAGCCTGGGTCTGGGCTGGGAGGCTGGCCGCACCAGCCGTAGCGAATTTCGCCTGCAGACCGACACCAGCTTTACGGGCGCGGCGCTGGGCGTGCTCGATGAAGACTACCAGGCCGCCATCACGCGCCTGGCCGTCTTTGCGCAGGACGAATGGCAGCTCACGCCACGCCTGCAGGTGTATCTGGGCCTGCGCTGGGAAGGGCTGGACACGTCCACCGTGGGCCGCCTGCTGGACGAAGTGCGCAGCCAGGCCAGCGTCATGAGCCCCATCGCCAACCTGCTGTGGAAGCTGCCGGACTCGGACAAGGACCAACTGCGCCTGGCCTTAAGCCGCAGTTACAAGGCCCCTACCTCGCGTCAGCTGGTGCCGCGCCGTTACACCACCAACAATGACAACGGTCCGGCCAACCCCGATGTACGCGGCAACCCGGCACTGCGCCCGGAGCTGGCCTGGGGGCTGGACGCGGGCTACGAACGCTATATGGGCAAGAGCGATGTGGTGAGCCTGTCGGCCTATGTCCGCAAGATCGATCAGGTGACGGTTCAGCGACTGTACCAGGAAGGCGAAGACTGGATGCAAAGCCCAACCAACATGGGCAGCGCACGCGCCTGGGGCATTGAGTTCGACACCAAACTGGCGCTGGCGCACGCGATGTCCCTGCACGCGAATGCAGCGCGCAACTGGTCGCGCATTGCCGCCATTCCCGGCCCCTACAACCGGCTCGACCAGCAGGTTCCCGCCACGGTGAACCTGGGCCTGGACTACCGCCATTCCGCAGCGCTTACACTGGGCACGAATTTGAATGTGCAGTTTGGCGGCACCACGCGCCTTAGTGAAGCGCGCAGCGCGTGGAGCGGGCCGAATCCCACGCTCGACGTCTACGCCCTTTGGAAAATGAACCCAGGTACGCAGCTGCGCCTGACCGGGACCGATCTGCTGGCCCGCGATGGGCGCAGCACCCTCGCCTACCGCGACGCCGACTTTTCCACCGCGCGCGAAACGACAGTGCGCTCGCGATCACTAGTGAAGCTGGTACTCGAGAAAAAACTCTAGCCCAGCATGCCGGCCAGGTGCTTCCAGAAGCCGTCCGGGATATATAAGAGCGCGCAGGTCATGCACACATAGCGCAGGAATTTGCCCACCGCCATATAGCTGACGCTAGGCCAGAACGGCAGGTGCAACCAGCCGGCCAGCGTGCACAATGGGTCGCCGATGCCGGGCACCCAGGACAGCAGCATGGTCTTGGCGCCGTAATGGGCCAGCCAGGCGAACCAGCGACTTTTGCGTTCCTTGGCAAAGGCCACCTTGGCCCGATACCCGAGAAAATAGTCGAAGGCGCCGCCCAGGGTATTGCCGAGGGTGGCGACCAGAATCGCTGGCCAGAACAGGTCGGGATTGGCCTTGACGACGGCGAACACCGCCGGCTCTGACCCCAGCGGCACCAGGGTGGCCGAAATAAAAGCGATGATAAAGATGGAACTGAGGCCGACCGCCGGCGCGGCCAGCAATTTGAGCAGCCACAGGACGGCCGATTCAACCACGGTGGCGGGGAACTGCGGACAAGTGAGCGGTGGCGGGAGCTTTCATAGCCGCTCCATTATAATGAAGGAAAACCATTGCATCGACACGATACGCAGAGCCCGCTACCCGGGTCCGCGCATCGCACTGCCCGCCTCGGTCATCAGCCGACGACACAGTCCCGCGTCACAGCATCGTATTCCGGTCCTTCCGGCCCAAGAATGAACCTGTTTGCAGACCATGACTATCGACTACCTGAAAAAAATCCTGACCGCGCGCGTCTATGACGTCGCTTCCGAAACGCCGCTGGAACTGGCGCCCATCCTCTCGCAGCGCTTTGAGAACCGCATATATTTCAAGCGCGAAGACGTGCAGGATGTTTTCAGCTTCAAGATTCGCGGCGCCTACAACAAGATGGCCAACCTGGGCCAATCGCAGTTAAAACGCGGCGTCATTTGCGCCTCGGCCGGCAACCATGCCCAGGGCGTGGCCATGTCGGCCGCCAAACTAGGTTGCCGCGCCGTGATCGTGATGCCAACCACCACGCCCAGCGTCAAGGTTGATGCGGTCAAGGCCTTCGGTGGGACCAATGTCGAAATCATCCTGCATGGTGAGTCCTACACGGACGCCTACAACCACGCGCTGACGCTGGAAAAAGAACAGAAGCTCGCCTTCGTCCACCCCTTCGACGATCCGGACGTGATTGCCGGCCAGGGCACCATCGGCATGGAGATCCTGCGCCAGCATTCGGGCCCGATCCACGCGATTTTTGTCGCCATTGGCGGCGGTGGCCTGATCAGCGGCGTGGCCGCTTACGTGAAGGCGATCCGTCCCGACATCAAGATCATCGGCGTGCAGACCATCGACTCGGACGCGATGGCGCGCTCGATCAAGGCGGGCGAGCGCGTGACCCTGCCGGACGTGGGCCTGTTCGCCGACGGCACCGCCGTGCGCCTGGTGGGCGAAGAGACCTTCCGCATCGCGCGCGAACTGGTCGACGAAATCATCATCGTCGATACCGATGCCGTGTGCGCCGCCATCAAGGATGTGTTCCAGGATACGCGCAGCATTCTCGAGCCGTCCGGCGCACTGGCAGTTGCAGGCGCCAAGGCCTATGTGGAACGTTCGGCCCTGTCGAAAAACCCGATTCGCAACGAGACCCTGATCTCGATTGCCTGCGGCGCCAATATGAATTTCGACCGCCTGCGTTTCGTGGCCGAACGCGCCGAACTGGGCGAGTCGCGTGAAGCCGTGTTTGCCGTCACGATTCCCGAACAGCGCGGCAGCTTCAAGCGCTTCTGCGCCCTGGTCGGGCCGCGCAATGTCACCGAGTTCAACTACCGCATCAGCGACGCCAGCCAAGCCCATGTGTTTGTCGGCGTGCAGATTTCCAGCCGCGGCGAGTCGAGCGTGCTGGCACGCACGTTCGAAGAACACGATTTCAAGACCCTGGACCTGACCCATGACGAACTGGCCAAGCTGCACATTCGCCACTTGGTGGGCGGCAAAAGCGCGCTGGCCGAAGACGAGTTGCTGTATCGTTTTGAGTTCCCGGAACGCCCGGGCGCGCTGATGCGCTTTTTGAATAGCATGGCGCCGAACTGGAATATTTCGCTCTTCCATTACCGCAATCAGGGCGGCGACGTGGGCCGCATCCTGGTGGGCCTGCAAGTGCCAAACGGCGAAATGGACGAGTTCCGCCAATTTCTCACCACCCTGGGCTACCGCCATTGGGACGAGAGCGCCAACCCGGTGTACAAACTATTCCTGGGTAATTAATTAGCTGGACACAATGACTAATACCGCTGATCTTTCACCGCTGGGCAAAACAGCCGCTTACCAGACGCAGTACGCGCCCGAGCTGCTGTTCCCCATTCCGCGCCAGCAAAAGCGCGACGAGTTGCACCTGCACGGCACGCTGCCCTTTTTCGGCGTCGATATCTGGAATGCCTACGAGCTGTCATGGCTGAACTTGCGCGGCAAGCCACAGGTAGCCATCGCGACCATCTCCGCGCCGGCCGATTCGCCCAACATCATTGAGTCCAAGTCCTTCAAACTCTATCTCAATTCGTTTAACCAGACCCGCCTGGCGGACGCCGATGCCCTCCTGGCGCTGCTACAAAAAGACCTGTCGAACGGCTTTGGCGCGCCGGTGCATATCAGCTTGACGCAGCCGGACGGCTTTCAGGCCGTGCGTATGGGCGAGCTGGACGGTGTCTTGCTGGACCGGCTCGATATCGAGGTTGACCAGTACACGCCGTCCCCTTCACTGCTGTCCTCGGCGCGCGACGAAGCGCCGGTGGAGGAAACGCTGGTGTCCCACCTGCTCAAGTCCAACTGCCTGGTGACAGGTCAGCCGGACTGGGCCAGCGTGCAGGTGCATTACGTGGGCCCGCAAATCGAGCAGGAAGGCTTGCTGCGCTACCTGATTGGTTTTCGCGAGCACAATGAATTTCACGAGCAGTGCGTTGAGCGCATCTTTGTCGACATCCTGCGCCAGTGCGCCCCGCAAAAGCTGGCCGTGTATGCCCGCTACACAAGGCGCGGCGGACTGGACATCAACCCCTGGCGCAGCAATTTTTCCGGCCCTCCGCCGCGCAATCTGCGTACGGCGCGGCAGTAAACGCAGGCGCTTTGATCGGCCTCAATAATCCTGCCGCCATGCTTTGACGAACTTGTCGCGAGGGAATAAGTTCAATGCAGAGCGCATGAATTTTTGTGGCGCGATTTACAAAAAAACAACAGTGCTGCAAACTTGCCAGCATTTGCGCAAAACGGGCAAGCGCCACGCAAACGTTGGCAAAATGCGGTTTTGATACCCGCAAATCATGTGAAATGGTTAATTGTCCGTCAGAAATTCGAAGGCCGGTCGCAGGGTCTGAAAAGCGCTGCTGTCGGGTTGTGTAATTCGCCATTCCTCTTGCGAAAGATCAATGCGAGGTGGATACTAAACAGCGACGAATTCGAATTACACAGCTTCCAAACAGGCCTATAATTCTGGCTCGCAAGCACCTTTGTGCGTCGCACCATTACATCGTGTTATGACTAACCTGAGCAAAATCCTATCGCTCGAGAACGTGTTGCTCGATCTCGAAGTGTCCAGCAAGAAGCGGGCTTTCGAGCAGGCCGGGCTGATATTCGAGAACAACTGCGGCATTGCGCGCTCCACCGTCTCCGAAAATCTGTTTGCGCGCGAACGCCTCGGCTCGACCGGCCTGGGCCATGGCGTGGCAGTGCCGCACGGCCGCATCAAGGGCAGCAAGAGCCTCAAGTCGCCACTGGGCGCCTTTGTGCGCCTGGCAGAAGGCATTCCCTTCGAGTCGCCTGACGGCCAGCCGGTCAATCTGCTGTTTTTCCTTTTGATCCCGGACCACGTGACCCAGCAACACCTGGAAATCCTGTCGGAAATCGCAGAAATGTTTTCCGACGACGTGTTCCGCACGGCGCTGGCCACCGATCCTGATCCAAAATCGGTGCATTCGCGCATCACCAATTGGCAACCCAGCCTGCAGGCCTTGGGTTAAACTTCCCGGTGCCGGGCGCTGTGCCGCCCCCACCTGATTGAAGATGCCCGTTCATGCTGCAAACCCCGCTGACCATCCAACGGCTGTACGACGATAATCGCGAAGGCCTGCAACTGGGCTGGTTCGCCGGCTTTCCCGGCGGCGAACGCCTCATTTCCGGTGATGTGTCTTCGGCTGCCGACCAGGTTGGCCACTTGAATCTGATCCACCCCGGCCGTATCCAGGTGTTCGGGCATCAGGAACTGACCTACTACCATCGTCTGAAGAGCGGTTCACGCAGCCATGTCATTGGCGAACTGATTGCGGGCGGCCCGCCGGCGCTCATCATCGCGCAGGGCCTGGACACCCCACCCGACATTCTCGCCATTTGCGACGAGCAAAACATTCCGCTTTTTTCGACACCGCTGCCAGCCGCACAGGTCATCGACTTCCTGCGCGTCTACCTGTCCAAAAAACTGGCCCAGCGCATCATCATGCACGGCGTGTTCATGGATGTACTGGGCGTCGGCGTCTTGATCACTGGCGACTCGGGCCTGGGCAAGAGCGAGCTGGGCCTGGAACTGATTTCCCGTAGCCATGGCCTGGTGGCCGATGACGCGGTGGAGTTTTCGCGCATTGCGCCGAATATGATTGAGGGCCGCTGCCCTGCCCTGCTGCAAAATCTGCTGGAAGTGCGCGGCCTGGGCCTCCTCGACATCAAGGCCATCTTTGGCGAAACGGCCGTGCGCCGCAAGATGCGTTTGAAACTGATCGTGCATCTGGTGCGTCGCAGCGCGCTGGAAGAAGAAGTCGAACGCCTCCCTTTCCTGTTCCCGACCGAAGATGTACTGGGACTGCCGATCCGCAAGGTGGTCATTCCGGTTGCCGCCGGTCGCAACATCGCAGTTCTGCTGGAAGCCGCTGTACGCAACACGATCCTGCAACTGCGCGGCATCGACACGCTCCAGGAATTTATGGAGCGCCAGCGTCAGGCCATGAGTGGAGACTAGCCTGAGTATGGAATCCTGACCAATCGAAAAGCCGCGCGGCAACTAAAGTAGCTGTCACAACAAAACGTCAACGATGCGGTATGATCGCTGCCATGCGCATCGTACTCATTACAGGTATTTCCGGCTCCGGCAAGTCCGTCGCTCTCAACGTGTTGGAAGACGCCGGCTACTATTGCGTGGACAATCTGCCGCCCGCATTGCTGCCCAGCCTGGTCAGCGCGCTCATCGCCGACGGCACCAATTCGCTGGCCGTGGCGGTCGATGCGCGCAGTGCCGAGTCCTTGGTGGAGCTGCCCGTCAACATCAACGCGCTCAAAGATGAAGGCCATGACATCAAGGTCATGTTCCTGACCGCGAACACGCATTCGCTGGTGGCGCGGTTTTCTGAAACGCGGCGCAGCCATCCGCTGTCGCACCAGTTGCGTCCCGACGAAAATCCTGCCTCGCGCCGTACGCTGATCGAATGCATCCTGGAAGAGCGCGAACGCCTGTCGGCCATTGAACAACTGGGCCACGTGATCGACACGTCCGAACTGTCGGCCAACAAGCTGCGCGCGTGGATCAAGGAATTGGTGGAGATTGAACGCGCGCCGCTGACCCTGTTTTTCGAGTCATTTGCCTTCAAGCTGGGCGTGCCCCTGGACGCGGACTTTGTGTTCGACGTGCGCGCCCTGCCCAACCCATATTACGACCTGACGCTGCGCCCGCTGACCGGCATGGACGGCCCAGTCATTGCCTTTCTCGACGCCCAGCCTAGCGCCACCGAACTGCTCAACGACATCCGCGACTTCATCGCCAAGTGGCTGCCTTCGTTCAAGACCGACAACCGCAGTTATTTGACCGTGGCCTTAGGTTGCACGGGCGGTCAGCACCGCTCGGTCTACATGGCCGAACGCCTGGCCGCGCATTTCAGCCCGACCGAACGGGTGGTGCTGCGCCACCGTGAACAATCCTAGGGCGGCAAGGTCAGCAGTACTTTGACGCTGTCGTCCACCGATGCCTTGTCGATGTAGCCAATGGCGGTCGGGTCGGCCGCGATGGCCTTCTTGACTGCCGCGTCCGACGCATAGGATTTGGGCATAGTTCCCTTGCCTGAAAATTCAATCTTCGCCCACACGCCTTCCACTTGCGCCAGCGTCTTGTTGGCAATTTTTTGGTAGAAGTCACGGCGTATGGCCGATTCCTTGCCCTGATCGACAGGCGTGAACTGGTTAGATTTTCCCAAGAAAAATTGCGCCGCCTGTTCTGAAAACATGCGTGAAGCCTGGTTGGCCGTATTCACGACAACGACGATTTCGGCACTGGCCGGCGCCCCGGCTGCCAGCAAGATCAGGAGTAGCGATGCGCGCGTCTGCTTTTTCATATCGTCCTCCTAGAACAAGCGGTCGTAGGCCAGTCGCATGACGGTCACATCGCCGCCGAAGTTGTGGGTGATGTCCCGGTGCCGGTCGAGCTGGCCTTTCACGGAGCTGCGCGCGTCCAGGTCGTAGCGCAGGGTCAGCGACGCGCGCCGATAGGACGTGATGGCGTACAGGCTGGCGTCGTCCGTGCGCTCCGTGTAGCGCGCGTAGTTGATGAAGGGGGTCCAGGCGCCTGCGTGGACACCGGCGCCCACGGTGAACGCGGGGGCGGTCACGCGATAGCCGGCGTCGAAGTCACGCGTCAATTGGGTCAGTTCGTTGAGCATGAACCAGTTGTCGAAGTCCAGGTTGGCGGCGATGCCGTAGGCTTTCAGACGCGCGGTGTCATCCAGGCCGATGGTCGGGTTGCGCGTGTGTACGGTGCTTTGCATGTAGACGCCGCGCACGGTCAGCGGGCCGTGCGTCACTTCAAGGTCGCCGCCCCAGAGTTTGTCCCAGATGACCTTGGTGCGGCTGTCGTAATACAGGCGGTAGTACAGCGAATCCCTGACCGTTTCCTTGCCCACAAACAGGCTGGCGCTCACATTGGCGTCACCAAGATTGGTTTTGTAGCGCACGCTGGCGCCGTTGTAGTTGGTCGCTTCCCAGCCGTACAGCTCGGGCGGCACAGCCACCCACGGATAGGACGCGCCAATGTCCTGGAAGTCGGAATAGAAATACAGGGGAATGCGCTTGCGGCCGAGTTGAAATTCCCAGTTCTTGCCCGGCGCGTAACTTGCGTAGGCCCATTGCACATTGGGCGTGGTATCGCTGCCGCGCACCACGACCTGGCCGACGACATTAAACTCCGGATTGATGGTGTATTTGGCCTGGATGCCCGCGCGCGACTCGGGCGCGAGAGACAGGCTATCGGTGTAGATGCCAGCGTTGCCCCAATCGGCGGTATAGCAAGGGCAGGCTTTGCCGTCGATGCTGGTGCTTCCGGCATAGTCCGCCGGCAGGCTGCCGGAAACCCGTCCGGCAACCAGGGAAACGAAGCCGCTCAATTTGAGCGCCGAGTCGCTTTCCGCGGCAGCGGCGCCGCCCGCCAAAATGAAGCTGGCAAGCAGGCACATACGGCCAGCCGAGGTGAAGGAAAGTACAGCCATGAATGACATCCTTTCTTTGCGGTTGCGCTCAGAAAAGTATAACGCCCGATGTCATCAAACTTCACGCGCTCCTGCCTCAAACCACGCTTTGCTATCAAAAAGCAACGAAATCTTGTTGTATGAATAAGCGCGGCGTCCGGCGCTCACAGGTGGCGCAAAGGATGGGCGGCGCGCGGCCACACTGGCGCAAAAAATCGCTCGACCATGTCGGCGCTGACCAGATCCAGCGTTGCCGGATTCCACTGCGGCGCATTGTCCTTGTCGATGACCAGCGCACGCACGCCTTCGAGCACTTCGCCATGTTCAAAGTTGTGCCGCACCATGGTGCGCTCCATGCGCAGGCAGTCGGCCACGTCCAGGGCCGCGCCGCGTTTCAGCAACTCGTGCGTCACGCACATCATCAAGGGCGAGCGCAGGTGCATGGCGGCCAGCGCCTGCTGTGCGAAGTCGTCCGTGTCGGCAGCGAGCGATTGCATGATGGCCGGGACCGATGGCGCGCCGAAGTGGCGGTCTATCAGGGTGCGCTGGGCTTGCAGCCGACTCGCGCCGACCTCGCCCGCGAAGGGCGCGGCAAACGCCGCCAGTGCGGCGCGCAATTGCGCACCCGGCGTGGCTGCAATCAGCGCCTTGAGCGCGGCCATCTCGCTGCTCGGCACATACAGGTCGGCCAGGCCGACATACAGCGCGTCGGCTGCGCCAATGGTCAGCCCTGTCAGCCCCAGGTAGTTGCCCAGTTGGCCAGGCGCGCGCGAGAGGAAATAGCTGCCCCCCACATCCGGGAACAGGCCGATATTCACTTCCGGCATGGCCATCTTGGTCTTCTCGGTCACGATGCGGATGCGGCAGTCCGGCCCGCCCTGAGCGATGCCCATGCCGCCGCCCATCACCACGCCTTCCATCAGCGCCACGTAGGGCTTGGGATAAAAGTGGATCAGGTGGTTAAGCGCGTATTCTTCAGTGAAAAAATCTTCCAGCAGCGCGCTGCCGCCCATGGGCGTGCGGCTACCGACTTCGTGGAAAAAACGGATATCGCCGCCCGCGCACAGGGCTTTTTCGCTGCTGCTGCAAATGACCACCGCGTCGATGGCAGGATCATCGCGCCAGGCACTAAGCACCTCGGCCAGGTCGCGCACCATGGCCAGCGACAGGGAATTGAGAGCTTTGGGCCGGTCGAGGGTGATGACGCCGGTACGGTTGGCAACCTGGGTCTGGACGAATTCGCTCATGGCAGTGGGAGAGAAGGGAAAGAGCGCTATTTTAGCGTGTGGGATAGACATTCCAAGATCCGCATTCCAAAACAACAAACGGCGCCCAGGGGCGCCGTTTGGGGTCACCGCGAGGGCGCCCTTGCTACAAGAGGCTGAGCGCGATCACGCGGCAGCAGGTACCTCTTCTTCAGGCATGTGCTTGATGGCCTGGTGGTTATGGTCCTGGACTTTGCTTTTGTGTTTCATGACCTGGCGGTCAAGTTTGTCAACGAGACAATCTATGGCGGCATACAGGTCGTGCGACAGACTTTCCACATACACGGTTTTGCCTGACAGGCGCAGATTGATCTCGGCCTTTTGGCGTTTTTCTTTTTCAGTCAGGTTGTCTACGGTGAGGATGACGGCGATGTCGATGACGTGGTCAAAATGGCGTTTCACACGCTCTAGCTTGGTTTGTACGTATTCACGGATGGCTGGTGTGACTTCGAGATGATGTCCGCTGATTGTGAGATTCATACACACTCCTAAAGATGGTGTCACTTTCCGTTCATGCGCGGCGCGCAGAGGAACAGCATCAAAACTGAGAGTTACAGACACTTCCTGAGGCTGACGGGCGGGATTTTGAGCGCTTCACGGTATTTGGCGACCGTGCGACGCGCGATGACCATACCCTGTTCCCCCAGCATGTCCGCAATCTTGCTATCGGATAATGGATTTTTAGGGTCTTCGGCTCCTGTCAATTGCACGATCAATGCGCGTATTGCTGTAGAAGATGCTTCTCCTCCCGCTTCGGTCGCAACGTGGCTACCGAAAAAGTACTTCAACTCAAACATGCCGTGCGGGGTAAGCATATATTTTTGAGTTGTTACACGGGAAATAGTGCTCTCGTGTAGACCAAGTGTATCAGCTATTTCACGCAAAACAAGGGGACGCATGGCAACCGCGCCGTGGGAGAAGAAATTGCGCTGGCGCTCCACAATCGCCTCGGCCACCCGCAAGATGGTGTCAAACCGCTGGCGCATATTCTTGATCAGCCATTTTGCCTCTTGCAACTGAGCGCCCATCTGGCCTTCGCCCTTGCCCTGCTTGAGCAAGTTGGCATACATATTATTAACCCGCAGGCGCGGCATCACGTCGTTGTTCAAGGACACCGACCAACCGCCCTTGGCCTTGCGAACGATGACGTCAGGCACCACGAAGTCGGATACGTCGGAAGCGAACACGGCGCCCGGATGCGGGTTGCATTGGCGGATCACCGCCTGCGCTTCGCGCAAGTCTTCATCGTCGCAATCGAGGGCTTTTTTCAGCTTGTTAAATTCGCGCTGGGCGAACCAGGCCAAATGATTTTCCACGATCGCCAGGGCCATGCGGCGCGTGACCATGGGGATGCATTTCATGGCCTTGATCTGCAGCGCCAGGCATTCGGAAGCGCAGCGCGCACCAACGCCGACGGGGTCGAAGCTTTGCAGCAGGGAGAGCGCCGTTTTCAGTTCGTCGGCATCGATCTCCAGTTCTTCCGGCATGCGCCCGTGGATCTCTTCCAGCGTCTCGGTCAGGTAACCATTGTCGTCCAGTGCATCGACGATCAGTTCGACCAGGGCGCGGTCGCGCGGCTCCAGAATCGCCAGGCGCATCTGCTCCATCAGGTGCTCGCGCAAGGTGGTGGCAGAGGCTTCAAGCTGGGGGCGCGAATCTTCGTCGTCAGACGTTTTGGCGCGACCCAGGTCGCCCCATTCGCCATCGTTGTCACTGTTGTTG
>JBJMVX010000120.1:0-9110 GCA_045810445.1 Massilia sp.
CACCTACAAGCTGGACCGGGATTACGGCGCGAAAGCGCAAGCCGCGTTCAATCAGGACGTACCGCCCGCCGTCCTCGCTCGCAAGAAGTCGCCCCTGGCGCTGGCCGCCAGCGGCAGTTGGCCACAGGTCTACGGCCCGTACGCGGCTCAGTATTTCCACTCATATGCGATTGCCCGCTATATCGAAGAAATTGCCAAGGCCGGCCGCGCGGTCTACGACTTGCCGATGTACGTCAACAATGCCTTGCGCGACCCGATCGAACCCATGGCGCCCTGGAAGGACAATTTCTCCAGTGGCGGCCCCACCTTCGATGTGATCGACATCTACAAGGCAGCGGCGCCGCACATCGATTTCGCCGCGCCTGACGTGTACACGCCGGACTCGAAAAAGCTCCACGCCACCCTCGACTACTTCCAGCGCCCGGACAACCTGCTGATGGTGCCGGAAATGAGCAATGCCCCCGAATATGCCCGCTACGTCTACGTGGTGCTGGGGCGTGGTTCGATCGGCTTTGCGCCCTTCGGCATCGATTACGCCCAGTACAGCAATTTCCCGCTTGGTGCCAAGGCCATGGACAAGTCCATGGTCGAGCCCTTCGCCGAAATCTATGCAGCCTTTCGGCCCATGCAAAAGCAATGGGCTACTTGGGCTTTCGAGGGGCGCACGGCTGGCGTGTCAGAGGGTGATGACCGCGCCGCACAAGCGATGACGCTCAAGAACTGGAAGGTAGGCGTCACTTTCCGCGAATGGCTGTTCGGCGAAAAAGCGTGGTTCCCCAACCTCAAGGACCAACCAGCGCACACAGAGACGCCTACTGGCGGCCTTGCAATCGCGCAGATTGCCGAGAACGAGTTCATCGTGATCGGCCAGCAGGCGCGCTTGAGATTTTCTGGCTCGGGAACCAACGAAGGCAAACCGTCCATGTTTGCGCGCATAGAAGAAGGCCATTTTGACGCTGCCGGAATATGGCGCATGGAGCGCAACTGGAATGGCGACCAGGCCGACTACGGCATCAATCTACCGACCCATCCCGTGGTGCTCAAAGTGAAAATGGGCACCTATTAAGCAGCGCACAAGCACACTACAAACACCGTCCCACCCGAACCGAACACTGGAGTCCTAACAATGCGATTTACCCCGATGATGAGCGCTGCCGGCTGCCTGGCACTGGTCGTGGCAGGCCAGGCCGTGGCCGGCAGTTTCGAAAAGAACCTCCATGGCGTCATCGTCAAGCCGGACCAGGGCGCGGCCGCTGAAGTGCGCCTTGAGCTCATGGCCGACAATATCATCCATGTTGTCAAACTCGACAAGGCCGGCACGGTGCTGACGCCATCAATGATGACGGTTGCCAAACCCTGCGCCTGCCAGTTCACGCTCACCAGCGTCAAGGGCGACACGGTCACGCTCAAGGCCGGCAAGATCTCGGCCAGCGCCTCGCTCAAGACTGGCGAGCTGAAATTCTTCAACGCCAAGGGCCAGCTCTTCCTGAACCAGGCGTCCGAAGCCATGAGCGCCGTCGATGTCGGCGGCAAGCGCTTCATGGCCATCAAGGAGGGCTTCAACCACGGCACCACCGACGCGTACTACGGCCTGGGCCAGCACCAGAACGGCCAGATGAACCTCAATGGTGAAGACGTGCTGCTGGCGCAGCACAATATGGTGGTGGCCGTGCCCTTTGTCGTCTCGGACAAGAACTACGGGCTCTTGTGGGACAACAACGCGATCTCGCGCTTTGGCAACCCCACGCCGTATGGGCCAATGGGGCGCGACTTGGCCCTGGTCGATGATGCCGGCAAGGCAGGGGGGCTGACCGCGCGCTACTACGTAGGCGGCAAGCTGGTACTGACGCGCCACGAAACCGATATCGCCTACCAATACCTCAAGGACGTCGCTGAAAACTGGCCGAAGGAGCTGGGCCCGATCGCGAACCTGAAGGATGTCAAGGTCGTCTGGGACGCCAGCATCAGTTCGGACAAGCCAGGCGTGCACAAGATGCAGCTCTACGCGTCTGACTACGCGAGCCTGAGCCTGGACGGCAAGCAGGTGCTCGACGTGTGGCGCCAGGGCTGGAATCCGTGGTATCACAATTTTGAGCTGACGCTGGCCAAGGGCAAACCGGTCAAGCTGCACCTGGAATGGAAACCATCGGGCGGCATGGTTGCGATCACCCACAGCGATCCCTTGCCGGCGCCCGAGCGCCATTCGCTGACCTTCTCGTCCGAGATCGCCCAAAGCATCAACTACCATGTGATCAGCGGTGAGAGCATGGACCAGGTCATTGCCGGCTACCGCCACCTGACCGGCGAGGCGCCGTTGATGCCCAAGTGGTCCTACGGTTATTGGCAGTCGCGCCAGCGCTACGAAACTCAGGCCCAGATCCTCGACGTGGTGAACGAGCACCGCAAACGCGGCTGGCCGCTCGACACCATCGTGCAGGACTGGTTCTACTGGCCCGAAAATGCCTGGGGCTCGCATGATTTCGACAAGGCCCGCTTCCCCGATCCGAAAGCCATGGTCGACGAGATCCACAGCAAGCACGCGCGCGTGATGATTTCGATCTGGGGCAAGTTCTACGCCAACACCGACAACTACAAGGAGCTGGCGGCCAAGGGCCACATGTGGACCAAGAACGTGGAGGACGGTGCGCTTGACTGGGTGGGTCCGGGCTACAAGAACAGCCACTACGATCCCTACACCCAGGAGGCGCGCGATATGTATTACCGCCAGATGAAGCCGAAGCTGGTTGACCTTGGCTTTGACGCCTGGTGGATGGATAACACCGAGCCTGACGTGCTGTCCAATACCCGTCCCGAGGACTTCAAGAAGCTGATCGGCCCGACCGTGTACGGCGCTGGCGAAGTGACCTTCAATACCTATAGCCTGGCGCATACCCAGGGTTTCTATGAACACCTCAAGCACGACCAGCCCGATACCCGCCAGTTCATCCTCTCGCGCTCGGGCTTTGCAGGCGTGCAGCGCAATGCGGTGGCAGTCTGGAGTGGCGACACGGTGGGCCGCTGGAACAATCTGTCGGACCAGATTTCAGCAGGCGTGAGCTTTTCGATGTCGGGCATTCCCAACTGGAGTCACGACATCGGCGGCTATGCCCAGGAAAGCCGCTACCAGTTCGGCGATGTCGGTTCGGCCCAGGAAAACCGCAAGACGGGCGGCGCCGACATCGACCCCGCCGACCTGAAGGAATGGCAGGAGCTGAACTTGCGCTGGTTCCAGTTTGGCGCATTCAGCCCGATCTTCCGTTCGCACGGCGAAGTGGTCAAGCGCGAAATCTACAATCTCGCGCCAGAAAACTCCGAGATGCGCGCCTCGATGCTGCACTACCTGAACCTGCGCTATCGCCTGATGCCGTATATCTATGCAACCGCGTCGGACACGCACTACAAGGCCGGCACCATCATGCGCGGGCTGGTCATGGACTTCCCCAAGGACGAGAAGGTCAAGGACATCAAGGACCAGTATCTGTTCGGGCACGAGCTGATGATCGCGCCGGTGCACGTGTATGGCGCGCGCGAACGCAGCGTCTACCTGCCCCAGGGCAGCGCATGGTATGACTTCGACACAGGTGCAGTGCATCAGGGCGGCGCAAGCGTGGTGGTGCAGGCGCCAGCGGCGCGCATTCCCGTGCTGGTGCGCGCCGGCGCCATTGTGCCCCTTGGCCCCGTGACCCAGTATGTGGACCAGCGACCCGACGCACCGATCCGGCTCAACGTGTATGTGGGCGCTGACGGCAAATTCAGCCTGTACGAAGACGACGGCGTTACCAATGCCTACACCCGTGGCGAGTTCAGCCGCATTGACATGCGTTACGACGAGCGCAGCGGCACCTTGCACATCGGCGCGCGCAGCGGCAACTATAAGGGCATGGTGGCAAAACGCCAGTTCCAGGTGCACTTCATCGGCGCCGGCATGCCCAGCACCGCCACGCCTGACGCCGACGGCAAGGTGGTCAGTTATGACGGCAAGGCCATCACCGTGAAAAGGTCGACAAGCTGATGAAATACCTTGCATTTGCCCTTGCCGTGTCGCTGTGTGCACCGGCACTCGCCGCCGCCCAGGATCCTGACGAGCGCGCGGCCAAGTTGGTCGCCCAGATGACGCCGGAAGAAAAAGTCCAGCTCGTGTTTGGCTATTTTTCCACCGAGTTCAAGGGCGTCAAGCGTCCTGCGCCGGGCATCGACGGCACCGCCGGCTTCATTGCCGGCATACCGCGCCTGGGTGTGCCGAATCAGTACCAGACCGATTCCGGCCTGGGCGTGTCGAGTCAACCTGCGCCCAAGCCGCGCGAGCGCACCTCGCTGGCCTCGGGCTTGTCCACCGCCGCCAGCTGGAATCCGCAACTGGCCTTCGAGGCCGGCGCCATGATAGGCAAGGAGGCGCGTCTGTCGGGCCACAACATCATGTTGGCCGGCAGCGTGAACCTGATGCGCGAGCCGCGCAATGGGCGCAACTTCGAATACGCAGGCGAAGACCCGCTGCTCGCTGGCGTGATGGTGGGCGAACAGATACGCGGCATCGAGTCGAACCATGTGATTTCAACGATCAAGCACTTCGCCTTCAACGACCAGGAGACCAGCCGCAATGCGATCGATGCGCGCATTGGCGACGCGGCCGGGCGCATGTCCGACCTGCTGGCGTTCCAGATCGCCATCGAACGGGGCAAGCCGGGCGCGGTCATGTGCGCCTACAACCGCGTCAATGGCAGCCACGCCTGCGAAAACGATTACCTGCTCAACAAGGTGCTCAAGGGCGACTGGGGCTATCGGGGCTACGTGATGTCGGACTGGGGCGGCACGCATTCGACCGTGGCAGCTGCCACCAGTGGCCTGGACCAGCAGTCCGGCTGGCCCTTCGACAAGTCGGAGTACTTCAATGGCGCCTTGCTCGAGGCGGTCGAAAACCAGCATGTGCCGCAGGCGCGCCTTGACGACATGGTCCAGCGCATCGTGCGCTCCATGCTTGCGAATGGCCTGATGGACCAGGATCAGCCCTCGGAGCAGGCGCACAAGATTGATCTGGCGGCTGACGCGAAGGTGAGCCAGAAGGGCGCCGAAGAGGGCATGGTCCTGCTCAAGAACACGCGCGCGCTACTGCCCCTTGCGCCTGGCCTCAAGACCATTGCCATCATTGGCGGTCATGCCGACGTGGGTGTGCTCTCAGGCGGGGGCTCGGCCCAGGTGTATCCGGTGGGCGGCCTGGCCGTTCCCAATGAAGGCCCGCAGGGCTGGCCGGGACCGATGGTGTACCAGCCATCGTCGCCGCTGAAGGCATTGGCAGCGCGCAGCAAGGCGAGCCTGGTCTACCACGATGGCAAGGACAAGGCCGCTGCCGCCAAACTGGCTGCAGCCAGCGATGTGGCCATCGTGTTTGCCACCCAGTGGACAGCCGAGAGCCTGGACGCGACTACATTAAGCCTGCCACAAGGCCAGGACGACTTGATCGCGGCGGTAGCCAGCGCCAATCCGAACACCGTGGTCGTGCTGGAAACGGGCGGCCCGGTCACCATGCCATGGCTGGGCGCCGTGGGCGCGGTGGTGGAGGCCTGGTATCCGGGCGCCGCCGGTGGCGAGGCAATCGCCCGGGTGCTGAGCGGCGAAGTCAATCCGTCGGGCCGCCTGCCTGCCACCTTCCCGGTGTCCGAGTCCCAGCTGCCACGCACCAGCATCGATGGCGATCCTGCCGCCGCGCCAGGTGGGCACTACAGCGTCAACTACAACATCGAAGGCGCGGCGGTCGGCTACAAGTGGTTCGAGCTGAAAGGAAACAAGCCGCTATTCGCCTTCGGGCACGGCCTCTCGTACACCGCGTTCCGCTACCACGATCTGTCCGCCGCAGCCGAGGCCGGGGGCATCACCGTGCGCTTTAAGGTCAGTAACAGCGGCAAGCGCCCCGGCAAGGCTGTGCCGCAGGTGTATGTGGCGCCAGCGTCAGGCGCCTGGGAGGCACCAAAGCGCCTGGGCGGCTGGGACAAGCTGGCGCTCGACCCGGGCCAAAGCGGCAGCAGTACCGTCACCATAGACCCGCGCGTCCTCGCGCTGTTCGACAGTGCTTCGGGCACCTGGAAGATTGCGCCGGGCGAGTACATCGTCACGCTGGCCTCGGCTTCGGACGCGCCGCTGGCGACAGTGAGGGTGCATTTGAAGGGGCGTGAGTTCGCTGCCGGCGCGCGCTAATGGGTTCGACGCGGCGCAATGCCATCAAGGGCCTGCTGGCGGGATCGCTGGCCTTGCCCGTGGCTGCAAAGCAGGCGCGCGCGGCGCCCACCTGGCGTAAAGGAATCGAAGGGCAACGCAAGGCCGACCTGGGTGACGGCACCTACCTGAACCCGATCATCTCGGGCGACCATGCCGATCCCACGATCCTGAAGGACGGCGACGATTACTACATGACGTTTTCGTCCTTCTATGCCTATCCTGGCGTGGTGATCTGGCATTCGCGCGACTTGGTGAACTGGGTGCCACTGGGTCCGGCGCTGAGCAAACCGATAGGCACAGTCTGGGCCATGGACCTGGTCAAGCACAAAGGCCGCTACTTCATCTATATCCCGGCGACGCCAAACGGCAAGCAAACCATCCTGGTCATCTGGGCCGATCATATCGCCGGGCCGTGGAGCGATCCGATCGACCTACATATGGCTGGCTGCATCGATCCCGGCCACATGGTGGGCGAAGACGGCAAGCGCTCTCTGTTCGTGGGGGGCATACGGCGCATCAGGCTGAGCGACGATGGCTTAGCCACCGACGGCAAGCTGGAGATGGCTTACGCACCCTGGCAATATCCCAAGGACTGGGTGGTTGAAATGTTCGCGCCGGAAGGCCCGAAGCTGCTCAAGCGCGGCGCGTATTTTTACATTATCACTGCCGTGGGCGGGACATCGGGCCCGCCAACGAGCCATATGGTCATTGCCGCGCGCTCGCGCTCGATTCACGGGCCATGGGAGCACTGTCCCTACAATCCCCTGGTCAAAACCCGCAGCATCGACGAGCCCTGGTGGTCGCGCGGCCACGCCACGCTGGTGGAAGGGCCGGCCGGGGACTGGTGGATGGTGTATCACGCCTATGAAAATGGCTTTCGGACCCTGGGACGCCAGTGCCTGCTCGAGCCTGTGGAATGGACCGCGGACGGCTGGTTTCGCGCCAAGGGCGGCGACCTCTCAAGTCCGCTGCCAGCGCCCAGGGGCGGCAAGCCTGGACCGGCCGGATTTCCCTTGTCGGACGATTTCCAAGGCAACAAATTTGGCGTGCAATGGACTTTTCACAATCCTGGGGCCGATGAGATGCAGCGTGTGCGTTTCGCGCCAGGCGCCATCACGCTCCAGGGCAAGGGCAGTTCGCCGGTCGACTGCTCGCCCCTGACCTTCATTTGCGGCGACCTGGGCTACGAGGCCACTGTCACACTCGACATCCTCGCCCAGGGTGAAGGCGGCCTGCTGCTCTATTACAGCGAACGTATGTTTGTCGGCCTCGGTTTCACTGGCAAGCAGATGGTCACTTTCAACTACGGCCAGGAGATGGCCTGGATGCGCTGCGAGCGGCCGGCCGCCACCGTCAAGATCAGGCTCAGAAATGAGCGCAACATCGTGACCTTCTTTTATGCGCTCGACGGCGGCCACTGGGTCCAGCACGACTGGCAAATGGAAGTGTCGGGCATGCACCACAATGTCTTTGGCGGCTTCCTGAGCCTCAAGCCCGGGATCTACAGTGCGGGCCCGGGCGCTGTCCGGGTACGCAACTTCGTCTACCGGGCCCTGTAACCATCGGTGAAAAGGACGGTGTCCTAGGCTTGCACCAGGTCGCCGTTGCGCATGCGCCAGAGCTGCTGCGGGTTGTGCTCCTGCAGTGCGCTTGGCAGCATGAACGAGGGCAGGTCCTGATAGCAAACAGGGCGCAGGAAGCGCTCGATGGCGCCTGCGCCAACCGAGGTGCTGCGGCTGTCTGACGTGGCAGGGAAGGGGCCTGCGTGCACCATCGCGTGCGACACTTCAACGCCCGTCGGATAGCCGTTGACCAGGATACGCCCTGCCTTGCGCTCCAACAGGGGCAGCAATGCCAGCGCCGCCGCACGGTCATCGTCGTCCACAAACACGGTAGCGGTCAATTGGCCGTCCAGGTGGGTGGCGATGGCGCGCATCTGTTCCAGGTCGCTGCAACGCACGATCAGTGAACTGGCGCCAAACACCTCGTCCTCGAGTGCACGATTAGCCAGGAAATTGGCGGCATCGGTGACGAACAAGGCAGCCTGGCCCGCGCACGCACCCTCGCCGGCCTGGCCGCGTGCCAGCAGCTTGACACCGGCCGCGTCGGCCATGCGCGCCACGCCCCTAGTGTAGGCGCCATGAATGGCGCTCGTTAGCATGGTGGCGCCAGACTTCGCTTGCAGGGCCGTTGCGGCAGCGTCGCAAAAGGTGTCGAACGCGGGCCCATCCAGCGCGATCACGAGCCCGGGGTTGGTGCAGAATTGGCCCGCGCCCAGGGTGAGCGAATCAACGAAGCCAGCGCCGATGGCTGCGGCACGCTTTTCCAGTGCACAAGGAAGCATGAACATCGGATTGATGCTGCTCATCTCGGCGTACACGGGAATCGGTTCGGCGCGCTGGGCGGCGCTGCGCATGAGCGCCAACCCACCCTGGCGCGAACCGGTGAAACCAACTGCCTTGATGGCCGGATGGCTGACCAGCGCAGTGCCGATGGTGCGTCCATCGCCGTGCAGCATGGAAAACACGCCCTCGGGCAGGTGGCAGTCGGCCACGGCAGCCTGGATCGCCTTGCCAATCAATTCCGAGGTGCCAGGATGGGCGCCATGGGCCTTGACGATAACGGGGCAGCCCGCCGCCAGGGCCGAGGCCGTGTCGCCGCCGCCTACGGAAAACGCAAGTGGGAAGTTGCTCGCGCCGAAGACGACAACCGGGCCGATGGCGATCCTGCGCAGACGCAGGTCGGGCCGGGGCGGAGTGCGTTCAGGCAGCGCCGAATCGAGCGTGGCGCCTTGCCAGTGGCCGTCGCGCACGACTTTGGCAAACAGGCGCAACTGTCCAACCGTGCGTGCGCGTTCGCCTTCCATGCGCCCTTGCGGCAGCCCGCACTCTTGCATCGCA
>JBJMVX010000121.1:0-18506 GCA_045810445.1 Massilia sp.
CAACACTGGGGCGTTCGGCGGCGGCTTCAGTATTGATCAACTGATCGCACAGGTGGTCAGGGGCATGCGTGCATTTGGCGCCGCCGTCGAGTTTGAAACGGTGATTCCTGAAGTGGATACGAGCAGAAGGTATGGTGCTGCCCATGCACCACGTTTTTCTGTTTCTGAACATGAGGATGAGACGCTGTTCTATACAGTCAACTACGAGAACTTGGTGGGCGAGTCCCGGAATATTTTGACGCATTATCGTCAACTCCCAGGCGCGCAACGACTCGTTGGGAACAATATAACGGGAGCACTATCCTTCAGCGATCCGAGTATCGCCGAACGACTCGAACGTCAGCTCGAGGCCCACATTCTCTGACCCTGAACTCCAATTTGAATTTTCAAACGTCTGAAAAGGGGCGCGAAAGCTGCCGATCACTTCGCGGGTGACCAGAAAGGTTTAGAACCATTCAGCTAACGCCGATTTCACTGAATCCAATCGCCGCATGTCTTCTGCGTAAAATCCAAGCGTTTCTTTTCCTGGCCGTCTGCGCTGCACCTTTTCTTCATTGTCCGCAACGACTTTTTGCCAATACCCAAACGCCTTCTCAAGCCAATATTTGGCGTCTGTCTTCTGACCGGCTAACACCAACAAAAAACCATAATTAATTATTGCAATGGAGGATACGTGCTCACTCTCACCGGTTTCACCCAAGTTGTTGCGCGATTTATACTCATCAGCAATATCAGACATGGATCGATATTTACTTAGCCAGATCTCTGCTTTATGAAGATGGGCAGCAACTTGTTCGCTGCTCGATTTCAACTCTGCTGAGTCTCCGGCAGGATACCAAGTTTCGTCATCGACGCCGTGAGGGCCAAGACGACTCCATATCGTTAATCCAAATGAACGATCTGCCGGTTCAGTCTTCCAAAGATCGGCCAGTTTTGGAACGTGGATACCAATATTCACACAAAAATCGCCACTCCCATGCGCGCTCTGCTGCAGAGAAAATCCCTCAACCCAATCTTCTCTCTCGCGGCCAAATGTCCCGCCTTTGATCTGCTTGAAATTTAATTTTTCCACGAGCGGTTTTAAAAGGCGAGGGGCAGCTCTTGAGAAATTTCCGTAGTCGTGGCGGTGCGCCATGTTCTCCTCCCAAAGCAAAGCGTACTGCCTATCGCAATGTGCCAAGTTACCCTGCTGCGAAGAAAAACATTCATCTCGCATGTCGGCTTTTATGTTTCCTGCGGCACGCAACGTCAAGACGACTCGGCGTCACTGCCTGCGGCGTGGACGCATCGTTCTGCCCACCAAATTAACTTTTGCGGAAATCGTCTGATTTTTGCGGAAATGACGGAACAGCGACCGAAGCTGAGTGCTTGATTCTATTGGAGCGGGTGAAGGGAATCGAACCCTCGTCGTAAGCTTGGGAAGCTTCTGCTCTACCATTGAGCTACACCCGCGTGTCCCGCATTCTACGCTGGCAGCGCAGCTTCTGCCAAGCCAGGCGGCCGGCGCGCCAAAGAAAACGGCCCCGCGATGGGGCCGTTCTTGTCTGCATCAACGCGCAGATTACTGTTTGCGACGCCGTGCGATGGCAAAACCGACCAGGCCCAAGGCCAGCAAGGCTGCACTGCCTGGTTCTGGCACGTCGGTGGTGGCGAAGCCGGCGATGACGTCACGGTGTGGATCGAAACCGTGGTTGGTCACTTCGGCGCTGCCGCCAGTCCAGCCGCCCAGGGTCAACATGTTCATGCCCGTGGTGTTCAATGCATTGGCAAAGGCCAGTTGCAGGAATGGGTCGCCGAAGCCGCCCAGGGTGTTGACCACGATGAAGCTGTTGGCAGCGAAGCAGCTGTCGCAGTAGAAGGCATCGTCGATGCCGTCATACACGTAGCCAGCCATGTTGCTGGTGGTCGAGGTGGTGATGTTGTACGACAGCAGGTGGCCAGTGGCACTGTCGGTGCTGAAGGTGCCGGCGGCCGTGCCGCCATCGCTAAATTGCACGCCGCTCAGCGTCCAGTTCAGCGTACTGGCCTGGGCTGGAACAGCGAGCACCAGCGCTAGCATCATGGGGAAGACGGCAAGCAGGGATTTTATAGTTTTCATTTGTTTCTCCGAGATAACGTACATGGTCAGGGGTAACGCAGATGTTGATTCGTCGTTCAACATCTGTACGTATTGCAAATTTCATGCCGGAAAATAAATATCAAATGGAAACAATACCTTAAGCGGTATTTTGCCCGAGAGGAATTGAAATGGCGGCTAAGATGTAAGCTTTCTCGACAGAAATGCCTATACAAGCGCAGCAAGCGTCCTTGCTATTCGGGCGTTTCAACCGCATAACCTTTTGCCTGCAAGGCCGCGACGAAACCATGCGGGTCAACGATGTCATGCATGGCCAGCATGGCAAAGCTGGACGTATTGTTGGCCAGTGCTTGTTCGGCGGCCATCACCCAGAGCGTAAGCATGCGCGCGTGGATATCCTGCAGGCCAGGCTGTCCCTTTACGAAGCTGCTGTTCAGCATGGCTGCATTGCATGCACCTTCTCGGTCGGCAAAGCTCAGCGTGCGAATGAGCGCGATATTGCCCTTGGCCCAGGCATTGGCCCGCACCCGCATGGCGTCGATGTCGTGCTCAAGCCGGTCCAGTGTGGTGGCGAAACAGGCACCGTCGTCGATCGCCGCCTTCTTGAATTGCTTCATCGCGCCGGATGGGTCGGGCATAACCAGGTCCAGCGCCGGCTCGGTCACTTTGATGCCACGCTTCTTGACCATTTTTTCGATGGCGTCACGCACCTGGTTGTCATTGCCAAGGCCAGCCGCACTCAAGGCGCGCCGGTACAACTCGTCGGCCACGAAGAGGGGGCGTTCGCCCTCGATGTCCTCGTTCTTGCCCAGGTATTTGGCCTTCAATGGCAGCCAGCGCGCATACACGTCTGGCGCCAGCACGTCACGCAGCACACCGTTCGGATTGTTCCTCAAGCCGAACACTTGGGGCAGCGCCGTGAGCTGTTTGAAAAAACCAATCTTGGTTTGCGCGGACGGCGGCGCCAGGTATTCCTGGGCACTGGTCAAGATGGTTTCAACCTGCTGGGAACGCCACTCCATGTTTTTAGGCATCGGGGCATAGGTGCCAAAAATCCATAGCACGTGGTCGCCCCGCGTGACCTTCCACAAGCCGGGACCGGGACGCTGCCCAACTACCAGTACCTTGTCCGGCGCGGCGAGTTCGGTAGCGGCGTCTGGCGATGCCGTGCTTTGGGCCGCAGCAGGCAAACACATCCAGCACACGCACAGTGTGCTGACAACACGGAAGATCATGGAACGCCTTACTGGCAGTTGCGAATGCCCGCGATAATACGACAGGGCTGCGCGTGGGCCCAGCAAAACATGATGCATATGCGGCGTGCGCGCCGCTAGCGGTCGTAGTGCCGAATTTCCAGCAGGTGGGCATTGGGATCGTTGAAGTAGAGGGTAGGCGCGGCGCCACGCGCGCCCACTTCATTGCCGTATCCGGCGTTGCTGCCAACACTGTCGAACGTGGGGCCGTAGGCAATGCCAGCCGCCTTGATGCGTGAAAAAATTTCCTCGAACTCTTGCGCGCTGACGGCAAAGGCATAGTGTTCGAAGCCCGGCGTGCCCCAGGGCGCGAGCTGCAGTTGACAGTCGGGTCCTGCCTTGATGACCGTGAATGGCCCATCGACGCCGGCGTGGGTAAAACCGAGCACCTCGCAGTAGAAACGCACACTGGCGTCGATGTCGTTGACTTTGACAATCAGGTGATCCAGCGCTGCCATATGCCCTCCCTGTGACCTTGCCAGTATGCGCAAGGCGCGTGCACGGGTCAATGCTGCGCGGCCAGCGCAGCGGCGCACCACGCTGGTCGAGCGCAACGCAAAACTAAGTCTGTATATGGCACAAGGCACGCTGCCATTTCAAGCCCCGCGCGCGCCGCATGCCGTTGTATTTATGCACTCATTGGTGCTTCGCCAAGGAATAAATAGACATCTTTTCTATCTGTCTATACATTGTTAGCGGCAACGGTGACGCATACGCCTCTGCGCGCCTGCCGTGGGCCGCCGGGTTCGGCCTCGATGTTGAGGGAATGCACAAACATAAAAAGGAAAGACCGCGGGCACCAGATCCACGGCAATCCAACGTCCGGCACAGGACGAATATCCCAAGAGTTTTATTTTTTGAAACGCATTGCCTAAGGAAGAATTACATGACAAAAGCAACAGCAATTCATATCGCAGTCCTCATGCTCTGCAGCGCCGCAGCGTCGGCCCAGAACACCACCGCCGCAGCGCCGGCAGCTGGTGCTTCGGCAGAACCCGAAATTCAAAAGGTCGTCATCGTGTCCACGGGCGGCCGCGGTTCGCAGCGCACCGTCATCGATGCACCTGTACCGGTCGACATCCTCTCGAGCGCCGAACTGACCAAGTCGGGCCAGAACTCGCTCGACAAGGCACTGGGCTTTCGCGTGCCATCGTTTAACACCGTGCAAACTCCGGTCAACGATGCGACCTCCCTGCTCGATCCTTACGAGATCCGCAACATGGGTCCTAGCCGCGCGCTGATCCTGATCAACGGCAAACGCAAGAACTCGTCGGCCCTGGTGTATGTGCAAACCTCGCCTGGCCGCGGTGAAAGCGGTGCCGATATTTCGGCCATCCCAAGCGACGCCATCAAGCGTATCGAAGTGCTGCGTGACGGCGCATCGGCCCAGTACGGCTCGGATGCGATTGCCGGCGTGGTCAACATCATCCTGAAAGACAGTGCAGCGGGCGGCGCCATCACGGCGCGCCTGGGCGAGACGGGCGAACACGACGGCAAGTCGCGCTCGGTCAGCATCAACAAGGGTTTCAACCTGATGGACCGCGGCTTCGTCAACGTGACACTGGACCTGTCCAAGACCGACCTGTCCTCGCGCAGCGGCAAGGTGAGCGCTGCCGGCGAGAAGAGCGACTTCGGTCCGGGTGTGGATGCCCAGGTTGATGATTTCCTGCGCCGCTATCCGGACGCACGCAACATCAACGGCTCGCCTGAAACCAAGGCCAACAAATTCCTGGTCAACGCTGGCCTGGACCTGGATGAGAATTCCAAAGCCTACGGCAACTTCGCCTTCATCAAGAAGGACGTGTTCAGCTACGCCAACTTCCGTACGCCTTACTGGCGTCCGACCGACTACGGCCTGCTGCACCCTGCTGGCACCACCTATGACGGCTACGGTCCAACCTTCACCGGCCACCTGCAGGACTACAACGCGACCTTTGGCGTGAAGTCGGACCTGAACGGCTGGGCAAGCGACGTGAGCATCACCACCGGCGGCAACGAGCAGATCTATGAAGTGGGCAATACGGTCAACCGTTCCCTGGGCGCTGCATCGCCAACCAATTTCCACCCGGGCGGCGCCAACTTCAAGCATGCCGTGTTCAATGCCGACATGTCCAAGCAAGTGGCGCAGAAGGTCAATATGTACTTCGGTACCGAGTTGCGCTGGGAGCAGTTCGACACCATCGCGGGCGAGCCTGTGTCGTATGAAAACGGTGGCGCCGACTCGTTTGCCGGCAATGACATTCTCAACTCCGGGACCAAGCGTCGTCGCAACTACGGCGTCTACGCCGGCGGCATCTTCGACATCACCGACAAGTTCCTGATCGACGCCATTGGCCGTGAAGAGAAGTACAGCGACTTCGGCAACGCCTTCGTCTGGAAGCTCTCGAGCCGCTACAAGGTCAACGACAAGGTCGTGCTGCGTGGTTCGCTCTCGACCGGTTTCCGCGCACCGTCGCTGCACCAGTTGTTCACCCAGAAGACCCAGTACTCCTTCGTCGCTGGCCAGGGCATCCAGCAGTCGGGCCTGTTCAACAATGATTCGCCAGTTACACGCGGCTTCGGCCAGGGTCCGCTCAAGCCTGAGAAATCGGACAACATCACGCTGGGCTTTGGCGTCAAGCCAGACACCAACACCAGCATGACGCTGGACTACTACCATATCAAGCTGAAAGACCGCATCATTCTGGGCAAGGAAATCGGCAAGACCGGTGACCCGACCAATTTTGCCGACATCACCCTGACCAACCTGGGCATCGTCTCGGCCAGCTTCTTTACCAATGCCGTGGACAGCACCACCTCGGGTCTGGACTTCGTGTTCAACAAGCGCAATATGAACCTGGCCGGTGGCAAGTTCGGCGTGAATTTCTCGGGCAACTACACGCTCAAGAACGAACGTGATGGCGACGTCAACAACCCGGCCGGCGTGGCAGCGGCGCACCAGTCGGTGCTCGATGCAACCCAGGAAGCGCTGATGTTCACCTCGCGTCCTAAGCACAAGGAAATTCTGGGCCTGGACTTCGATTACAGCAAGGTCAACTTCTCGCTGAACAACACCGTGTTCGGCCCGACCACCTTCCGTCAGGCAGGTCTGGATTCGAACCTGGAAACGCGCTTCAAGACCAAGGTCGTGACTGACTTCGCGGTCAACTACGCCGTGGCCAAGAACGTGACGCTGAGCTTTAACATCAACAATATTTTTGATGTGACGCCGAAGTGGGAGTTCAAGGCCCTCAACGCCACCGGCGCTGCGATCCTGAACAGCACCACGGCCGATGCCTCGGGCCGTACGCCTAGCCAGGTGCAGTCGGACCTGATCACCTTCAACGGCCGCTATTCGATGGTGACCTACGACGGTTCGCAGTTCAGCCAACTGGGCCGTACCTTCAGCGCAGCAGCTAACTGGCGCTTCTAAGTTCCAGTTCTGCTAGCAAGCAATGCCGCCCGGTTCGCGCCGGGCGGCATTTTTTTTGCACCGCCCTCCGTTCACTGCCCTCGAGCTTTTGTTCACTGCCCTCAAGCTTTTCTTCACTGCCCTCGAGCTTTTCTTCACTGCCCTCGCGAAGGCGAGGGCCCATAGCGCCTTAGCGGACTAATCGCACCTTCTTTACCTTGCGTTTGCATGGGCCCTCGCTTTCGCAAGGGCAGTGGTGGTGTAGCGGCGTCGCTATTTTCAAGGACATGCGCGCCGCCTCCTATCGCTTGCCCCAGCAACTCCGCCCGCAGCCTGTCGGGCTGAAACACTTGCCGGCTGCGACGCTGCCAGCTTGCCTTGCCGTCGTCAATCTCCGCCGGCCCTGCCAGTAGTGGCCCCAACGCATGCAGTGCCCTGCCATCCCACACCGCGCCATCGTCCGGCGTCGCAATCATCCAGCTGACCCCAGGCAAACGTGCCGCATAGTAGTGCGCCAGCGGGCGCAACACATCGTGATGGGGCTCGAGCCAGGCGACAAAGCGCGGCGCCCCAGTGCCAGCACGCCGTTCGTGAAAGCGGATGGCGCGCTGCAGCCGCTGCGCCTCGGCCCGCGCCGCAACGGCCATGGCAAGCAACCTGGCGCCATCGGGGTCCCCCTTGCTCAGCACGTCCTGTTCACCCTGCTGCCAGCGCCACAGCACACGGTACAGCACGCTCCAGCGATCAGGCACACGGCAACATGCAGCCGTGCGCAGCAACAGCATCAGATGACGGGGAAGGGGAACTGCAGCGGCGTGCGCTGCGGATGGGGAGGCGACATGGCGCGCGGCCACCCACTGCACCTGCGCGGGCGCTACCCCGCGCGCGAGCAACAGGCGTGCCGCGGCGCGCCATTGCTCGAATGTGTGCACCAGCAACAAGCAAGATGCAGGGCTGTCCATGATGACGCGCGACTGGAAGAAGCTCCCAGTCTAGCGGCAGCGTGATGCGCTTGGCGCGCGCTTAGCGTGCCACGGGCTTGCCGTCCGTGCCAAGCACAACCACCTCGCCCCAGCCCAGCGCGCGCACGCCCGCCTCGATCTTGCGCAGGTCGCCCACCACCAGCCAGGTGACCTCATCTGGACGGATGAACTTGCTGGCAGCGGCCGCCAGTTGCGGCGCGCTCAAGGCCCGCAGGCGCTCGCTGTAATGCGCCCAGTAATCGTCCGGCAGTCGGCGGTTGAGCGCGCTGACGGCAGCGCCATCAAGGGCGGCGATGGTTTCAAAACGGCCAGGCAGGCGCGCAGTCATATTGCGCATGATGCTGGTGTATTCCTCGCCTGCCAGCGGACGCTCGCCAGCGGCGCCGCGGATTTCCTTGGCCACTTCCTGCATGGCTTCCGGCGTCTTGTCCGTTTGCACGGGCGCGACCACCTGGAACATGCGCTGACCGCGCGGCGCACTCAAGCCACCTTGCACCCCATAACTCCAGTGCTTGTCCAGGCGCAGATTGCGGTTCAGGCGCGAGGTGGCCATGCCGCCCAGATTCTGCATCACCGGTTCGATGGCCAGGTCTTCGGGCTGCCCCTGCGGCAGCGACAGATGGGCAGCGACTATGATCGATTGTGGCGCGCCAGGGCGGTCGATCAGATAGATCGTCGGCCCTTTCACCGGCGCCACCAGCGGCACCTGCTTGTCCGGCGCGGCGCCGGCTTTCCAGGCGCCAAATCTCGCTTCGAGCATCGGCATGACTTTGGCCAGCGTGGTGTCGCCGCTGATGATCAGGGTCGCACTGCCCGGCCGCATCCATGTCGCATGCCAATTGGCCAGGTCCGCTGCGCTCAGCGCACTCACGCTGGTTTCATTGCCGATGCTCGGCTTGCCGTAGGCGTGCTCCGGACCGTACAGCAGGGCCGGCATGGTGCGCCGGGCCAGCTCGGTCGGATTGGCCTTTTCCTGGCTGATGTCGGCCAGGCGGCGCTGCTTTTGCAAGGCAAACTGGTCTGCGGCGAAGGCGGGATGCAGGGCGATGTCGGCCAGCAGGGCGATCGAGGGCGCCAGGTTCGGTGCAGTGGCGCGCAGGCGGATCGAGGACAGGTCGGCATTGGTGCCGGCGGCCACCTCGGCGCCCAGTGCCTCGATGGCGTCTGAGAGTTGGAACGCGTTGCGGGTGGTGGTGCCCTTGTCGAGCAGGTCCAGCGCCATCGCCGCGGCGCCAGCCTTGGCGACGCTATCGGACGCTGAACCGGCGTCGAGAGTGAGTGTCACGTTGACGATAGGCGCGGCATGGCGCTCCATCAGGACCACTTTCAGACCGTTCTTGAGCTGGGCGCGCTGCATGGCGGGAAAGCCGACATCGGGCGCGGCGCCCAGGGCCGGGAGTTGTTTGCGGTCCAGTGCAGAAGGCGTCGCCGCGAGCTTGGGTAGCGGGCGCACAACCATCGTGTAATGTGGCGCCTTGAGCCAACGTTGGCCGGCTGCCTGGGCCTGCGCCGGCGTGATGGCCGCCATGGCCTGCAGGCGATCGAGGTAGGCGTCCGGCGTGCCACCATAGGTCATGTTCTCGGCCAGCACATCGGAGCGTCCGCCAAACCCGCCAAGACGTTCAATCGAACGTGAGAACTGGGCCAGCCTGCCGGTGCGGGCACGCGCCAGGTCAGCCGCCTTCGGGCCTTCTTTTAGCAACTGGTCGATCACCTGGTCCATTTCACGTTCGACCAGCGCCGGGTCAACACCTTCCTTGACCGTGACCACGACTTGCAGCAGGCTGCTGATTTCGCGGTCGTCGACAAACGCGCTCACATGGGTGGCCAAGCCTTTTTCATAGACCAGGCGCCGGGTCAGGGGCGCGCTTTTGGAGCCTGCCAAGGCTTCGGCAAACAGATCCAACTGCTGCAACTGGGGATCGCGCCACGCTGGCGCATGGTAGGCGCGCACGATGCGCGCCTGCGGCACCTGGTCCTGCATCTCGTCGCGGATGTCGTGTTCCAGGGCCGGTGTCCAGGTGGCGCTGCGGGTCAGTGCCGGGCCGGGCGCAATGGCGCCGAAGTACTTGGTGACCAACTCCAGCGCGCGCTCCGGGGTGATGTCGCCAGCAAGCGAGAGCACCGCGTTGTTGGGGCCATAGTAGGTGGCGTACCACTGCTTGATGTCGGCCAGCGAGGCGGCATTCAAGTCGTCCATGCTGCCGATCGTGGTCCAGGAATAGGGATGCGAATACGGGAACATCTTGGCCTGCAGTTCGTATTCGACCATGCCGTAGGGGCGGTTGTCGCCCTGGCGCTTTTCGTTCTGCACCACGCCGCGTTCGCGTTCGAGCATTTCCTTGGAAATGTAGTTGGCCAGGTAGCCCATGCGGTCCGACTCGAGGAAAAGGGTGCGTTCGAGCGCCGCTACCGGTACGTCCTCGAAGAAGTTGGTGCGGTCGCCATTCGTGGTGCCATTGCGATTATTGGCCCCCAGGTCGTCCATCGCTTCGCGAAAACCGTGCGGGTAGTTTTCGGAGCCGTTAAAGAAGAAGTGTTCGAACAGGTGCGCAAAACCCGTCTTGCCACGTGTCTCGTTGCGCGATCCGACGTGGTACCAGACGTTCACACCCACCAGCGGCACGCTGTGGTCTTCGTGCACGATCAGCGTCAAGCCATTGGCGAGCACGAATTTTTTGTAAGGGATCGTGTAGGCCTTGCGGTCGAAGGCGGGGTTGGCCGGTGTGGCCGCAGTTGCTGCAATGGCGCTCGTGGTCAGCGCGCAGAGAAGGCAAGCGAGGAGCGTTTTTTTCATGGTGCACCTGTGTCGGAAAGAATGAGTATTCTGACAGAGCTTGTAGGCGGCGGCGATGAAAATTCAGAGTGGCCACGCAATCGCTGCGCCAACGTATATGCATCAAGTTGGATCCCGCGAGAATCCACGTCAACTGCGACTCACTGTCCTTGCGAAAGCGAGGACCCATACCAAATAAACGCAGAGGAGATCTGCTTCATTGAGCTTAACGGGATATGGGGCCAACGCATGCGTTGGCGCATGACCGCTCGCGGTCGTCCCCGCTTCTCGCAAGGACAGTGATGGAGGTGGTAGCCCGCCTTTAGTGGGCAGCCAACTCCGCACACAGCCTTCCAACGTGGCCGCGCTGGTCCTCGTTCATGCGCGCTTGCGCATCAACCATGTACTTACGCGCCTGCGCCACACCACCGCGCTCGGCCTGCAGCAACCAGGCGTAGGCAGCAAGCAGGTCGCGGCGCGCGCCATGGCCGCTGATATGCATCAGCCCCAGGTTGAACTGGGCCCGCGCATGCCCCTGGCGCGCGGCCCGGATGTACCAGGCGAAGGCCGCCTGAAAATCACGCGCGACGCCCTTGCCGCTGTCGTAGCGCAGGCCCATCGCAAACTGCGCCCGCGCGTGTCCCTGCGCGGCCGCCTTCAGCAACCAGGCCAGCGCCTGGTCCGGATCGGCCAGCGCACTGTCTGCCCGCTCATGCAGGCAGGCGATCGCATACTGCGCCGGCACATAGTCGCGATCGGCGGCACGTCGGTACCAGGCCAGCGCCGTGTGTTCGTCCGGCGCGACACCGATGCTGCTCTCGTAGCGCAACCCCAAGTCGAACTGCGCGCGCAGGTGGCCCTGTTCGGCGGCCTTCAGGAACCAGGCCGCAGCCAGGGTCGGATCGGGCGCCTCGTCGATGCCGGCGTCGCATAGCAGGCCCAGATGGTATTGGGCGCCCGGGAAGCCCTGCGCGGCCGACAGGGCGTACCAGTGACGCGCCTGTGCCAGGTCCTTGCCTACCCCCTGTCCTGCCTCAAAGCGCAGCCCAAGGTGGTCCTGGGCTGCTGCATGCCCCTGTTCTGCGGCCTTGCGGAACCAGGCCAGCGCCATCGCATCGTCATGCAGCCTATTGTGGGGGCTGTCGTACAGCAGGCCAAGATTGAACTGGGCACTGGCATGACCTTGGTCCGCCGCGCGCCTGTACCAGGAGACTGCCTTGTCATTGTCCGCCTCCATGTCCTGGCCCTTGTCGTAGCGCAGACCCAGATTGAACTGGGCCGGGGCATAGCCGTGGTCGGCCGCCTTGCGGAACCAGGCGATGGCCTGTTGGGCATCCTGTTCCACGCCCTGCCCCGCGTCATAACGCAGTGCCAGGTTGAACTGGGCACGCGCATACCCCTGGTCAGCGGCCTTGCGGTACCACTCGACCGCCTTGCGCATGTCCTGGGGCGCGCCCTTGCCGGTTTCGTACATCAGGGCCAGATTGTTCTGGGCGCCGGCATTGCCCTGGCGCGCAGCGAGCGTGAACCAGTGGCGCGCTGCCTGCACATTCAAGGCCGCGCCCTGCCCCTTCGCGTACATCCAGCCAAGGTTGTACTGGGCCGCCGCATATCCCTGTTCGGCCGCCAGGATGTACCAGTGCAGCGCCAGCTGGTTGTCCTGCTCCACGCCGTGGCCCCTCTGGTACATGACGCCCAGGTTGTACTGCGCATGATCGAGGCCCGCGTAACCGGCTTTCAGATACCAGTGCAGCGCCAGCGCCATGTCGACGCCGATGCCATCGCCATGGAAGTACATGAAGCCGATACTGTGCATCGCCGCAGCGCTGCCGCGCTGCGCCTGGGTTCTGAGGCGCTGGAATTCGGCGCTGGGAGCGACCATCGCCGTGGCCTTACAGGTAGCGGCCCGTGGGATCGGCCAGGTGGGGATAGGCGTGGGTGATCAGGGTGTTCTGCTCCTGCACCACGCAGATAAAGTCCGCCAGCGACACGGGCCGGTGGTACAGATAGCCCTGCATGGTCAGGCAGCCATTGGCCTTGAGGTAGCGCGACTGGACTTCGGTCTCCACGCCTTCGGCAATAAGGTGCAAGCCGAGGCCACGCGCAATCGAGATGATCGCCAGGATCACCGGGTAGTGACCCTGCTCGTCATGGATCTCCTTGACGAAGGATTGGTCGATCTTGATGGTATGAATCGGGAAGCGGTGCAGGTAGGACAGCGAGGAGTAGCCGGTACCAAAATCGTCAATCGCCACCGACACCCCCAGCTGACACAGTTTATTGAGCTGTTCAATTGCGTATTGGGGATTGCGGATGCAAATATTTTCCGTGATTTCCACTTCAATCTGGGCTGGCGAAATCCCGTAACGCACCAGCGCCCCGCGCATCTTCTCGAAAAAGTCGCCACGGTCCAGATATTGCGGCGACAGGTTCAGCGACAGCCGGATGGCCTGGCCGCCCGCCGCATTCCAGATTTGCATGTCGCGGCACAAGGCCTTAATCATCCAGTCCGAGATTGGCAGCATCAGGCCATTGTCTTCGGCGAAGGGTAAAAATTCACCCGCCGTTAGCAGCCCGCGCTGCGGGTGGTTCCAGCGCATCAGGCCTTCTGCGCCGATGATGCGGCCGGTGATGACGTCGATCTGCGGCTGGTAGTGCATCTCCAGCTCGTCGTGGTCCAGCGCCTTGCGCAGGCTTTGTTCGAGCGCGATCTTCTGGTGCGAAATATCGAGCATCGAGTTGTGATAGAAGCTGTGGCCATTTTTTCCCAGCGCCTTGACCTGGTACATGGCGATGTCGGCGTGGCGCAGCAGTTCATCGATCGATTCGCCATCGCCAGGATAAATGGCGATGCCGATGCTGGCCGAGATGTGCACCTCATAGCCATCCAGGTCGAAGGGCCGCTGCAGGCATTCGAGGAATTTGTCGGCAATGGCGGTGGCGTCGTCGCGGTCGCGCAGTTCGGGCAGCACGATGGTAAATTCATCACCGCCCTGGCGCGCCAGCGTGTCGCCGCGGCGCAGGCATTCCTTCAGCCGCAGCGAGACCTGCTGCAGCAATTCGTCGCCTTTGACGTGACCCAGGGTGTCGTTGACCAGCTTGAAGCGGTCAAGGTCGATAAACATCACCGCCAGCTCGGTCACTTTGCGCTTGGCCTGGATCACCGCCAGCCCCAGGCGGTCCTTGAACAGCATGCGGTTGGGCAGGTCGGTCAGGATGTCGTGGTAAGCCTGATACGAGATCACTTCCTCGGCGCGCTTGCGGTCGGTAATGTCGCGCGCAACGCCATAGGTGCCAAAAAATTCGAGCTTCTTGACCTCGTGGTCCGGCACGTGCATGCCGATCGAGTTGAGCGAGATCGTCATCAAGGTATTGTTGAAGGTACGGTCGTCGCCACTGTTGTTGTAGCACTTCAGGCGCAGTTCCACATTGCGCGAGGCGCGTTCGTCCACGCGCCGCTCGTTGAACACAAAGCGGGCGCGCTCGAGGACTTCGTCATGCACCAGGATCGAGTAATGGCGCCCTATCAGATCGTCGCGCGCAAAGCCGAGCAACTGGTAGGCGCGGTCATTGACGAAGGTGAAATGGCCTTCGTGATTGAGCGTGTAAATGATGTCGGGCGAACTGTCGACCAGGTAGCGGTACAGTTTTTCAGACGTCTCCAACTGGTGGGCGATGCGCTGATTGGCCAGTTCCAGACGCCGCTGCTGCAGCGCGTTGGCCACTGTCTTGAGCAACTCTTCGCGGCTGTAAGGCTTGCGCAAATAATCGTAGGCGCCGCGCTTCAAGGCGCCGATGGCCGCGTCAATGCCTACCTCACCGCTCATGACGATGACGTCAGCCGCGAGCCCCTGCTCGTTGATGAAGTCCATGATCTGGTGGCCGCTCATGTCGGGCAGGCGCAGATCGAGCAGCACCAGGTCGAATTTGACGCGCTTCAAATGGGATAACGCTTCGGTGCCGGTGGCAGCGGTTACGAGGTCATAGCCACGGTCGTGCAGCAGTTCGTGCAGGGATGAGAGCAGCAGCGGCTCGTCGTCCACCAGCAGGATGCGCGGCAGTCTTTCTGCGAGCGGCGGCACCACCGGGCTGGTCGCGTCGTTGATCAGGTTCAGGGCCGGGTTTGCGCTCATCATGGCCTTATACCGCGTCCATGGCGCGCGCTGCGCTGGCAACTGCCATGCCACCGTGCGCCGGCAGCAGAATGTCGAAGGCGGTGCCGGTGCGCCCGCTGCGGCAGGCAATCTGGCCACCGAGTTTGCTCACCAGGCCGTGCACGATCGCCAGGCCCAGGCCATGATGGCGGCCTTCCTTGGCGCTATGGACCTTGGAGAACAGCTGGGCCATCACTTCTGGCGCCAGTCCCGGACCATTGTCGCTGACCACCAGCTCCACGTAGAGGCGGTGATCACGGTGCACATGGCCGCGGCTGGAAATCTCGATCTTGCCGCCGTGCGGCAGCGCTTCGATCGCGTTTTTGACCAGGTTGACCAGGATTTGTTTGAGCACGTCGGGATCGGCGTCCACTTCGGCAGCGTCACCCTGCATGCTGGCGGCCAGTTGCACCGTTGGCGGCACGAAGTCAGTGGCGCGAAACAGGCGCAGTACATCGTCCACCACGCGCACGCAGTCGGTCACGTGGCTGGCAGGCGCGGACGGCAGTTCGGCCAGGCCGCTGATCAACTGGCCAACGCGGTCGATTTCCTCGTTGAGGATGGACATTTCACCGACCACGGGTTCATGGCGCGCCAGTTTATTATCGAGCACACTGAGGTAATTCTTGATGATGGCCAGCGGGTTGTTTACCTCGTGGACCACACGGCGCGAGGCTTCGCGGTATTCCTCGGCGGCGCTGGCCAGTTGGCGCCGCGCGTGGCCCCGTTCGGACAGTGCGGTTTCGAGCGCATTGGCCGCCTGCACACCAAAAGACTGCATGAATTTTTCGCGCTTCTGGCAGGTGGACAGCTGCCAGCTGGCGACGCCGCCCACCAGCACGCCCAGGCAATGCTCGCCCGCCACCAGCGGCAGGCACACCATGCTCTCGGTGCCCAGGATGCGCAGCAGCTGCTGTTCCGGCAGGCCGGCTTGCGCGCTATCGTGGTCGATAAAGGCCAGACGACGCTCGCGCGCAGCCTCGGCCAGCAGGCCGCCCTGGTTCAGCGGCACGGAAAACTCGGTCACCCGCTGCGGCTCGCCCGACGGTGCGCCGCTCAGCGCTTGGCCGTCTGGATGCTCGAGCAAGATGACGGTGTGGTCGAAGTCAAACAGGATGCGCGCCGAACGTGTCATCGATTCGAACAGGCCGGCCTCTCCCTGCTGGCGCGCGAAGACCTGCCCCACTTCAGATACCAGCACCAGGTTGCGTACCTCGTCGGACAGGCGCCGCTGCACGGAATCGGCAGCGACAGGCGCATGAGCCGGCGGCGCAAGCACATCATCGGCGCCTTGCAGATCGATGCCCAGGTGGGTAGCCGACTTGGCCACCTGGCGCGCGGCGTAGGCAGCCACCGCCTCCAGCGCGGGCAGGTCCAGGCCGCACAGGGGCAGCGCATCGGCAATCGCAGCGTCCTGCACCTCGTGGGTGGCCATCAGGTGGGCCATGCGCACGATGCGGATCAGGGGATGACTGGTCAGCAGGCGGCTGCTCGGTTCATGGTGGTACAGCACGGCGTCGGCCAGGAAGGAGTCCAGCTGCCAGCGCTCGATCAGCCAGGCGCCCGCTTCCGAGTGCGTGATCTGCAAGGTGCGCTGTTCGGCGACACACAGGTCTTCGTCGTCGCGCGCAGTGAAGTTATAGGCGTATTCCTGGGGCGCAGTGGCCAGCAGGGCCAGACGTCCCACGTTGTGCAGCAGACCGGCCAGATACGCTTCTTCGAGCTGAGGGTAGGCCATTTGCCGACCCAGTTCGCGCGCGATCACGGCCGCTGTCAGCGCCTGCTTCCAGAAGCTGCGCAAATCGGTACTGCCGGAGTGGGGGAAATTCTGGAAGGTCTGGACCACCGATTCGCCGATGACCAGCAACTTGATCATGTCGGTGCCGAGCGCCACCAAGGCTTGTTCGAGGTTGATGCTGCGGCCGCTGCGGTGATAGGCGGAACTGTTGGCGACGCTGAGAATCTTGGTGGTCATGCCGACATCGGTGGCCAGCAGGGCCGCCAGCTCCTGCATGCCCAGGTCATCGGCCTGCAGGTGCTCGATCAACTTGATGAGTATCTGCGGCATGGCCGGCAGACGGGCAATCAGCAATCGATTGCGAATATCATGGTCAGATTGATGCATTGTCTCAAGCACGGCCGCCAGGGTGGTTATCTGGAAGTGGTGCTTAACGGCAAAAGCATCCACGACGTAATTATGCTACGGAAAAAATCCAGCTTAGCATATATACACGAAAGTTAACTATTGGAGCATATCTAGACGAAAAAAAACTCCATGCATACGACATGGCAGCTCAGATATACCGGCGGCGGTAAATACGCGAGGCCACCCACAGGGCCAGCGCGCCCAGAGCAAAGCCCAACTGCCCATAGGCCAGCCACAGCACCGAATGCGACAGGAAGGGGGCGATCACACCGGCCACCAGGGCGCCCAGCAAGGTGACTGCGAACGACTGGCAGGAAGCCACCGTCCCGCGGATGTGGGGGAACAGATCGAGCGCGAGCAAGGTGGCGCCAGGGGCGATGATGGACATGCCAAAGGTGTAGAAGAACAACGGCACGAAAGTCCAGGGGACCTGCGGCGCAAACACGCTGTGATAGAGCACATTGACTACCGCAGCCGTCAGCAGGAAGACAAAGCCGATGCCGATCTGACGCGCGAAGGTCATCTTGCCGGCGATGCGGTTCGCTGCCAGCGCACCGAGAAAAATCCCGCTCACGGCCGGAATGAACAACCAGCCGAACTGGCTGGGACCCAAGCCCAGATGCACGGGTAGCATGACCGGCGCGGCGGTAATGTAGAGGAACAGGCCGGCGAAATTGAGGGCCACGATGCCGGCCTTCATGTGGAACAGGGGCGAACTGAAAATGGCGCTGTAACTGGCCCACAGAAAGCGCGGATTGAAGGGCTGGCGGCGCTCTGGCGGCAGCGTTTCGGGCAGGCGCCGGAAGCAGTAGATAAACAGGATCACCGAGTAGCCCAGCAAGGCCAGGAAGATGGTGCGCCAGTCCGAATAGGCGACGATCCAGCCGCCCAGGATGGGCGCGATGGCCGGCGCAATGGTGAAGATCATGGTCACCAGCGAGAGCAGGCGGGCCGCAGCCGCATCCGAATACAGGTCGCGAATGATCGCCCGCCCCACCACCACCCCGGCACCGGCCGAGACGCCCTGCATGATGCGAAACACCCACAGGTAATGCACCGAATGGGAAGCTGCGCAGCCAAAGGTGCCGATCATGAAAACCACCAGCGCGCACAGGATCACGTTGCGGCGCCCGAAGGCGTCCGACAGCGCGCCGTGCCAGAGCACCATGCCGGCAAAGGCGAGCATGTAGGCCGTCAGCGTCTGCTGCACCTCGATCGGCGTGGCCTGCAGGCTGGCCTGGATGCTGGGGAAGGCAGGCAGATAGGCGTCGATGGAAAAGGGGCCCAGCATCGACAGCGCCGCCAGCACCGATGCCAGCGCCACCGTCCCCGGCACCGCGATGCGCGCACGCGGCGGCAGCGGCACTGGGGTGGGCGGATCGGGCGGCAGATTCGGTGGCTGGGCGGGGAACATGGTCAGACCTGTTTGGGTTTGGCTTCTTCGCGACGGTTGTAGCCGGCCACCATGTCGAAGCGGAACAGGCGGCACTCCAGGGCGCCATTGAAGAACGGCGTCTTGCGCGCTTCCTTCAGGCGCAGCAGCTTGGGCAGCGACAGGTCGGCCGTGAACAGGAACACGGTCCAGCCGGCGAAGCGCTGCTTGAGCGTGGTGCCCAGCGCCGCGTAAAACGAGACTGACATTTCATCGGCCGGCATGGTGCTGTCGCCGCGCACGCCGATTCGCTCGCCGTATGGCGGATTGGTCAGCAAAATGCCTGGCTGCTCG
>JBJMVX010000122.1:0-29901 GCA_045810445.1 Massilia sp.
CGGCCTGCGTTCGGGCACGCTGCCAACCCACCAGATCGTGGGCATGGGCGAAGCCTTCCGCATCGCCAAGGAAGAAATGGACAGCGAGATCGCCTACGTGACCGCGCTGCGCGACCGTCTGGCCAAGGGCTTGCAGGAAATCGAAGAAGTCTACGTCAATGGCGACATGGATCACCGCGTGCCGCATAACCTGAACGTGAGCTTCAATTATGTGGAAGGTGAGTCCCTGATCATGGCGATCAAGGACATTGCCGTCTCGTCCGGCTCGGCCTGCACCTCGGCCAGCCTGGAGCCGTCCTACGTGCTGCGCGCGCTGGGTCGCAGCGACGAGCTGGCCCACAGCTCGATCCGTTTTACCATCGGCCGATTCTCGACCGAAGCCGACATCGATTTTGCAGTGGAGCTGCTCAAGTCGAAAGTCCACAAGCTGCGCGAACTGTCGCCGCTGTGGGACATGTTCAAAGAGGGGATCGACATCAATTCGATCCAATGGGCAGCCCACTAACCGTATTGCATACTAAGGAGTCACATCATGGCCTACTCAGACAAAGTGTTGGATCACTACGAAAATCCCCGTAACGTTGGCGCCTTCGACAAGGGCGACGAGACCATTGGCACCGGCATGGTCGGCGCGCCTGCCTGCGGCGACGTCATGAAACTGCAGATCAAGGTTGGCGCCGATGGCCTGATCGAAGACGCGAAGTTCAAGACCTATGGCTGCGGCTCGGCGATTGCCTCGTCCTCGCTGGTGACCGAATGGGTCAAGGGCAAGACGCTGGACCAGGCGCTGTCGATCAAGAACACCCAGATCGCCGAAGAACTGGCGCTGCCGCCAGTGAAGATTCACTGCTCGATTTTGGCAGAAGACGCGATCAAGGCTGCTGTGCTGGACTACAAGACCAAGCACCCGAGCGCATAAACGGCGGGAGAATTTATGGCAATCACACTGACCGAAAAAGCGGCCAAGCACATCAACCGCTTCCTGGAGCGGCGCGGCAAAGGTGTCGGCCTGCGTTTTGGCGTGCGTACGACGGGCTGCTCCGGCCTGGCCTACAAGCTTGAATACGTCGATGAAAGCGCGGCCGAAGACACGGTCTTCGAATCGCACGGCGTGAAGGTGTTCGTCGATCCGAAAAGCCTGCCCTACATCGATGGTACCGAGCTCGATTTCACGCGCGAAGGCTTGAACGAAGGCTTCCGCTTCAACAATCCGCAGGTCAAGGACGAATGCGGATGTGGCGAGAGCTTCCGTATCTGATCTGATGCAGAACCACTTTGAGCTGTTTCATTTGCCGGCGCAGTTTGCGGTCGACCTGAAGGCCCTCGACGCGGCTTACCGCGACGTGCAGAGCCAGGTCCATCCGGACCGCTTCGTCAACGCCAGCGCTGCCGAGCAGCGCGTGGCCATGCAATGGGCGACGCGGGCCAACGAGGCTTACCAGACACTCAAGCATCCGCAAAAGCGGGCCCAGTACCTGTGCGAATTGCATGGCGTGGACCTGAAGACGGAATCGAATACGGCCATGCCGATGCAGTTCCTGATGCAGCAGATGGAGTGGCGCGAAGCGTTGGGTGAGGCGAGGGCGGCCAAGGATATGGAAGCGTTGGAGGCGCTGGACGCTGAAGTGGGGCAGGACCGCAAGGCGCGCATGGTCGACATCGGCGTGCAGCTTGACGCCGGCGACTACGAGCACGCGGCGCAGGGTGTGCGGGCGCTGATGTTCCTCGAAAAATTCGGTGAAGAGCTGCACCAGGCATTTGATGCGATCGATAGTTAGGAAAAGCGCCAGCCTGCCTGCTTGAACAGAGTTAGATAGTGGATGCAAGCGCCTACCTACCTGCTTGAACAGAGTTACCGAGCGAAATAGTTGAGGCAATCGCCACCACCACACTGTCCTTGCGAAAGCGAGGACCCATAGCAAGGTGATACAGAGAAAACTTTATCTTTGATCTGGCGAGGTATAGGTCCTCGCTTTCGCAAGGACAGTGTTACGAGTGCTCCCGCTGCGGCACTTAGATTGTGTAGCAAACCCCGCCACGGCGCAGTGGCGTGTGTAGAACAAAGAATAGACAAAAACAATGGCACTTCTTCAGATTTCCGAACCCGGCATGTCGACCGCCCCCCACCAGCACCGGCTGGCCGTGGGGATCGACCTGGGCACCACCAACTCCCTGGTCGCCACTGTGCGCAGCGGGATTCCCGAAGTGCTCAGCGACGAAGAGGGCCGCCCGCTGCTGCCATCGATCGTGCGCTACCTGCCCAACGGTCACGCCCACATTGGCTACAAGGCCCAGGCCCACCAGACCACCGATCCTAAAAACACCGTGGTCTCGGTCAAGCGCTTCATGGGCCGCGGCCTGGCCGATATCGCCTACGCCGAAAACCTGCCTTACGCCTTCCAGGACGCCCCCGGCATGGTGCAGATCAAGACCGTGGCCGGCGTCAAAAGCCCGGTTGAAATCTCGGCCCAAATCCTGGCCACGCTGCGCCAACGCGCCGAGGATTCACTGGGCGACGAACTGGTAGGCGCGGTCATCACGGTACCGGCCTATTTCGACGATGCCCAGCGCCAGGCCACCAAGGACGCGGCCCAACTGGCCGGCCTGAACGTCCTGCGCCTGCTCTCCGAACCGACCGCCGCCGCCATCGCCTACGGGCTCGATCACGGCTCCGAAGGTGTGTACGCGGTCTATGACCTCGGCGGCGGCACCTTCGATATTTCGATACTCAAGCTGTCCAAGGGCGTCTTCGAAGTGCTGTCCACGGGCGGCGATTCTGCCCTTGGCGGCGACGATTTCGACCACCGCCTGTTCTGCTGGATTTGCGAGCAGGCCAAGCTGGCCCCGCTGTCGGACGAAGACACCGCCACCTTGATGGTCAAATCGCGCCAGGCCAAGGAGCTGCTCTCGACCAATGCCGACACCACCGTCGACGCGATGCTCAATTCCGGCGAAATGGTCCATGTGAAGGTGACTGCCGAAGCCTTCGCCGAGATGACGCGCCACCTGGTGGGCAAGACCATGAACGCCATCAAGAAGGCCATGCGCGACGCCTCGGTGTCGGTCGACGATGTCGATGGCGTGGTCATGGTTGGCGGCGCCACCCGCATGCCGCACGTGCGGCGTGCCGTCACCGAATTTTTCAAGACCATCCCGCACGCGAATATCGACCCGGACAAGGTGGTTGCGCTGGGCGCCGCCATCCAGGCCAATCTGCTGGCCGGTAACCGCGCCGCTGGCGACGACTGGCTGCTGCTGGACGTGATTCCCCTCTCGCTCGGCATCGAGACCATGGGCGGCCTGGTTGAAAAAATCATCCCGCGCAATTCCACCATTCCTTGCGCCCGCGCGCAGGAGTTCACTACCTTCAAGGATGGTCAGACCGCGCTGGCCGTGCACGTGCTCCAGGGTGAACGCGAGCTGGTGTCCGATTGCCGTTCACTAGCGCGCTTCGAGCTGCGTGGCATACCGCCCATGGTGGCTGGCGCCGCGCGCATTCGCATCACTTACCAGGTCGATGCCGATGGTCTGTTGTCGGTATCGGCCCGCGAAACGCGCTCCGGCGTGGAAGCGTCAATCACGGTCAAGCCGTCCTATGGCCTGGCGGACGACGAAGTGGCGCGCATGCTGCAGGATTCGTTTGCCTCGGCCTCCGGCGACATGCAGGCGCGCGCGCTGCGCGAAGAGCAGGTCGAAGCCGAGCGCATCGTGCTGGCCACCAATGCGGCGCTTCAAGCCGATGGCGCCCTGTTAAGCGACGCCGAACGCCAGCAGATCGATGTCGCCATCGCCGCCGTGCAGGCAGCCAAGGATGGCAGCGACGGCACCCACATCCACAGCCTGGTCGAAGCACTGGCCCAGGTCACCGAAGAATTCGCGTCGCGCCGCATGGACCAGAGCGTGCGCAGCGCACTGGCCGGCAAAGCGCTGGACGACATTTAATATCTACCGAGGTTACGCCGTGCCACAAATCGTCTTTCTGCCTCACCCAGTGTTCTGCCCAGAAGGCGCCGTCATCGAGGCGCCTGCCGGCAAATCGGTCTGCGACGTCATGCTCGAGAACGACATCGAAATCGAACACGCCTGCGACCGCGTCTGCGCCTGCACCACCTGCCACGTGCTGGTGCGCGAAGGCTTCGCGTCCCTCAACGAACCCGAAGAAAAAGAAGAAGACATGCTCGATCGCGCCTGGGGCCTGGAGCCTGTTTCGCGCCTGTCGTGCCAGGCCATTGTCGGCACCGAAGACCTGGTGGTCGAGATCCCGAAATACACGATCAACCACGCCGCTGAAAAGAACCATTGATCATGAAGTGGACTGACATCACCGCCATCGCGGAGGCCCTGTACGACAAGCTGCCGGAAGTCGATCCTGCGGGCATTCGCTTCACCGACCTGCACAACTGGGTGGTCGATCTGGACGGCTTTGACGATGACCACAGCCGCGGCGGCGAAAAAGTCCTCGAAGCGATTCAACAGGCCTGGATCGATGAAGCGCGCTGACGCCACCGCCGCCAAGGCGGCCAAACCAGGCGACACGCTGGCGCCCGAGATTCGTCCCGGCCAGTCAATCGCGCTGCTGCAGGAACTGCACATCCTTACGCGCGACGGCAAGCTCAATCAGGACAGCCGGCGCAAGCTCAAACAGGTCTACCACCTGTACCAGTTCATCGAACCACTGCTCAAGGAAATCCAGCAGGACCACCCAGCCATCTCGCTGGTGGACCATGGCGCCGGCAAATCCTATCTCGGCTTCATCCTGTATGACCTGTTCTTCAAGGGTCACGATGATGGCTCGCGCATCTACGGCATTGAAACGCGCGAGGAGCTGGTCCAGAAGTCGACCGCGCTGGCCGCCAAGCTGGGTTTTCCCGGCATGTCCTTCCTTAATTTGTCGGTAGCCGATTCCACCACCTCCGACAAATTGCCTGAGCAGATAGACATCGTCACCGCGCTCCACGCCTGCAATACGGCCACCGATGACGCGATTGACTTCGCCTTGAAGAAGAAGGCGCGCTTCATGGTGCTGGTCCCTTGCTGCCAGGCCGAAGTAGCGTCGGTACTGAAGAAGAACAAGGGCAAGGACCTGGGCAAGAGTGCCCTGACCGAAATCTGGCGCCACCCGCTGCACACGCGTGAATTCGGCAGCCAGATCACCAACGTGCTGCGCTGCCTGCAGCTCGAGGCGCACGGCTACCAGGTCAATGTGACGGAACTGGTAGGCTGGGAGCACTCGATGAAAAATGAACTGATCATCGCCAGCTACAAGAATTTGCCGCGCAAGCGGCCGACCGAACGACTGCAGGAAGTCCTGGCCACGCTGGGCCTGGAAGAAATGGGCCAGCGTTTCTATACCCGACAACTGGAACAAGCCGAAGCGACAACATGAGCGAACATACCGAAGCCTGGATCGACCTGCGTAGCGACACCGTCACCCAACCTGGCGCCGCCATGCGCGCGGCGATGGCCCAGGCGCCGGTCGGCGACGATGTGTATGGCGACGACCCCACCGTCAACCGCCTGCAGGAAGTGACCGCCGAGATGTTCGGCTTCGAAGCCGGCCTGTTTGCCCCGTCAGGAACCCAGAGTAATCTGATTGCGCTGCTCAATCATTGCGGCCGTGGCGACGAATACCTGGTCGGCCAGGAAGCGCACACCTACAAATACGAAGGCGGCGGCGCCGCGGTGCTGGGCAGCATACAGCCGCAGCCCATCGCCAACCAGCCTGACGGCAGCATTGCGCTGGCCGATATCGCCGCCTATATCAAGCCGGACGACATGCATTTTGCGCGCAGCCGTTTGCTGGCGCTGGAAAACACCATCGGCGGTCGCGTGCTTGGCGCCGATTACATGGCCGCGGCCACCAGCCTCGCGCACGCGCGCGGGCTGGCTACCCACCTCGATGGTGCGCGCATCTGCAATGCCGCTGTCAAGCAGGGTATCAGCCTGCGCGCGGCGGCAGCTGGTTTCGATTCGATCTCGGTCTGCCTGTCCAAGGGCCTGGGCGCGCCAGTCGGTTCAGTACTGTGCGGGACTAAGGAATTCATCGAGCAGGGCAAGCGCTGGCGCAAGATGCTGGGCGGCGGCATGCGCCAGGCCGGCATCCTCGCTGCGGCAGGCCTGTATGCGTTGGAACACAACGTGAACCGACTGGCAGAGGACCATGCCAATGCCGCCACGCTCTCGCGCGCTCTGGCACAGATTCCACAGCTGAAGGTAGCTACGCCCCAAACGAATATCTTCTACATCGAAGTGCCCCCGGCGGCCGTGGACGCACTGCGCGCAACGCTGCTGCGCGAACGCATTCGCATCACGGTCGGCCAGCATACCCGCCTGGTCACCCATCTGAACGTATCGGAAGCCGACATTGCGCGCCTGATTACGGTCTTTACCAACTTTTTTACCGACTGGCGTCCCGCAACATGAGCGATACCGCAATCCGTCTCGCCAAGCGCGTGGCTGAAATGATCCCCTGCTCGCGCAACGAGGCCGAGCAGTATATTGCTGGCGGCTGGATCAGTGTCGATGGCGTGCTGGTGGAAGAACCTGGCGCGCGCGTGGCGGACGATCAGGATGTCGTCATCCATCCCGACGCCACCCTGGCCGAAATCGCGCCGGTGACGATCCTGCTGCACAAGCCGGCCGGCTACAACGCCGGCATCGGTCCCGACGGCGAGGTAGCAACCACCTTGCTGACCGCCGAGTCGCTGCTGCTTGCCGACCATGGCCAGCAGCGTTTTCTGCGCCGCCACCTGGCCAAGCTCACCCTCTGTTCGCCGCTCGACACCAAGGCCAGCGGCCTGGTGGTGTACACCCAGGACTTTCGCGTGGCGCGCAAGCTGGTCGATGAAGGCATGCGGGTCGAACAGGAGTTCATCGTGGAAGTGGCAGGCGACATTCGCGAAGGCGGGCTCGCGTTGCTGAACCACGGGCTTACTTACAACGGCAAGGAGATTGCGCCGATGAAGGTCAGCTGGCAAAATGAAACACGATTGCGCTTCGCGCTCAAGGGCCCGAAGCCGGGCCAGATCCTGCATATGTGCCGCATGGTGAACCTGACGGTCGTCAGCATGAAGCGCATCCGGATCGGGCGTGTACCGATGGCGAGCCTGCCGGCTGGCCAATGGCGCTACCTGCAGGAATACGAACGTTTCTAAGTGGAGTTGTCATGATCGTCAATGTGGTTCGGGCTGCGCTGGTTGGCAGCATGCTCGTGGGGGCCGCGCAGGCGGCAGTAGCGGTGCGTCCTTACGATGGCAATTGCGGCACCCCCGTCGCGACGGCGGAAGAAGCCATGGCCAAGGCCGATTTTGTCATTGAGGGTACGGTGGTGGTCGGCGGCTTTACTGACGCCCCTGGCCATTTGCCGTCGGTGACCGTCGAAAAGAGCAAGGTCATACGCCAGCAAGCGAACCGCGTCGCCAACAACATGACCTTGACCATGGCCGTCGGTCCCTGCTTCGCGCCAGGCCTGGGCGCCTTCATCAGCAAGGGTATCCATACCCAGGACGGCAAGCGTCTGCGCTTTTTCGGCAATGAACACAAGGACGGTCCGGGGCGCCGCTTTTTCTTTGTCCAGCCAGCCGACGTGCCCATGCCTGTGGCCAAACGCACCGGCACGCCCTGGGCCACGGTCCCGGCCAAAGCCACGGAACATGGCCGCAACGTGGCCCATCCACTGCCCGATGGCTGGCACCGCGCCACCTCGACCGAAGGCAAATACCTGGTTGACCTGCCGGCTCCCTACCTGGACGCCACTATCATCCGTGGCAAAGACACCAACTTCATCCTCAGCGCCAGCGACGCCAAGGGCAATCTGTTTACCGCCGAATTCGCACGCTCGCAGGTGCCGACCGAACTGGCCGATATGTTCGATTTTTATAACGAACAGCCCAAAGCCGACAGGACCGTGTTTCGCGGCTTGGCGGCAGTGCAGTTACGGGAAGTCGACGATGCTGGCCGCGTGACCAACTCCTTATTGGTGCGTGTCCCTGGCGGCACCTACTTGCTCAGCGTGGCCAGCAGCAAAGCCAACGAGGCGGACACCGACGCGGCGCGCGAGCGTTTCTTTGCCTCCCTTGATTTCGGTTCCTGAACGTCAACATTGCCTGCCAGGCCAGCGCACGCTTGCCGATAATGCTTGATCCTGGGTAACTAGGGCGGTAAGCTTGCCCCACCACGCCACCGTCAAGGAAGTTGAATGAGTACATCATGCGAAGGCTGCCCAGCCTGCGAACCGCTGCGCGCGCAGCTGGCCATCAAGGACGAGGAAATTGCGCGCCTGCACGCGCTGATGCGGCACGACGCGCTGACAGGGGTACTGAACCGCGGCAGCCTGGCCGAACTGGTCACGGATGAATTGCAGCGTTCCTCGCGCACTGGCCAACCCTTCTGTTTCGCCGTGATCGGGGTCGACCATTTCAAGCAAGTCAATGCCCAGTTCGGCGAGCAGACTGGCGACCTGGTATTGAAAACCATCGCACGTGAATCCTGCCTGCTGCTGCGCACCCTGGACCGTTTCGGTCGCATCGAAGGCGATGTGTTTGGCATCATCCTGCCAGTGACCTGGCTGCACCAGGGTGTGCTGGCGATGAACCGCCTCAACGCCTTCGTGGCCAATTTTGACTGGAATACCGTCACTGCCGGCCAGACCGTGACGTTTTCCACCGGCCTGACCACCAATGCCCCGGCCGAAAAAGCTGAAGACATGATCGTGCGCGCCCTCAAGGCGCTGGCCGAAGCGAAAGCGGAAGGGCGCAATCGCATCGTCACGCTGGAGCAGGAACTGCCGGCCAGCCTGTTCGCGGCGATGGACGATTAGCCGCGCTGCGCCACGGTCACGGCCCACCACGGGCCGCTGCTTTTCCCCAGCATGACCGACCAATACCACGCCGAGACGTCACTCCACTGCGCGCCTGCCGCGTCGACAATGCGCTCGCGTACCTCCAATGTCTGGCCGCCACGCTGCGCGCGAAAGCCGGACCAGCGCTGACCATCGCGCACGCTGATTGGCAGGTTGGTGAGGGCATACCCATTGGCCTTGAAGCAGTCGCTTGCGGGATGCAGCTTGCGGCTGCCGACGGCCACCCAGCGCAAAATCACTTCACGCCGGCCATCGCTGAACCTGCCCACGCGGCCTGGAAACTGCTCCGCCAGCCGCAGCTCCATGGGCGAGAGCGGCAAGGCAGACAGAGTCGCGCCTTCAAATTCGGTGGGCCAGCCTGGAAAACCGTCGGCCACCTTGCTCGCCTCTTTGTGCGCGGCCAGGGGCGCCAGGGCCGCAGTGGCGCACACGCCGGCAAAGATCAAACTTGCCAGTGACTTCATGCTGCCTCCCGGCGCAGGGCCCGCACACCCGCAAAGATCGCCCCCGCGCCACCCGCAAAGCACACCATGCCGCTTCCCTGGTGTGCAAAGGGCGGCATGTCGATAAGGCCTGCCTCCGTGTAGAACAGGGCCGCAGCGCGCACCGCGTTGGCCAGCACGATCACACCCGTCGCCAGCCCCAGCGCGGCCAGCGTGCGGCCTGCATTGAGCCGATAGCTCCCCGCCAGCGCGCAGGCGAGAAACAGGCCCGCCCACAACATTTTCACGCCGCTGCAGGGCGCATCGATGGCGATCTGCTGCCCATTCCAGAGCAGCATGGCGCCTTCGCGCACCACGCCCAGGCCGTTCATGCGCAACAGGGCCACCGCCAGACGACCGGCAGCGATCCGCAGCGGATAACCACCATAGAACTGCAGGCTCGCTGCCAGGGGCAGCGCCAGCACGCATAGTCCCACCAGCGCAGCATCCATGCGCCGGCCCAGGCGCCAGCTGCTGGCCAGCGCTGCCAGCGCCAGGGCCGCCAGCAGGGCCAGGATCGCCGGCGCCATGGCGCTTGCCGCAGCCAGGGCATATGCCGTCAGCAGTAGCGCAGGCAGCAGCAGGGGACGCGTGATTGGCGTCGCAGCAGGCGATCGCCACACCATGACGATGGCGCAGAGGGCGGCCAGCAAGCCGGCAGCATCGTTCGAGCCGTCGACACTGTTGACGACAAACCAGCGCCAGACCGGCCACACGGCAGCGCAGAGGGCGGCCAGCAACAACGGAAATGGCGTCAGCGTCATGCGCGCCGCCTGCGCAGACCGAATCCCAGCACTGCCAGCGCCACAATCAGCAGCATCCACGTTTCCGGCTCCGGCACGGTGGGTACACTACCTGGCGCCACCGGTTCCAGCCCGGCTTCGTCAAACTGCTGCTTCGTCTCCAGGACCACGGCGCCGGACACCGGCGTGACCAGTTGATAGCGCGTGGCCATCTCCACCGCCGCCGCGTGCTGCTTCGGATCCACGCTGGCCTTGGCAACCTGGGTCGCCGCCCACAGGCGCGCCAGGTGCGACGAGGTCTTGCGCGCTGGGTCCAGGCCCGCTATCGCTTGCCGCTCACGTGTGACCACGATGCGTTGTGCGCCCGGCGCCCATTGCGCAAACAGCTGGCGCAAGTCCTCGCCCAGGTTGGCGCCGCGCGCCACGCGCTCCATGCGAGTGAGGCCATCGAGCCGGCGCGCGATGGTGTTGGGACCGGCGAGCGCGTCGAGGTCATACAAGGTGACCTGGCCGGGACGGCGCGCGAAGCGCTGCTCCAGGGCTTCCGTTGTGCTATCGAGGTCAGGCTGTGGGCCGTGGATCCAGACGATCGCGCCATCGGGGGTGCCTGCCGCCCAATCCCAGGCGCTGGCCAGGGCAGCGCTGTTGTCGCGGCCACCGGCAAAATCGAGCGCCTGCAGATACTGGGTGGCGGCGAGTGCATTGCCACGTTCCTGTGGCACCAGTTGGGGGCGATCGTCGCCCGCAAACACCCAGCTCACTTCGACCCCATCGGGCAGGACGCCCACTACGCCAAGCAGTTGTTCACGCGCGCCTTGCATGCCGACCGAGCCATCGATGACGATGGCAAGCCTGCGTGGGGGAGTTACCGCCCGCATGCCCAGACGCTGCACGATGGCCTGATCCGCTTCTCCCTTTTCGTCTGGCGTCCATGTGTCCCCACTGTCTTGCGCGCGCACGACCGACAAGCCGGGCATGGCCTGGCCGCTGACCGGGTCTGGCACGTCGCCCCGCAGTGCATACAGCTTCGCAGAGACCTGTTCACTGCGCAGCGCCTTGCCGCTTGCCAGCGGGCTGGCAGACTCCATCCAGACCGCGTGGCGCATGGAAGGCGCGATCTCGAAATTGCGTTCGCTGAAAGCCGGCAGCTGCATGCTGGCGTGCTGCAGGTCAGGCAGGGACAGGGGAACCGTCATGCCAATCCGGATCTTCATCTCGCCTCCCGATTGAATGGGAAACAGCTGCACCAGCACGCGGTCGCGTCCCGCTGTCGTCACCAACAGGGGATCGCGGCTTTGCCGCACCACCTTTTCGTAGGCCGCGCGTACCGCGCCGCGACCGCCGAACGCCGCTTCGCGCTCCTCGCCGTTGATCCACAAGGTCGCGCGCGAGACCACTGCGCCGGCGGGCAACTGGATTTCGCCCCGAGCTTCCTGCTGCATGGACGAGCTGTTCTTGAACACCATGGTCCACTCGACATAGGCGAGTGCGGCGGCACCATCGACCGAGCCATCCATGCGCGAACTGTCCAGCGTAACGCCGTTCAGGCGTTGGCCGACCACCTCACCACCGCGGTCCCGGTCCCAGACATTGCGCCAGCCACGTACGGTGGGCAGTGCTTGGCTCACTGCCGTGTTGCCGGTCACGCGGTAATACACCTGGCTCGCTTGCTCTGGCGTGACCGGTGAGACCAGATCGAACAGGGCGCCGAACACACCGCTGGTTTCGCCCGAACGTTGCTGGCAGTGCTGGAGCAAGTAGGCATCGTTGCCGATTCGCCGCAACCAGAGGACGCCACGGGTGCGCGTCTCTGGCGTGGCGGAGCTGGCCATTTGCAGCCCGATTCGGGTCAGGGTAGCAGGGGTGTCAAAGGCGATAAAGAGAAGGAGGGCCAGCGCCATGCCGCGCCACATGTGCGGCAGCGCGCGGCCATGCGTGCGGGTCCATAGCCGCCGTGCCAGCATGGTAGCGATGAAGGACATGAGCGGGGCCAGCAGCAGGAAGCCGACGCCAAATGCAATGATGAGCATGGCGCCAATGGGCGTGGCCGGCAAGAACAGGATGGCGTACAGGAGGGAGGTACCCATGGCGACCCCTTGCAGCCAGGCGAACCAGGTGGGCAGAGAAGGGCGCCCGCGCGCCAATGCCCACAGCAGCACGCCGTTGGCCAGCGGGACCAGAGCGATCATGATCGCGTGCGCCAGTGTGGGAATAGGGTTGAGAAAGGTCCACTGAAAAACATGCAGACTGGCTTCGATTGCCAGGGCCACCAGTGGCATAAAGACGCCAAAGAAGCCGATGAAGGTGATGGTATGGCGGGGGCGGGAGTCTGGCGTGTCGCTAAAGAGCTCGGCGGCTTCGGAGGTCATGACGCTTTCCATCGGGATGAATGATGGCCCCGATGGTAGTGTGCGTCTGTGAAGCGGCGATGCGTTCTATGTGCAGTGGCGCATTCTTTGGTAGCGTCCCCCACACACTGTCCTTGCGGGAACGCGAGGACCTATATTTACTTCGCCTCAGTTCAGGCCCCACGCATGCGTGTGCCGTTCCCAAAACCAGCTTGCGTGCCGGCTCTTACGGTGCAGTTTGCTTGTCTTTTTTCGCAGCCGCAGGGAGCAGAATCAGGCGTGTGCCAGCGAGCTTGTCGTGCAGGAACTGGCGGTCCTTGTCGAGAAAGGCTGTCAGTGACCACAGCACGGCGCCAGCCAGCAAGGATTCGCAGGCAACACCAAGCGTGTGCTTGCCGACGACGTAATACAGCAAGGCGCCAGGCAACACCCAGCACCAGCCCAGCAGAAAACGCAGGGCGGCATTGCGAAACGGTACGCGGGCATGACCCACCTTGACCAGCTTGATGCGCCAGGTTTTCATGGCCAGGGTAAAGCCGCTGCCAGCCCAGGAATGGATCAGGTAGGCAGCGATGACGAGAAAGGCTGCCATTTTCGGCAACTGTTCGGCCACGCGGCCACCAACACGGTGCAGGGGAATGAGAAATACGGCATCGGCCAGCAGCCCGACCGCGATGATCAGGAGGGCATCGTAAATCAGGCAGATCAGGCGGCGTTTCAGGGACGGCGTAGGGTAGGGCGACGAACTATTTTGCATTGGGAACAGGTACGGCCGGGGCGAGCGGCGCTGGGGTGGTCACGGGCGGCATGGCTGGCTTGGCAGGCGCCGGGATACAGGCAGGCCCACCCGCGTTGGGATTCTTGATGGTGCCGCTGAGGCAGGCAATCTGCTTGCCTTCCTTGATCGGCGTGACCGCTTTCTGCTGCGTCTTGGGCGGCAGATTGGTGATGTTTTTCTTGCTGGCTGCGTCGGCTGCCAGTTTTTTCTTTTCTTCTTCGGGCAATTGCTGATATTGCTCCCACTGCGCGGATTTCTTCTCCTTGTCAATTTTCTTGCTCAAGGTATAGTTTTCACGCGCAACGCGGCGTTCTTCGGGCGTGAGCTTGAGCCAGTCGCGCATGCGCTCCTGCACACGCTGCTGCTCGTCAGGCTTCATGCCGGCGTAGCGATTGGCAATATCGAGCCATTTCAGCTTGCGTACGCTGTCCAGGTGATCCCATTCGGCCGCCATGGGCGCAAGCGCCACTTTCTGCACCGCAGACAAGTCTTTCCACTGGTTTTTTTCAGGCAGCTTGACTGCAGGCGCAGCGAGCGGCGCGGGCTTGGTGCTCACCGCGACGGGGGAGCTGGCCGCAGCCGGCGCGCTGCCGGTTTGGGCGAGGACCACGCCGGCAAGGGTCACACCGGCGCACAGCGCCAGCGACAAGCCTGCTGCCTTGCTGCGAAAGCCGGCCATCGTCAGTTCTGCCCGCGTTCGGCGAGGTAGGCGTTAAAACCCTTGTCCAGATAGGCCGTCAAAGGCAGTTCGTCCGACAGCACGGCCGCGTCCAGCTCAGCCAATTCAGCAATGCGTTGTTGCTCTTCGTATTCGTAAATACCGGCCAGGCCGACGACCAGGGCCATCAGGGGCACGATCACGCCCATACGGTTAAAGAAACTGGAACTGAAAAAAGCGCCGACATTGCCTGCCAACTGGGCTTGCGGCACGCGCACCGGCGCGTGTGGCTTTTTGCGTGCCATCGCAGCTTTGCGTGCCGAAGCCAGACGATCCGTGGTCGAAGACGGCAATTGGTCCAGGTGTTCGTTCAGTTTGTGGCGTACTTTGTACGCGAAATTCAGATCGTCGGCGTTCATAATATGATTCCCTTGGCTTTCAGCGATTCAGCGAGGGCATGTGTGGCTCGCGAGCAATGCGTCTTGACGCTACCTTCCGAACAACCCATTGCTTCAGCTGTTTCGGCCACGTCCATGTCTTGCCAGTAACGCATGAGGAAGGCTTCCCGTTGACGCGCCGGGAGTTTTTGTACTTCCGCGTCAATAATGTCCAGTGTCTGCATGCGCTAGACCAGATCGGCGCTCGACTCGGCAGCGGCAGAACCTTCTTCGGCCTCGTAGGATTCCAGTATATCAAAATCCTCGTCCTCCCCATCGCGCCTGCCCATGCTGGAAAACAGGCTGACCCAGGTCGTGCGCACTTTTTCACGCCGGAAGTAGTCGAGTATGGTGTTTTGCAAGATGCGCTGGAACAGCATCGGCAACTCGGCAGCGGGCTTGTCGCCATATTTTTCGGCGAGTTTGATCATCGCGTCCTGCACAATATCGAGCGCAGACTCGTCCTTGCGTACGGCGTACACGGCTTGCTTGAAGGCGCGCCGCTCCACATTCTCGAGGAAGTCGGATAGTTCTTTGTCTGTGGCCATGCGCTACGGTGGGTGGGCGATTCGGAAAAACTGAGGCATGCTAGCAAAAAATGGCCGGTTTTGCATTGAAAATACGTGTTTACCCCGGCATTTCTGCAGCTTTTGCGGGAAACGGTCTATTTTTTAACTTGACCAGAATGGTGCAGCGCGGTAAGGTATAGAACGCTTTGCAACCCCGAAGCAGTATGGTCACGTTGAGACCGGCACACAAGGCCATCCTCGACCTGGCGCGCTTTCATATGTAGGCAGTTTGCTCTAACCCGCGCCACAAGCGCGAGAGGTTCGCAGTAATCGCTACAGAAACTCATGCCAAACGAGTTGCGTTTAGCGCCGGTTCGTACGTTTCCTACGGGGAGCGGAAAGATCGACGTGACCGCAGAAAGAAGGGAAGCCTGAGCACTGTCGCGACATGCGATCTTCGTTAGGAAAGAGCATCCGATCACCTCCCAATGGGTCTTGAAAGGAATGTATCATGAACAACGAATCAACAGCCCCCATCACGGGCGCTGAAATAGTAGTGCGTTGTCTGGCAGAAGAGGGCGTCAAGCACGTCTTCGGTTATCCAGGTGGAGCGGTCCTCTACATTTACGACGCTATCTTCAAGCAAGACAAATTCCAGCACGTCCTAGTCCGCCATGAGCAGGCAGCCGTCCACGCGGCCGATGCCTATTCGCGCAGCTCGAACACCGTTGGCGTGGCCCTGGTCACGTCCGGCCCCGGCGTCACCAATGCGGTGACCGGCCTGTCGACTGCCTATATGGACTCGATTCCCATGGTCGTCATTTCGGGCCAGGTGCCCAGCCATGCGATCGGGCAGGACGCCTTCCAGGAATGCGACACCGTGGGCATCACCCGCCCCTGCGTCAAGCACAACTTTCTCGTCAAGGACGTGAAAGACCTGGCGGCGACGATGAAAAAAGCTTTCTTTATTGCCAGAACTGGCCGTCCGGGCCCGGTGCTGGTTGATATTCCCAAAGACATCAGCATGCACAAATGCGTCTACGACTATCCCAAGGATGTCGAGATGCGTTCGTACAAGCCGGTCGACAAGGGCCACGCGGGTCAGATCCGCAAAGCCGTACAACTGCTGCTGCAGGCCGAGCGCCCAATGATCTACACGGGTGGCGGCGTGATCTTGGCCAACGCCTCGCCCGAGCTCAACAAGCTGGTCGACAAACTCGGCTTCCCGGTCACCAATACCCTGATGGGCCTGGGCGCCTACCGCGCCTCGAGCGAAAACTTCGTGGGCATGCCCGGCATGCACGGCACCTACGAAGCGAACATGGCGATGCAGAACTGCGACGTCCTGATCGCCATCGGCGCCCGTTTTGACGACCGCGTGATCGGCAACCCGAAACACTTCGCCTCCAACCCGCGCAAGATCATCCACGTGGACATCGACCCCTCGTCGATTTCCAAGCGCGTCAAGGTCGACATCCCCATCGTGGGCAACGTCAAGGACGTGCTGGTGGAAATGCTGGCCCAGCTGGACGCAGCCGAGGTGCGCCCCAATCCGAACGGCATCAAGGACTGGTGGAAACAGATCAACGAATGGCGTGGCCGCGACTGCCTGAAATTCCAGGACTCCGACCTGGTCATCAAGCCGCAATCGGTGGTCCAGAAAGTGTGGGACATCACCAAGGGCGACGCCTTTATCACCTCCGACGTGGGTCAGCACCAGATGTGGGCGGCCCAGTACTACAAGTTCGACAAGCCACGCCGGTGGATCAATTCCGGTGGCCTGGGCACCATGGGTGTTGGCTTGCCCTACGCCATGGGCGTGCAGATGGCCAACCCGGACGCCACCGTTGCCTGCATCACCGGCGAAGGCTCGATCCAGATGTGCATCCAGGAACTGGCGACTTGCAAGCAATACCATTTGACGCCGAAAATCATTCTGCTCAATAACCGCTTCCTCGGCATGGTGCGCCAGTGGCAACAGATCGATTACGGCTCGCGTTACTCCGAGTCCTACATGGATTCGCTGCCCGACTTCTCCATGCTGGCCGAATCGTTCGGCCACGTGGGCATGAAGATTGAAAAGCCGGGCGATGTGGACGGCGCGCTGAAGGAAGCCTTTGGCCTCAAGGACAGACTGGTGTTCATGAACTTCATCACTGACCAGTCCGAGAACGTCTGGCCGATGGTCAAGGCGGGCAAGGGCCTGTCCGAAATGCTGCTCGGATCGGAGGACCTGTAATGCGCCATATTATTTCTGTCTTGCTTGAAAATGAAGCCGGTGCGCTCTCGCGCGTGGTCGGCCTGTTTTCCGCGCGCGGCTACAACATCGAAACGCTGACGGTGGCCCCGACCGAAGACGCCACGCTCTCGCGCATGACCATCGTCACCAGCGGGTCTGACGACATCATCGAGCAGATCACCAAGCACCTGAACCGCCTGATCGAGGTGGTCAAGGTGGTCGACCTGACCGAGGGTGCCCACATCGAGCGCGAGCTCATGCTGATCAAGGTGCGTGCCGTGGGCAAGGAACGCGAAGAGATGAAGCGCACGGCGGATATCTTCCGCGGTCGCATCATTGATGTCACGGAAAAGACTTATACCGTCGAGCTGACCGGCAACAAGGGCAAGCTTGACGCGTTTATCGATTCCATCGACCGCGCCTCCATCCTCGAAACAGTGCGTACGGGCGGATCCGGTATCGGCCGCGGCGAACGCATTCTCAAAGTGTAATTGTGCCCTGACGGCATACCCCTTTCTAAAAATTACTAGGACAAGACCATGAACGTTTTTTACGACAAAGACTGCGACCTCTCCCTCGTCAAAGGCAAGAACGTTGCCATCATCGGCTACGGCTCCCAGGGCCACGCCCACGCACAGAACCTCAACGATTCGGGCGTCAACGTGACCGTGGGCCTGCGCAAGGGCGGCGCCTCGTGGAACAAGGTCGAGCAGGCTGGTCTGAAAGTGGCGGAAGTAAACGACGCCATCAAGGCTGCCGACATCATCATGATCTTGCTGCCGGACGAAAACATCGCCCAGGTCTACAACGAAAATGTCGCGCCGAACGCCAAGCAGGGTGCGGTGCTGGCCTTTGCCCACGGCTTTAACGTTCACTATGGCCAGGTCGTGCCACGTGCTGACCTGGACGTCATCATGATCGCGCCGAAAGCGCCAGGCCACACCGTGCGCGGCACCTACGCAGCTGGCGGCGGCGTGCCCCACCTGATCGCTGTGTACCAGGACAAATCGGGCTCGGCGCGCGACATCGCCTTGTCGTACGCGATGGCCAATGGTGGTGGTCGTGCCGGCATCATTGAAACGAACTTCCGCGAAGAAACCGAAACCGATCTGTTCGGCGAACAGGCTGTGCTGTGCGGCGGTGCTGTGGAACTCATCAAGGCTGGCTTTGAAACCCTGACCGAAGCTGGTTACGCACCAGAAATGGCGTACTTCGAATGCCTGCACGAATTGAAGTTGATCGTCGACCTGATCTATGAAGGCGGCATCGCCAACATGAACTACTCGATCTCCAACAATGCCGAATACGGCGAGTACGTGACGGGTCCGAAAGTGGTGACCTCGGCCACCAAGGATGCAATGCGCCAATGCCTGAAGGACATCCAGACTGGCGAATACGCCAAGAGCTTCATCCTGGAAAACAAGGCCGGCGCCCCGACCCTGATTTCGCGCCGCCGCCTGACGTCCGAGCATCCAATCGAAGAAGTGGGTGCCAAGCTGCGCGCGATGATGCCGTGGATCGCCAAGAACAAATTGGTTGATCAGTCGAAAAACTAACCCCCGTCGTCCTTGTAGCGAGCTCGTCGTCCTCGCGAATGCGGGGACGACCGCAAGCGGTCGTGCGCCAACGCATGCGTTGGCCCCATACGACGCTTGCTCAACATGGGTCCCCGCTTGCGCGAGGACGATGTGCAAGCTTGCAACCGCTGGCGCGAGTACGACCTTGAATGTAGTAGCTTGTATTCAATTGCAAGCAACGGTGTCCAAACCACACCGCACAGCGAAATCCGGGTATCTTTCCTGATATGCAAGAGAAAAGGGGCGCAGTGCCCCTTTTTCTTGCCCTTCAATTTGGAGAACTCTTCATGTCTTTGAAAAAGATCGCCCTCGTCGCCAGCCTCGCCCTGGCGGCCCACGCGCAAGCTCAGTCGGTCCCGACCACGGGCACCCTGGTCATCGTGCCTGGTTCCGCCGAAGTGACCCACGCCAACGATGAAGCCACGGTCAGCTTCATGATCGAGGAACAGGACAAGGACAAGGCTGCCGCTGCCTCGCGTGTGAACCAAAAGATGAAGCAGGGCACCGAGATTGTGCGCAAGGAAGACCCGAAGGCCACCCTCAAGACCCAAGGCTACTACACCTATCCTGTCTACCCCGAAGACCGTCCCTTGCCAAACGGCATGCCTAGCGGGAAGAAACGCGTGCCCACCAGCTGGCGCGTCGGCCAATATTTGGAAGTAAAAACCAGCAACCTCGGTGGACTGCAGAAGATGGCGGCATCCGTGCAAAACGTGCTGGCCTTAAATGGCGTGCAGTTCGGCCTCTCGCCGGCCACCACCGCTGCGCTCGATGCTCAGCGCTTGGCTGCCACCTACCAAAACCTCAACGAGCGGATCGCATCGATTGCAGCGGCGATGGGCCGCAAGGTCAGTGATGCGACCCTCGATACGGTCGACTTTGAAGGATCAGGCGCCTATGCCGGTGGCGGTGGAGAGGGCGCAGACAAAGCAGCACTTGGCAGAACTCGCGTGCTATTCAACATGGCCGCACCGCCGCAAGACGTTGCCGAACCAAGCTTCGAACCCGGCGAAACAACGCTGCAGATGCGGGTCGTAGGAAAGGTCAGGTTCAAGTAGACGAGGCAATTGGCAAACTTGACGGTCCGCCCACTATAATGGCTGGCATACCACATGCCCCTAGCAGGGCGTGACCGCATTTTGCGCATCACCACTTGAAACGGATATTTATGGCCACCTTCCCCCGCCGCAGAAAGCCTGGCGCCACCCCCAAAGCCAAGAACGCGAAACTGTCGCGCTTTAGCCGCATCGGGCGCAAGAAGGTCGATGCCGAAGGCAATCCGGTACGCCCGCGCGGCATCTATTTGCTGCCCAACGCCTTCACTACCGCAGCCCTGTTCTGCGGCTTCTATGCCATCGTCCAGGCCATGAACCTCAAGTTCGAGCATGCCGCCTGGGCCATTTTCATCGCCATGATCCTGGACGGGCTCGATGGCCGCATTGCGCGCCTGACCAATACCCAGTCCGAATTTGGCGCCCAATACGACAGCCTGTCCGACATGGTTTCTTTCGGCGCGGCGCCTGCGCTGGTGATCTACGAATGGTCGCTGCGCGGCCTGGGCAAGTTCGGCTGGCTGGCAGCCTTTGTCTATTGCGCCGGCGCGGCGCTGCGCCTGGCACGCTTTAACACCAACATCGAAGTGGTCGACAAGCGCTACTTCCAGGGCTTGCCCAGCCCGGCGGCTGCAGCCATGGTCGCTGGTTACATCCTCATGATGAACGATCTCGCCTACGTCGGCACGGACCTGCCATGGGTCTCCTGGGGCATTACGCTGTTTGCTGGCCTGACCATGGTGACCAACGTCCCGTTCTACAGTTTCAAGGATGTGAACTTCCGCAAATCGGTGCCTTTCATCGCGGTGTTCCTGATCGCCCTGGGCCTGGCCCTGGTATCGATCGACCCACCGAAAGTGCTGATGCCGCTGTTTGTGTTTTACGGCCTGTCCGGCTATGCCGTGTTCTTCTGGCGCCTCGTCAAGGGCAAGCCAGTGAGCATCGTGCAGTCGGCATCCGACCCGATTGATCCGAGCGAGCGCCGCTAACCGACCAAGGGTGTCTTCGGCGACCACCGCACTGTCCTTGCGAAAGCGAGGACCCATACCACGCTAACTCTGTGAAGCGCGCGATCTCTGAGCTAACGTGGTATGGGTCCTCGCATTCGCAAGGACAGTGATGCGATTTGCTCAGTGATGCGGAGGTTGCCGATTGTTTGCACAATGATGCGGGCCTTGTCGATTTTTTTATTTGCCTACTGGAGCCGCCATGACAAACTCGAACCGCCTGATCATTTTTGACACCACCTTGCGCGACGGCGAACAGTCGCCTGGCGCATCAATGACCAAGGACGAAAAAGTACGCATCGCGCGCCAGCTCGAACGCATGCGGGTGGACGTCATTGAAGCCGGTTTCGCCGCCGCCTCACCCGGCGACTTCGAAGCGATCCGCGCCATCTCGGCCGCGATCAAGGAGTCCACCGTCTGCTCACTCTCGCGCGCCAACGACCGCGATATCACGCGCGCCGCCGAAGCACTGCAACCGGCCGCCCGCAAACGCATTCACACCTTTATCGCCACCTCGCCGCTACACATGAAAATGAAGCTGCGTATGGAGCCGGACCAGGTGCTGGAACAGGCCATCCAGGCGATTCGCTGTGCGCGCCAATACACTGACGACATCGAGTTCAGCCCAGAAGACGGCAGCCGCTCCGACGAAGACTTCCTGTGCCGCGTGCTCGAAGCCGTCATCGCCGAAGGCGCCACTACCATCAATTTCCCCGACACGGTCGGCTACGCGGTCCCCGAGGTATTCGGCGCCACCATCAAACGCCTGCGCGAACGCATCCCCAATTCGGACAAGGCCATCTGGTCGGTCCACTGCCATAACGACCTGGGACTGGCTGTCGCCAACTCGCTCGCTGGCGTCATGATAGGCGGCGCGCGCCAGATCGAATGCACCATCAATGGCCTGGGTGAGCGCGCCGGTAACACAGCACTGGAAGAAGTAGTGATGGCGCTGCGCACGCGCAGCGACCACTTCGGCTTGCAACTGGGGATCGATACCACGCAAATCGTCGCGGCCTCCAAAATGGTCTCGCAAATCACCGGCTTTGCGGTGCAGCCAAACAAGGCGGTCGTGGGCGCCAACGCCTTCGCCCACGCGTCGGGCATTCACCAGGACGGCATGCTCAAGGCGCGCGAGACCTATGAAATCATGCGCGCCGAAGACGTGGGCTGGGCCGCCACCAAGATCGTGCTCGGCAAGCTCTCGGGACGCAATGCCTTCAAGGCGCGCCTGCAGGAGCTGGGCATCGAGCTTGAATCGGAAGCCGAAATCAACGCCGCTTTCGCGCGCTTCAAGGAACTGGCCGACCGCAAGAGCGAGATCTTCGACGAAGACATCATGGCGCTCGTCTCTGACGAAGACCACGCCCACGAAGGCGAGTACTACCGCTTCGTGTCGCTGGCACAGCGCTCGGAAACCGGCGAAACGCCAACGGCAAGAGTGGTGTTTGCCATCGACGGCAAGGAATACAGCTGCGAAGGCGAGGGCGATGGACCGGTCGACGCGACCGTCAACGCCATCGAAAAGGAAGCGGCCAGCGGCGCCGAACTGGTGCTCTTTTCGATCAACGCGATCAGCAACGGCACCCAGTCGCAGGGTGAAGTGACCATGCGATTGTCACGCTCCGGGCGCATCGTCAATGGCGTGGGCTCGGACCCGGACATCATCGTGGCCTCGGCCAAGGCTTATCTGTCCGGCTTGAACAAGCTGCATTCAAAGGTCGAACGCGTCAACCCACAGCAATAGGAGCCTTGTGCCCGCAATCGAGCATGCCTACCGCTATAGCGCGCCGTCGGAACTGAGCGATGAAGCCAAACCGTGCCTGCGGCTGGCCACTTCCAGCGCGGGTGACCTGCATCCGCACTTTTTCGAAGGTCAGTTAAAAGCGCCACGCCTGTCGGCCGACCTGCTCTGCGCCATCCATCTCATTGTCGGCTCGCGTTTTTTCACGCCTGCCAATACCGTCGCACGTCTCATTGCCCTGGCCGATCCGGTCGTCACCTCAGGCGGTGGCGTATTGCGATTTGAGGGTTTTTCCGGCTGTTGCAGCGCCTACATCCGAGCCGATGTGCTTCCTGCTGCCTATGATGGCGACGTCGTCGCCAGAGGGACCACCAACGTCGACTTCAACGCTCCGATGCGCGCGGCGCTGGCCCGCGTGCGCGACGCCGATGGCCTGGGTCTGGCAATTGGACGCGACCAGCTACGTCTGCGCTCGGGCAGCGCCGACATCGTCGAGAAAAAAGTAGCGCTCCCCTTGCGCTGGGTGCGGGGTCTGCTGGAAGTGCAGTCCTACCAGGCTGCCATGCGCCAGCGAATCAGTGCTGGCGGCGTCGAGGCGCTGCGCTTCTTCCGAAGCCTGCCCAAAGCATCGACCAGCAAGACGCCGCTATGGATCGTGGCCGGCCCCGGAGGCCTGCGTACCACGACACGCCCCGACAGCAAGGGCGTGAGGGTCGCGGACACCTCCCGTCTGCGGGTGCTAGAGGCGCTGCTGCCGAAGGCGAAGTCGCTCACGGTATTCGCGGACGACGCCCAGCAGGCCAGTGCCTGGGTGCTCGATTTCGCCAGCATGCGACTCACACTGGTGCTGAGCGCCGAAGTATGGCGCGGCTTCTCGGGCGAAGGCCAGGCCTTGCGCGCATTGATGAATACGGGGAACGAAGTCGCGCTGGCCAGCGTGCGCGCCCAGTTGCAGTGGCAAAGTACACTCGACGCTGACGACTTGGCGCGCGCGCTGACAATCGACAGAGCTCAGGTCGACGATGCACTGCGGGTGTTGGGTGTGTCCGGCCTGGCCGGGTTTGACGTCGTCGACCAGCGCTACTTTCATCGCGTACTGCCCTTCGATCTGAGCTTGATCGACGATATGCATCCGCGCATGGCCAACGCACGCCAATTGCTTGAAACGGGCGCGGTGCGGCTGGTGAAAGCGCATCCGTTTGAAGCCCTCGTCGCCAGCGGCACCGTGACCCATCGTGTCCATGAACGTCAGGGAGAACTTTCCTGCACCTGCCCTTGGTTCGCAAAATACCAGGGCGAACGCGGGCCGTGCAAACATGTGCTGGCCGCGGAAACCCTGCAGCAGCAAGAAAAATGACAGGAAGCTGGCAATGAGCACTGCGATGTTTATCCCCGCCGACCCCTTGGACACCAGTATTCATGCCGGTGATTTCGATGGCGTCCTTGGCGCGCTGCGAGGCCTCTCGCCAGTGCAGCGCACCCAGAAGATGAACGCACTGTGGGAAATCGACAGGCACTTGAGGCCTGTGCGTTTTAGTATGAACAAAGCGCCATTACCCTGGTGGGGTATGCATGTCACGCCGAATCATTTTGAAGCACTCGACGCCGCGCTGTTCTTTTGCGGCTCTGACGAAGTCCGTGCACAAATGTGGCGCTGGAACGAACGTTTCGCCGATGCGCTCGATTTGCTGGAACCGGCAGCGATAAAAAGCTTCGTCGCGAAAATGTATGAATCGCGCGGTTGGCGCAACCTCCTCGCACATCGGCTTGTATTCATGGGCGTGGTCGAGCGGCCCGACAGTGATGAATATATACTCGCCATCATGAGCGCTCCGGGGTGGACGACTTACCGACACGATTCGGTCATGCGATTGATCGAGGCCGATCCTGGCCTAGTGGACGGACCACTTCTGCGCCTGTTTGACGTGGAGGGAACGGCCGACACAAATATGTCGTCGTTCGGAAAATACACGAGCGGGGATAATTCCTGGGAGGGAGCGTTTCTCGAACTCGTTCGCCGTGGCGACCTGACCCGTGTCACCTTGCTTGAGAAAACGCTCTCAACGCTGGAGCGGGATTGGCCGCAATTTCGCGCGGGCTGGTTTTCAAGGTTCCATGATTTGCTGGCACCGACCGTTGACGAATTGCTGCCTTTGCGGGAGCGCTATCTCGGCTTGTGTCACAGTCGTATTCCACCCACGGTCACGTTGGCGCTATCGGCGCTGGCCAACTTGCTCAAACATGACAAGCTTGACGCCGCGCCCCTGATGGATGCGCTGGTGCCGGTGATTTCGTCCTCAGTCAAAGGGCAGGTTGATGCTGCGCTCAAAATGCTCGATGTGTTGGTGAAGCGCTCGCCGGCACTGGCCCACGCCGCATCAGCAATCGTCCATCACGCTTTGGCCCATCCGGCATCGGAAGTGCACAAAAAAGTCTTGAATCGAATTGCTGCGTGGGGCTGTGCCGAGGACACGCGCACTGCGCTTGCCGCGATGGTGCCGCATATTAGTGCCAGCTGTCGCGATGCACTCATTGCCCTTGCCGGCACCAGCGACGCAGCGCACGTTCACGAGAGCGCCGATGCTGATATGGAGAAGGGACTTTTGTCGCCCCTCGATCCATCGCGGCGCTTACAAGCGATCGAGGACCTGGACGATCTCGTCCAAGCGATTGCCTATGTCTTCGAAAACGACCATGACATTGACGAATTCGAACGGGTGCTCGACGCCCTGGGGCGACACAGCGCGCTGGTGCTTGGCGAGGCTCAGCGATTCTCCCCTGTCGTCAAACGCGCCTTGAAGGTGGCCGGTGGCGAGCACCCGGTCGCCGCTGCGCTGGCGAAATTGCTGATCAGCATAGTTGGGCAGCTTCCTGTCACCGGGTCCGATGAAAACGTGGCGACCGGTGTCGATCTGAGGCGGCGCACGCGGGATTTGAGTGTGCTGATGTTGCAGCACGCGGGCTTGACACCCCTGTCCTGCGCCACGCATCGACGTGGCTTCATCGATCCGGAAATGCTCGTCGAGCGCCTTCACGCGCACCAGCTTGCCGGTGTTATCTCTTCGCTCCATGAACAGGTCCGTGCGCTGTTGCGACTTGCGCCCGGAGGCAGTGCCTTGGCCTTGACGCGGGCGCGCGAGCTGGCGCAAACGCCCTTGGTCCAGGCGTTTCGCTACGCGCTTGGCGATGACGTTGCGGCGGGCGAGGAGCGTGCCTTGTTTGTCGCGGCTGCCCGCATCCGCCATCCAGGCGCCGACGACACCTACCTGCTGTCTTGCTACGGTGATCTGGGACCGAACGGCCCGCGCGTAGCCAACTACGATTGGCAATTCATCGAACATCACTATTCCGGTGGCAGCTATCTGAAACTGGAGTTACTGGTCGATCCACCGCCATCTGAGCAATGCGATCCAGCCTTCATTGCCGTATGCCGCGACCGTTTCGATGACAGCTGGCGCTACCGGGATTTTTGGGGAGGCAAAGAGAGTAGTTTGCTGTATAGCGCCTCGCTCGTGCCGGGCAGCCTGCAATCGTTTTTTGCCAACGGCGCGCTGGAAATCGGCACGAACATCGACTGGTGGGAAGCGCGGTGGCAAGACAAGGCCTATCTTGCTGTGCTGATCGATCGCGCTACGCCCGTATGCCAGCCTGCACAAAGGATGCTGGCGTTCGCCCTTGGCGGCAAAGAGCCTGGTCAAACGGCAATGGCCATCGATGCCCTGGTGGCTGTTCTGTTGGAGGGGCGCAGCGAGATGCTTCCGGTGGCGCAATTCATGCGCGCGGACCTGCTAAGTGGTCACGGCAAAGCGGCGCGTTATGCAAAGAGTTTGGGCACCGCGGCTGGTGCACACGGGCGTATGCCGGCCCACGTTTGCCAGGCGCTGGGCACCATGCTCGATATCGGTGATGCACCAGTTCCCAAGGACTTTGGCAAACTGATTGAGTTGCTTTTGGAACTGGCTCTCAAATTTGTCGTGCCAGTGGCGCCCCTTACCATCGCTTCGCTACAAAAGCTCAGTCTTTCAGGCAAGGCAAAAACGGCGCAAAAGGAACTGCTCGCCCGTTTGGCATCCTAGAAGGCCCATCCAGTCAACGGGCCAAGGCACTGCCGTAGTGTCAATCGAAATGACGGGCCTTATTTCTGAATCGTTGCCGGCTGCTCCTCCGGCGGGCAGTTCGTAATTTTTGGCTTGATGCCGTTCTTCATGGTGTCCAGGCCATCGGGCGCATGGTTCGATTCGTAGGTCACGCAATAAGTGCCATTGGCCGTGATGACGCGATAGCGCCTGCGACCGTACCCGCCCGGGTCGATTATTTCCGTGACCTTGGGCGCTTCGTACCACTTCGGTGGCGCCATCTCGGCAGCGTGTTCCATCCCTTGCTCCATGCGCGAGAGCGGTGTGTTGCGCGGGGCCTTGATCAGGGGCCCTGGAAACTCCTTCTTCAATTCCTTGTCGATCCCGCCCAGGTCGCGCATGGCTCCGCGCATGATGTCGGCCGCGCGCGGCGCCGCAGGCGCGGCTGGTGCCGTAGTCGGATTGACAAGCTCTGGTGTGGCGCTGGCTGCCGGTGCGGCTCGTATTTCTCGTTCCGGCGCAGCGGGCCGTGTCGCGCTGTTGATGTGCGGCTGTGGTACTGGTTTTGGCTTTGCTTGTTCAGGCGGCACTGACTTGCGCGGTAAGGGGACATTGATCCAGGCCAGGCGCACCTGCTTGGAATCGTCGAGCTCGGCGGTAGTCTGATGACTTGCCTTCCAGGCGAACAGCAGCGCCAGATGCAACAGCAAGGTCGCGGCCAGTCCGGCTATGCGGCGCGTGCGCACGGCCGCTTGTGGGGACGCGTGCACCGGGCTCATTCCGGGCAATTGGTATAGAAAGGCCGGGACCCATGTTGCATCGCGTCCTGGCCGTTGTGTTCGTGGTTCGACGCGTAGCTGACGCAAAACGTTCCGAGCGCAGTCGTGATGCGGTAGATTCGGCGTCCCGAACCCGAAGCATCGCCAATTTCCTTGAACTTTGCCGCCTGATACCATTTTGGTGGGGCCTGGTCGAAGGCATCCTCCATCTTGCGCTCCATGCGCGCGTGCGCCGAGTTGCCTGGTGCCAGATTGGCGGAGCGGGGAAACTCCTTCTTCAATTCGGTGTTGATGCCGCCCAGGTCGCGTTTGGCTTGCTGCATGATCTCGTCAGCGCTGCGCGCGGTGGGAGGCGCTGGCGGCGCTTGCTGGGCCGCCTGCAGTTCTTCCCACGTGGGCGGTGGCGGCAGCTCGGCTGGCAACGGCACTTGTGTCGCTGGCACAGTCACAGCGCGCGGCGGCGTCACGCGCTTTGGGGGCTGCAGGGGCGGCAAGGCAGGCGCCACCGGACGTTGCGGGCGTGGGGTGGCAATATTGACCCATTCAATGCGCGGCTGGTCATCGCGCTCATGCCGCGGCGCTTGTTGGCCTTGCCAATGCCAGAGACCGAGCAAGGCCAGATGCAAAGCCACGGTGGCGGCAAGGGCAGCGAAGCGACGATGGTGGGGTAAATTTGTTGGCGGAAAATTCATCCGGCCGAGTATAGGAGGGCTGTTGTTGCGACACGCCCCTTTCTGCAAAGGCGCGTGTCGCTGTCCCTAGGGGAGCGTGGGACGCTCCCAAGCCGCTCAACTGGCCTTGGCGCTGCAGACCGGATTGGCCTTGAGCCGGTTCGCTTCATCATTGGCGCGTACCATCGACAAGCCGAAACCAAAGTTGAGCATCCCGCCCAGGAAAAAGCGGCCTTCGCCCGGTTTGGCGGCCGGCAGTTCGCGGCTGCCTGCGCCAAATTTGCCGTAGCGGCGGCGCAATTGCAGGGTGATACTGGCGCGTTCATCGTTCGAATTGGCACTCGGGAATTCGCGCACGATGCTGGTGACGGTCCACGCCTGCTTGCTCGGGTCGCTGGCGCTTGGTGTCAGGCTGATGCCGACTTTGGTGGGCGCGCCCGTGCCCATGCCAAACATGCCGAAGATTTCGTTCGAATCGCAGGCTGCCGTCACGTGCGGCAAGGCCTTCAGGGCGGTCGCATCGAACTGCTTTTCATACAGATAGGGCGCAGCGTCGCCAAAATTGGGGAACACGGCTTTCACGGAGCGCAAATCGTCCTCCGACAGCTTGCGCTCGCCCGTGGCTTGCAGCTTGTTGTTGATCTTGAAGGTGGTCTGGGCAGGTGACCAGTCCAGTTTGCTCAGTTCGGCCAAGCCATCGCCGATACACACTTCCTGCACGCAGGGAAGGCCATTTTTTTCCATGACCTGGGCAAATCCGGCTGCCGGCAAGGCCAGCAGTGAAACAGAAAGGGAAAGGACGAGTGTTTTCGATGGCATGGTGTCTTTCGGTTCGTTGGCCTGCGATGAGTTCGGCGTAGCGACTGCGAACGTTGATTTAACGTGAAGACCCCGCCAGTGTCAATATTTCTCCTGATATAAGTAATCGGGGTGTTGGTATTTTGTGCAACTGGCGCCCTGACTACCTAACGTGATCAATTCGCCACGATATTTCCGCCGCTTGCCGGGTGCGCACTGGGATTGCACGCTTTTGCTGGCAAGACCACCGCTTTTCGCATATACTTGCGGGTCTGGCCGTTTTGGCTGGTTCATCCATTGAAGTTCACGGTGCGCTGGGTTACGACTCTTGCACCGCATGTGAAAGGTAATATCATGACCGTAGAAAACATCAACAAAGCCGCGATTATCGCGGACAACGCCCGTGCTCAAAACGACACCGGCTCCCCTGAAGTTCAGGTCGCTCTGCTGACCGCACGCATCAACGAACTGAATGGCCACTTCAAAGCCCACGCCAAGGATCACCACTCGCGTCGCGGCCTGATCATGATGGTCAACCGTCGTAAAAGCCTGCTGTCCTACCTGAAGTCGAAGGACGCAACCCGCTACCGCGATCTGATCGCCAAACTGGGCCTGCGTAAGTAATTCTTGCGGTTTCCAGCTTAAAAGCCAAATGCCTGCGCAGCTTGCTGACGCGGGCATTTTGCATTGTATGACCCGTTTTTAGCAGTAAAGGCAATAAGTGTTGCCTGTGGTGAGGTGAACGACAGCGCCTGAAAATCTGTCGGCAAATAGAAAGGGATTACCCATGTTTAATAAAGTTACGAAAACCTTCCAGTACGGCCAACACCAGGTGACCCTGGAAACCGGCGAAATCGCCCGCCAGGCATCCGGCGCCGTCATGGTGTCGATCGAAGACACCGTCGTGCTGGCAACCGTGGTTGCGCGCAAAGACGCCAAGCCAGGCCAGGATTTCTTCCCGCTGACCGTTGACTACGTCGAGAAGACCTATGCTGCCGGTAAAATCCCAGGCGGCTTCTTCAAACGCGAAGGCCGTCCTTCCGAAAAAGAAACGCTGACCAGCCGCCTGATCGACCGTCCTATCCGTCCGCTGTTCCCGGAAGGCTATCTGAACGAAGTCCAGGTCATCATCCACGTGCTGTC
>JBJMVX010000123.1:0-14762 GCA_045810445.1 Massilia sp.
GGTAAGATGAGCCGAGTATTTTCCCAATGGAGCACCATGTTTCTCGCAAGACCCGCTATCAGAATGTTGCAAGCCCCTCGGTGTCGACGAATTTTGGCACAAATTGCCGCTACCGTGTTCACCTTGCTGGCCGCCCACGCCGCAATGGCCCAGGGCATCGACTATCGGGTCGTGATTGATGCGCCAGGTCCGCTTGCAACCCTGCTGGAAGACAACTTGGACCTGCTGCGCTGGCGCGGCAATCCGCGCGTGGACCAGGAACAATTGCAGCGCCTGGTCAAGGCCGCCCCCGAACAAGCCAAGGTGCTGATCGCCACCGAAGGTTATTACTCACCCACCGTCAGCGCCGGCCTCGACACGAGCGGCTCCACGCCCGTGGTGCGGGTGCTGGTCGAGCCGGGCGAACCGGTGGTGGTGGGCGATGTGGACCTGGTGCTGCAAGGCTTCGCACCCGTGGGCGGCGCGCCGGCCTTCAACCCGGCCGACCTGCGCGCGCGCTGGGCCCTGGGCGTGGGCCAGCGTTTTCGCCAGGCCGACTGGGAAGGCGCCAAGCGCGGCCTGCTGCGCCAGGTGATGCAGGCACGCTATCCACGCGCCCAGTTGCTTGATTCGTCGGCCACGGTGGACCCGGAGCTGCACAAGGCGCTGCTCAAGGTCGTTATCGACAGCGGGCCGGAAGTGCATTTCGGTGCTCTGCGCATTGAAGGCCTCAAGCGCTATCCGGCCTCGGTCATTAACAACGTCAATACCGTCAAGGTCGACCAGGAGTACAGCGAGGCGGCCATGCAAGCCTTGCAGTCACGCCTGCAGGACACCGGTTACTTCAGCGGTGTGGAAGTGAGCATCGACCAGGCCGACGCGCTGGACCAGGACTTGAGCGCCCTTGAGGAAGATGGCAAGGCCAAGCCCAAACCGCCACCGGTCAATCCCCTGACGCTGCCGCTCCTGGTGCGCGTGACAGAAAACAAACAACGCAATGTGGCCGTCGGTCTCGGTGTGTCGACCAATACCGGCTACCGTGCCCAGGTCACCTACGACGACTTGAATGTGCACGGCCTGCGCATGAAGAGCAATATCATCCTCGAGACCAAGCGCCAGGCAGCGCGCGCGGACTTCTATTTCCCGACGACGCCGCGCGGCTACAACGACAGCTTCGGCGCCGGCTTCGAACGCACCGATCTGCAGGGCGAAGTGACGGCTGTGACCACCGTGTCGGCGCGCCGCCAATGGGGAACACCCCTGCTCGAGCGCGGCCTGACGCTGGAATACCTGGCCGAGCAACGCACTGCCGATGGCCTGCCGGTCCGGCGCAGCAAAAGCTTGCCCCTGACCTGGACCTTCACCAAGCGCGCGCTGGATAATCTGCTGCAACCGACCAAGGGCTATGTGTTCAACGCGCAGTTTGGCGGCGCCGTGCTGCCCATCCTGACCGATGAGCGCTTCCTGCGCGCCGACACACGCTTTATCAGTTACACCCCCTTGGGTACGCGCAATACCCTGGTACTGCGCGCAGAAGCGGGCATGCTCGCGTCCAGCCAGAAGGCGGGCGTACCCGATACCTTCCTGTTCCGGGCCGGCGGCGACCAGTCGGTGCGCGGTTACGGCTACAAGCAGTTGGGCGTGCATGAGGGCGACGCGATTGTCGGCGGACGCTATCTGCTCACCGGCAGCGTTGAGGACCAGTTCTGGTTCAAGCCGCCCTGGGGCGTGGCCGTCTTCGTCGATGCCGGCAACGCTGCCGACAACTTCCGCGCCCTCAAGCCCGAAGTCGGCTACGGTGTGGGCGCGCGCTGGCGCAGCCCCGTCGGTCCAATCAACGTCGATGTCGCCTATGGCCAGGCGGTCAAAAAGGCACGTCTGCACTTCTCGCTGGGATTTACCTTCTGATGAACGACGCCACCACAACGACACCGGCGCCACCACCCGTCCCCCGACCACGACGCTGGCCACGCCGGCTTGCAATAGCGGCCGTGGTCAGTGGCGCCTTGCTGGCCACCGGCATCTGGTACCTGGGCCGCGAGACCACCCTGCAAGCGCTGGCCGAGCGCGTCGCCAGGCAGAGCGGCGGCAGCATCGTCATCACCGGCGTCACCGGTTCGCTGTACAACACCATGCATCTTGGGAAGCTGGTGTTTCGCAGCCCCGAGCAGTTGATCACGGCCGAGAACATCGACATCGACTGGTCGCCCTTGCAGTACCTGAGCAAGGGCATAGCGATCAACCATGTGCATGTGACGTCCGTGCGGATCGATACCCTGCGCGAGGGTCCGCCGCCCACCATGCCGGTTAGCCTCGCCGCCCCATTCTCGCTGCAGCTCGACGACGCCAGCATTACCCGGCTCACCTTATCCAAGGCGGGCGTGGACACTGTGATCACCAACGTCCACGCAGGCCTGCGCGGTAACCGCCAGCAATGGACGCTGCGCGACGCCAGCGCGGTCTCACCCTGGGGGCTGGCCAAGGCTGCGGGCAAGATCGGAGCGCAACGCCCGTTCAAGCTCGATGTCACGGCCAGCCTGACGCAAATGAATGCGGCCAAGGGGCAGCCCCCCGCACAGCTCAATATCCACGCTGCCGGCGACCTGACCAGCACGGAGCTGGCGGCAGATGGCCAGGCCGGCAAAGCCAGCGGCGACGCGCGCTTTATCCTGGCACCCTTTGATGCGGTGCCGCTGCGCCAGTTGGCCATCAATGGCAAGCACCTCGACCCGGGCTTTTTCAACCCGGGCCTGCCATCAGCGGACCTGAGCCTCACGCTGGCCGCGCGCATCAGCGCAGAGCGCAAGGTCAAGGGCAGCGTCAACCTCGACAACCTTGGCGCAGTCGGCACGCTCGACCAGCAACTGCTGCCGCTGCGCGCCATCCGCGCCGACCTCGATGGCAGCCTCGATGCACTTCGCATCAGCGAAGCGCTCATTGACTTTGGCGGCGCCGGAAAATTTACCGGCAGCGGCAACGTGCAGCGCGCAGCCGACGCAACTGGCGTGGCCAGCGCCGACTTCGTACTGCACACCGACCGCCTCGATTTAAAGCAGCTGCATGCACGCATGAAGGCGACCAAGATCGCCGGCGACATCCGCCTCTCGAACAAGGGCAGTAGCCAAACTTTGGCCGCGCGCCTGGTCGAAGCGGGCATGCGTTTTGAAGCCGATGCCACCCTGGCCAATAATCAGTTGCAGATCAGCCGCGCCAGCATTGCCGCTGGTACCAGCAGCATCGTGCTCTCGGCCGACGCCAGCCTGGCGGGCGAGCGCGCCTTCAAGGTCAAGGCCAGCGCCAACAAATTCAGTCCCTCCTCCTTCGGCGACTACCCGAGCGCGGATATCAATGCCGACATCAATGCCGCAGGCGTGCTCTCGCCAACGTGGAAGCTCGCAGCCAGCTTTGCCCTGCGCCCGAGCCGCCTGTTCGACCAGGCACTGACTGGCAGCGGCAAATTCAATGCCGACGCCTCCCACGTCAGCGGGGCCGACACCACGCTGGCGCTGGGCGCGAACACGGTGACCCTAAGCGGCAGCTTTGGTGCGCCCGGTGAAAAGCTGGTGTGGCGCGTCGACGGCAAACAGCTCTCCGCCGTGCGCAAGGATTTGTACGGCAGTGTCGTTGCCAGCGGCGCAGTCACCGGCACCATGGCCGCGCCGCGCACCTCGTTTGAACTCGATGCCACGGGCTTGGGCTGGGATGCCGCAGCGCGGGCCGCCAACGCCGGCGTACTGCATGCCAGCGGCGAGGCGTGGTTGGGCGAAGCGGGCAAGGATGGCAAGCGCGCTGCCGAGATCAGCGCCAAGGGCAGCGCGCAGGCGTTTAACCCGGCCTCGTTCGGCAGCCCCCTGCCTGGCAGTATCAATGGCAATTTCGACCTCAGCGCCAAGCTTGGCGCCAGCTGGACCGGCAATGTCAATGTGGCGATATCGCCCTCAACACTGGCGAACTCGCCATTCTGGGGTTACGCCAAACTCGCCGCCGATGCGCAGCACGTGTCGAACGCGGACGTCGACCTGCACGTCGGGCCGAACGTGGCCAATGCCAAGGGCAGCTTTGGCGCCGGCGCCGATGTGCTGGAGTGGCGTGTCGATGCGCCGCAACTGGGCGCGCTCGGCGCGAACTACGGCGGCGTCTTGCGCGGCAACGGCAGCCTGTCCGGCAGCATGGACATGCCGTCGCTGAAGGCCGCACTGGAGGGTCAAAACCTGAAGTTTGGCGCCCACCAGTTGAAAAGCCTGAAGGCGTCTGCCAGCGTTGGCAGCGGACGCGGCGCCGCCGATCCCCTGGTGGCTGATCTGGAAGCGAGCGGCTACGTCAACGGCGACACCAAAGTCGATCTGGCGCGCCTGCAAAGCACGGGCACGCGCGGCGCCCACGTGCTGCGCTTCGCCCTGCGCAATGAGGTGGCCGATGCCAGCGGCGAAGTCCAAGGCGGCTTCGATGGCGCCACCTGGTCCGGTACCGTGGCCTCGCTGCAGAACAAGGGCCCTTATGCTTTGGCCCTGCAAGCCCCCGTTCCCTTGCGCATAGCCGGTGTTCCCGGCAGCGGCGTCATGGGACTATTGAAGCCCGCGGAGATATCGCTGCGCGGCGCCGCGATCAAACTCCCGGACGGCACCATCGCGATCGAGTCGCTGGACAAAAATGGCCCCCACTGGACCAGCAAGGGCGCCGCTGCCGGCGTGCCGCTGCACTACGTGGCCCAGTTTTCACCAACCATGCGCGAGAACCTGCGTGGGGACCTGACCCTGGGCGCGCAATGGGCGCTGGACATGCAGGCACCAGCCGCCGATGGCGCGGCGCCTGTCCTGAACGGCATGCTGCATGTGTTCCGCGAAAAAGGCGATGTGATTGCCGGTGCCGACGCGCCCGTGGTCCTGGGCTTACGCACCTTGGACCTGCGCGCCGACCTTGTCGCCGGTTCCCTGCGCACCCAGGTCGAGCTCGATGGCACGCGCGCCGGCCGTGCCACCATCGACGCCACAGCACAATTGGTGCAGGGTCGGGTATCGACGGCCAGTCCCCTGAAGCTGGCCGCCAACGCTGACATGAATTCCATCGCCTGGCTCGCGCCATTGGCTGGCCAGATCGGACTTGAACTCGATGGCACACTCAAACTGGCTTTGACGGGCGGCGGGACCATAGGCGCGCCTACCCTCAATGGCACGGTCAACGGCGACAAGCTGGCGGTGCGCTGGGCCGAACAGGGCGTCAAGCTCACCAACGGTCAGTTGGCCGCTCAGTTGACCGGTGACCAACTCGTGCTGCAGCGCCTCAGTTTTGACGGCATCGAAGGCCACGCCAGTGCAGATGGCGCGGTGCGCTTTGCCGGCGGTGAAGCGAGCATGCAACTCAAGCTCGTGGCCGAGCGCCTGGAAATCCTGTCACGGCCCGACCGCACCGTGGTCGTTAGCGGCACCAGCACCCTGGTCCGCGACAACAAGCATTTCCAGCTTGACGGCAAATTCAAGGCCGACCGCGCCCTGATCGAACTGGCGCCGCAAGACCGGCCTACGCTGTCGGACGACGTGGTTGTGATCGGACGTGGCAAGTCCGGCACCATCGAGAAGCCGGCTTCGCCCAGCATGCCGCTTTCATTTGATATCGAGGCGGACCTGGGCGACGCCTTCCGCCTGCGCGGCATGGGCATCGATGCGGAATTGACCGGCACGGTGCGCATCCGTAGCAGCGCGCGTGGTCCACGCGCCAATGGCAGCATCAGCGTGGCCTCGGGTACCTACCGCGCCTACGGTCAGAATCTGTCGATTGAACGCGGCGTACTCACCTTCAGCGGCCCGTACGACAATCCGGCCTTGAACATTCGCGCCGTGCGGCGCCGCCCGGATGGCGACCAGCTCACAGAGACCAATGTGGAAGCCGGCGTTGAGGTGCGCGGCACCGCGTTAGCGCCTGTGGCCAAGCTGGTCTCCACGCCAACGGTGCCGGACAGCGAAAAACTATCGTGGCTGGTGCTGGGCCATGGCATGGATGCGGTGGCGGGCAATGAGAGCGGCGTGCTGGCAGCAGCGGCTGGCGCCCTGCTCGGTGGCAAGGGCGGCGGCTTCCAGTCACGCATAGCCGATACCCTGGGCCTGGACGAAGTGGGACTGTCGCAAGCGAAGGGGCTGGAGAGCACCGTGGTCACGGTGGGCAAGCGCCTGTCTTCGCGCGCCTATCTGAGCTTCGAACAGGGGGCAACGACAGCATCGAGCCTGGTCAAGCTGCGCTACAAGCTCAATCCGCGCATCACATTGCAGTTCCAGACCGGGACCAATACGGCGCTTGACGTGTTGTACAGCTGGGCCTTCGACTAGGGCGTCAGCTCGGTTTCGGGTCTGGAATCGGCTCGTCCTGGTTGGGGTGCTGGACGGGCAAATGATGGGGATGGGGATTGTCAAACGGCAGCGGCGCCGGTTCGTCGACCGGCACCGGGTCGGGTGCCCGATGCAGTTCACAGGGTGCGCGATGCATGATGTTCACTCCTCGCTATGAAGCCAAGACGATACCACGAGCGCTGGCCGAAGGGTGTCCGTTAGCGAAGCTGCATTACAATGCTCTAGTTTCCACTCGACCTACTCCAGGACTGCATCCATGACCACTGCCAACATCATCATGATCGCCTTTGTGCCGCTGATCATGTATCGCATTTACAAACGCGTGCAACGCCTGACCGTGCGGCAGAAGTCGCGCAGCTGGCGCCACTGGTGCGCCGTTGTGCTGTGGCCTGTCCTGCTGGGCATTCTGGGTGTTTCCGTCATGGCCAAGCCGGTGGCGCTGGCCGCCATGGCCGGTGGTTGCGCGGTTGGTATCGCGCTCGCCTTCGTGGCACTGCGCCGCACCGGATTTGAGCGCGTGGGCGACGAGTATTTCTACACGCCGTATGCGCCGATTGGGCTGGTCATTTCCATGCTGTTCATCGCACGCATGCTGTATCGCCTGTTCGAGGTATTCACCTATGGCCCACAACAAACGCCTGATTTCGGCAGCAACCCGCTGACACTGACCATCCTTGGCGTGGTGGCCAGTTACTACGTGGTGTACGGCGTTGGCCTGCTGCGCTGGCGTAACGCGGAACGCGTCAAGGCTGGTGCCGCGTGAACGGTTTATCGGTCTATACGATCGCGTTGCTGGTGCTCTCGCCAGTGCTGGTGTGGCGCGTGTACTCACGCATCAAGGGCATGATGGGGCGCCAGCGGTCGGTGATGCAGCGCCATTACACAGGCGCCCTGGCGTTCATTGCCATTGTCCTGGTCAGCGCGTCGCAACTGCTGGATCAGCAGGGGGCACTGGGGTGGTTGATGGTCGGGACGGCCGGCGGTATTGGGTATGGGGTGTGGGGCTTGAAACTGAGCCGGTTTGAGACGATCAAGGAAGGCATTTTCTTCACGCCCAATATGCGTCTCGGACTGGTGATGGCGATGCAGTTCGTGGCGGCCGTGCTGTATGTGGGGTTTGAGATTTACGCTAACCAGGGCAGCGGCATGCCGACGCCGAAGGTGACGGACTATGTGTTCTTCATGCCTAGCCTCGGTTTGATGGCCGGGTATTTTGGTACGTATTCGGTGGGCTTGCTGCGCTGGCGCTGGAAGCTGCGCAAGGCGGTTGACGCGGCTTAAGTCCAGCGCGTTTGCCACGCCTCCCCAAAACATCGTCCTCGCGAATGCGGCGGTGCGGCGCTTCGCGTTTTCACGACCACCCAAACGTCGTCCTCGCGAATGCGGGGACCCATACTGAGGCGAGCGGAGTATGGGTCCCCGCTTTCGCGAGGACGACGTTGTGCCGATGGGGCGAGAATCAGGCGGCAGTTTTCTCCGGCGCCAATCGCCGCTGCAGCACAAAAATCGGCTGCGCCCACTGCGTGTCTTTCTTCTTCTTGCTGGTGATGAGCGTGAGCTCCGACGGGTCATACACATCCGTGTTGTGCGTCAGCGGCGTCGTCATCAAGTACTGCGCCTCGGTGTTCTTGAGGAACTCGCCAACCAATTGAATATTGCGAATATCCAGGTGGGCAAACGGTTCATCAATAAACACAAAACCGCCCGAACCATCTTCAGACTTGAGCAACCCAATCAGCAGCACCAGCGACTTCATCACCTGTTGACCACCTGACGCCTCCCCGTCATTCATCCCGATCTGGTCCTTGCCGTCGAACTTGAAGCGCACGTGCAGGCCCGCCTGCGCCAGCTGCACGTCATCATTCTCCAGGCGTACTGTGTCGGCATTGGCTTCAATGCCCGCCAGCTCGCCCAGCTCCTTGATGTTCTTCGAGTAGGTCTTGATCGTGTAGCGCAGCCGCTCGATGTAGGCGCCGCGCGCATTGCCTGTCGCTTCGATGGCGCGATTGTTCTGGTAGCGCCGCTCGTCGGTCTCGGACTGGCGTCCCTGCAACTGGTCATTCAAGCGGTGGTGCTGGTCGATGACGGTGGCGTCGAGCTCCCAGTCGTCGCGCGCCAGGCTATGCTGCAATGAAGCCACGCGCAGATCGACCTGGTGCGAGTTCTGATGCTCGGCCACCAGCGATGCGCGGCGTGCCCGGCGGCGCCAGCTTTGCGGCAGATGGCGCCAGCTGCGACGCAAGTCGACCAGGGTTTTGGCATGCTCTGCGCGCTGTTCGATCTGGCGCTTGTGCCCAAGACGCAGGCCGGCTTCGGCCTCGGACAGGGCCAGGCGCGCGTTTTGCCACACGGTGTCGGCACGGGTGCGCGCCACGGTCGCGGCCTTGGTCAAGCCTTGCAGCTCGCCCAGGCGGGCGCCCACTTCCAGGCGCTCGGCTTTGAGTGGCACGCTGTTGCGCTGCGCTTCTTCGAATTCCGCATGGCGCGCCGCCAGTTCCTTGGCCGCGTCAACACCAGCGATGCGACCTTTAAGCGCACCCACTTCGGCTGCCAGCTTGCTGATCGCCAGTGTCAGTTCGTCTTCCTTCGCCTCCAGCGCAGGCAGGGAACGCTGCAGCGCTTCCAGGCGCTGGGTGCGTCCAGCCTGACCGAAGCGATAACGCGAGGCCTCGACAAACAGCGAACGTCCACCGCGGCGTTCACGGTGGTAGGCGTCAGGCGTGATCCATTCTGCGTCCTTGGATAGCTTGAAGCCTGCCTCTACCGAGTCGACACGGTCGATGCGTGCCAGTTGCTCGATCAGCCACGAAGGCGCGTCGGCGGAAAAGCGCACCACCGACAGCAGGCTGTCGTCCTTCGAGGTCGGTGCGGTGATGCATTCGGGGACGATGAAGTGGCGATAGCGCTCCTTCTCGGCCAGGCGGTAGGCAGCCGGTGCATCCTTGGCGCGTTCGAGCAGCACCACGGAGGCATAACCACCAAGCACACCTTCGACCGCGCCCTGCCATTTGGCGTCGGTCACTTCCACGATATCGGACAGCATCGCGTGCGGAATACCCGCGTCGCGCAGCGCACGGCGCATGCCGCGTACCGCTTCCGGCTCCGGCATGGCGCTCTTGCCCTGCAGGGCGGAGATGGTGGACTGCTCGCCGGCGATGCGGTTGGTCAGCGCGTCGCGCGCCTGCTTCTGGCGCGCCAGCTCCGCTTCTTTTTCGTCCAGCTGCGCTGACACTTCGGCGATGTCGGCACCCGAATCGGCAGCCAGCTTGTGCAAGCGCTCCTTCTGTTCGAGCAGCGAGTCGAGCGGCTTTAATTTCGTGTTGACCTGGCTGAGGCGTCCCGCCAGCACGGTGGCTTCCTGTTCCAGCAGTGTTTCGTTCTGCTGCGCTTCGGTCAGGGCCTTGGCCTGGGCCGCTAAGGCATTGCGCTTTTCGATCAGGGCCGAATCGGCTTGCGCCATGGGCTTGCGCTGCTCGCGCAGCGTCTTGCTGACAGCGCCCGCCTTTTCGCGCGCTTCGTGGTATTCCAGCGATGGCAGCACTTCTTCGAGCAGGTTGCGGCGCTCCTTGTGCAGATCTTCCCACTGGTGGTAGTTAGCCACGCGCAGGCGCAGGCCTTCCAGATTGGTGCGCGAGGCTTCGAGCTCGGTTTCGAATCGTTTCAATTCGGTCTCGGTGTCGCGCTGATGACGCTTCGCTTCGTCGTAGGCGTCCAGCACTTCCTTGTCGCCGAAAACCTGGAACACCAGGTCGAGCAATTGGCGCGGCGCGTATTCGCAAAGCTTGTCGGTCTCGCCCTGCTCGAGCGCCAGGACCTTGGCCATGGCTGGTGACAGACCGGCATTGGCCAGGCGCTTGCGGTAGTTCTCCACCCCCAGCCAGTCCGACGCTTCCGTCACTTCCTCGATGTCGATATTCCCCGGTCGCATCAGGTACTGGCGCTTCCAGTCGCCGCCGTTTTTCTGGATCTGGCAGAACAGGGTCACTTCATCATCGCTGAAAAAACCGGAGCCGCGAAACGGCCGGTTCGATAGCTGGCGCCCCACGTTCTTGTTGTCGACCACCGCCCGTATCCAGGCGGTCTGCTGGCCCGAGTGGCGCGCGTAATGCTTGTAGGTGCGGCCCATGGAGCAATCAAGACCAAACAGGGTGCGCAGCGCATCGAGCAAGGTGGTCTTGCCCGAGCCGTTCTGGCCCGCGATGGTGATGATTTTCGCGTCCAGCGGGATGTTCTTGATCCGCTGCCAGTAATCCCAGTGGACCAGTTCAAGTGATTTAATGTGGAACATGGATCAGCCTTGGGTTGGGGTATCGGCGTCGGCGCCAGGTTCGGACTCGGGCGCCAGTTCTGGCTCGCTTGCATCGGCCGGGCCGGCTGCTTCCGGTGCGTTCGGCACCACGGCCAGCGCTGCCGGCGCGCGTTTGAAGACGTCAGCCAGGGCGCCGTTGATGATGCGTTCCTTGAGCACGTCGGTATCCATCAGCAGGTCCAGCAAGGGGCCTTCGAGGATCACGTCGCCGCGCCGCTCGATGAAGCCCATGCGCGAGAGCGCGCCCAGGTTCATGTCCATGCGCGTTTTCTTACCGAGCTTGTCGCCGAAGTCCGACAGCAGCGCGGTGTACGAAATGCCGATCGAGGTGTCTTCGGCGCGCGGCATTGGCTTGTCCTTGTCGAACATGTCGTCCTGGTCGTCGTCGGCATGCTGGTGCGTCTCCTGGCGTTCGCGCTTGGGCAGGATGATCTGCGCCCACAGCACCACCAGCAGCGCCACGCCATCGCGCGTGAGGCCAAAATTATTGTTCTGCCAGATATCCTTGGCGCCGAAAATTTTCGGTTCGACCGCGCGGTGCAGCGCCAGCGTGACATGGTCGGCATAGACGTTGTCGATCATCTTCAGACCTGATTCAAGCAGGCGCTTGTCCACTTCGGCGCGAAACAATTCGTCCGACAGCACGCGCTTGACCATTTTGTCGTCGCGCCGCAGTGTCTGGTGCGTCAGCAGGCGCGCGATCAGGATTTGGGAATCGTCATTCATCGAGCGGGCCGCTTTCGAGGTCGAGTGTGAGGGTGGCGATCGAGATGGCTGCCACGTGCGGGTCGTTCAGTTTGACCATGTCGTCGCTGGGCGTAAACGTGATCGGCAGACGTGCCAGTTGCGCGGTGGCGCCTTGCAGGCTGGCCTCGGCGGCGTCGCCCAAAAGCGGCAGCATCGATGCGCGGTAAGACGCAATGGCAAAGCTGGCAGGCAGCAGCGAGTCTTGAATCGGCACCGATTTGGGACCATCTTCCGAGAAGCTGGGGAAGTTGCCCAGATTGGCGAAATCTGCCAGGCGCGCGAGCCAGTCATCGAGTTCGGCCTGCATGGGTGGCGCATCGTTGACGGTCAAGGGTGCGTCCTGGCCGGCAGGCAGGCCCGCTTGCGCCAGCACGGCGTGGCGCTCCTGCAGCAGCTCTGTTTCGGCGACGTCGATCATTTCGGCTGGGGTGACAAACATCGGCATGACAGGGCGGTCGATGGCGCCTTGGGCCAGCGAGGCCAGGTCATCGTGCGCCAGCAGCCAGCGTTTGACGTCGGTGGTCGAGAGGCCCGATTGGCCAAGGTGCACGCGCTGACGCTCGATCTGATTGAGGGCGCGCGAGAACATGCCCTGCATATTGAGCAGCGCGCTCTGGGCCCGGCCAATGGCCTGCGCGGCCTTGTGGGTGGCAGCGTCGGCCCGTTCGTCCGCGGTGATGGCGCGCAGGATGAGCGAGCCTTTTTCCACCCAGTCGCAGGCCATATGCCACTTGGCCTGCGAGGTGCGCAGCTTGAATTCGGAACCGGAAGCGATTGCGTCGCGAAATTCTTCGGTCAGGTCGACCAGGCGGCCAAGCAGGTGTTTGAGCTGTTCGACAGTGACGCCGCCCACCGCCTGGGCGCCTGCCACTTGGGAGAGCAAAAAGCCCATTTCGGCTTCATCGTCGGCAGCGCCCATCGAAAGCAGGGTGTCGAGGGCGGAGAGCACATTGCGCGCCATCGGGGTGACGCGGTAGACGGCTGCCTGCGCATCCCAGGCCAAGAGGCCGTGCGAGCGCAAGCGCATCAGCACCGTTTCCAGGCTTTCGGGGATCAGGTAGGACAGTTTCTGGTTGATGTCAGCCCGGCTGAAGGCCGAGGTGCTGGTGTCGGCTGCCAGTTCGCGCAGCACCAGCAGGCGGATCAGCACGCCGTCCGAGCCGCCGTGAAACAGCGCCGTGAAGGCTTGCAGCGTTGGCTGCGCGCGTTTCAGATGGAAAACCTGCTCAATCTCGTCGGCCGAAATTCCGGCGTGGAAGTGCGACTGCAGGGAATCGTGTTCATCCTGCCCGGGGGTCAGTGGTTCTGCAGCCAAGGCTGCACCTGCCGTTATTTCCATCATTAATTCGGGTGTTTCTCAACTCAATCGCGGGGGCGTCAGTATATCAGTTCAGCCTGGCAATACAGCAGAAATCGGGGCAGGTGCTTGCTCAAATAGCAACGCCACGGGAAGGTCCATGGCGTGGGCGGCTGCTATTTTTTGGTGATCTTGTCGATCGTTTGCTGGACGAATTCCCCGTCTTCTTCGGAGATGCGCAGTTTGACTGGATACCATTCGTGGCCGGGGGCTAGCCAGAGATCGATTTTCTGGGCCGCCGCATCGGGCTGTTGCTTGATGAAATGGACGGTTGGCATGCTGCCCATTGGGGTGCTGAGCGTTTCCCGGCCCAGGACGCGGAAGGTCCATACTTCGGCATCATGGCGGCCGGCGACGAAAAATTTCCATTCCGAGCCAGGCACGAATTTGTCGGGCGCCGCGCGGGCCAGGGCCGCCAGTTGCCACTGGGCGCTTGCACGATCCTGCTCGCCACCGAGCAGCGGATAGGTCTGCTTGCCGTCGGCGAAACTGATGGTCTTGCTGCTGCGGTCGAACGTGGCCGTCGTGGCGTCTTTGCGAAAGCGTTTTTCGTAGAATTGCGTTGGCGCCAGGCCGAAGCTGTCCACCGTCCCTTCCGTGCGGTTGTCGAGAATTTTGCCGAGGAAGCTGGCACGCGCCACGTTGTTGGCGCTGTAGCTGCCCTGCCCCACGCGCCAACTGATCTGGGCGTCGCCACCGAGCGCAATGCCTTTTTTGCGGGCATCGATGCTGTAGCTGAGGTCGGCCGATGGCGGCAGGTCGAACGGTCGCTTGATTGCGATGTGCTCCTGCGCCCAGGTATTGGCCATCAGCACCAGCAGGGCTGCCGCGCTTGCGCTTTGTCGTAGAGTCCTGCTTTGCATAGTCAAGGTTCCGCTTCGTTAGTGACGATCTCGCGGATCGTCTGGGTCGTCATTGCGCCACTCGCTTCCGTGCTGCGCAACTGCACCGGGTACCAGGCCTGCGCAGGCGCCAGCCATACATCGAGCCGCGCGCGGTAAGAGTCTGCTGTCGGCACGCTGGCCAAATGCCAGGTGGCCATGGGGCCTAGCGGCGTGTCCAGCGTTTCCTGCCCGAGCAAGGCGAAGCGGCAGGCGTTGGCCGCGCGTTCACCACCCACCACCACAGTCGGCCCCGCTGCCAACTGGCGCGGATCGGCCCGGGCCAGGGCCGCCAGTTGCAGCGGCCAACTGGCTTTGTCCTGGGTTCCTGCTGGCATCGTCGCTTTCGCTTGCGATGCCGAAAAACTGATACCACCCTCACCAGCATCGAAATGCGTGGCGGTGCGTGCCTTGCCACGGCGCTGCACGACCAGCGTGCGCGGCACCAGGCCGCTTGCGGCCACGCTGCCTTCACTCTCCAGCGCCAGCAAGGCGCCTTCCTGATTCGACTGCGTCGCGCTCAGGTGATACTGCCCGCCTTCACTGCGCCAGTCGATGACTGCCTCGCCGCGCGTGCTGACACCATCGGACTCCACCCGTTGCACGTCAAAGCGCAGTTGCGCGCTGGGCGGTGCACTGGCACGCAACTGCGTGCCCCATGGCTTGGCACGACGCGCACGGTTCGCTGCCCTGCGCAATTGTACTGTGGCCGGCGCAGGCGCTGCGCTCGCTATGCCGGCCGGAACGGGCGGCGCCGGCGCGGGCGTTGGCGGGCTGTGCAAAGCCACTGTCATGGTCGCGGGCAGTGCCGACGGCGCCACCTGGCGCGCAAGTTCAGCGGTCAGCGCCAGCACATGCAGGATGAGCGAGGCTGCCGCCAATGCCAGCACGCGTGGCCAGTGCAAGGGTTGCGCAGCGTTGCCCATGTCCGGTTAACGCTGGTGGCACGCGTTTCGATGACAGCGCAGCAGCGATACCGGCAGCGTTTGCCTATTGCACAACATTCTTTTGATGGCCTAGGCATTATCTGCTACGCTGGGGTTTCACCCGAACGGAGATTGCTATGCTCAAACCGCAAATGCCCAATATTCCTGGCGTGGGCGCCGTGTCTGACACCCTCGATTTCGTCAAGAACCTGTGGGGCAGCA
>JBJMVX010000124.1:0-4984 GCA_045810445.1 Massilia sp.
CTGGTGGCCGTGCATCCAACCTCGCACATCCTGGTCCACGAAAAGTCCAACTTTCAGATTTACGATCACTTTACCGCGCTGCAGGTCGGGGACCGGCACCGCACCTGGAGCGTGGCCGACCTGGCCGCCATTCCAGACCGCCTCGCGGCCGTCGCCCTTGAACTGCCCATGCGTGAAATTGGTGGCCAGTCGCCTTCGTGGGATGAACTGGCGGCGATCAAGGCCCATTGCCACCAGCAAGGCGTTCACTTGCACATGGATGGCGCGCGCCTGTGGGAGGCGGCCAGCGCCTTTGAGCGGCCCTTGCACGAGATCGCAGCCGGCTTCGATTCAGTGTATGTATCGCTGTACAAGGGCATAGGCGGCCTCGGTGGCGCCATGCTGGCCGGCTCGCGCAGTTTTGTCGCGCGCGCGGCCGAAGCCTTTCGCCGCCAGGGCGGCAACGTAATTCACCGCACACCGTACGTGGTGGCGGCGGCCATGCAGTTCGACCAGCGCCTCGCTGCCATGCCGGCCCTGCTACGCCGCACCGAATGGCTGGTGGACCTGCTGCGCGATTTTCCCGCCATTCGCACCAATCCGGCTCGCCCCCAGGCCAATATGCTGCATTTGCACCTACCGGTGAGCCGCGAGCGCGCCCTGGCCATACGCAACCAGGTCGCCATGGGACAGCGTATCTGGCTGTTTGGGCGCGCCGCCAATGCCGCCCTGCCGGACACCTGCGTGGTCGAGCTGTATGTGGGCGACAATCTGGCCAACATGCCCGACGAGCAGGTGCACATGGCCTTCGCCACCCTCGCCGACGCCTTGCGACTGCCCGCCTAAGTTACAATCACGCCTTACCTATCTGAGTTCCCACGATGCGCCAATATCTCGACCTGATGCGCCATGTCAAAGAACATGGCACCCGCAAGACCGACCGCACCGGCACAGGTACGCTGTCCGTTTTCGCGCACCAGATGCGCTTTAACCTCCAGGATGGTTTCCCCCTGGTGACCACCAAGAAGCTGCACCTCAAATCGATCATCCATGAACTGATCTGGTTCCTCAAGGGCTCGACCAACATCGCCTACCTGAAGGAAAACGGTGTCTCGATCTGGGATGACTGGGCTGACGAACAGGGCAACCTGGGCCCGATCTACGGCTACCAGTGGCGCAACTGGCCAACACCGGACGGCGGCCATATCGACCAGATTACCCAGGTGATGGATCAGATCAAAAACACGCCAGACTCGCGCCGCATGATCGTCTCGGCCTGGAATGTGGCCGACGTGCCGAACATGAAGCTGCCGCCTTGCCACGCGCTTTTCCAGTTCTACGTCGCTGACGGCAAATTGTCCTGCCAGTTGTATCAGCGCAGTGCCGACATCTTCCTTGGCGTGCCATTCAATATCGCCTCCTACGCTCTGCTCACCCACATGATGGCGCAGCAGGCTGGCCTGGACGTGGGCGACTTTGTCTGGACCGGCGGCGACTGCCATCTGTACACCAACCACATGGAGCAAGTCGACTTGCAGCTCTCGCGCGAGCCCCTGCCCTTGCCCAAGCTGGTCATCAAGCGCAAGCCGGATTCGCTGTTTGACTACCAGTTCGACGACTTCGCGTTTGAAGGCTACGAGCCGCATGGCCTGATCCGCGCGCCGGTGGCGGTATGAGCACGCCTGGCCTGACCATCGTCGTTGCCATCGATGCCCAGCGCGGCATTGGTGTCGACAACAAGCTGCCCTGGCACCTGCCCGAAGACCTGGCGCACTTCAAGCGCCTGACCTCGGGCCATCCGATCATCATGGGCCGCAAGACCTTCGATTCGATAGGCCGCGCACTGCCAAACCGCCACAACATCGTCATCACCCGCAATGCGGCCTGGCGTCATGAAGGCGTCGACGCCGTGGCCTCGCTGGACGAGGCCATTGCCATGGCTGGCAGCGGCCCTGCCTTCATTATCGGCGGCGCCCAGATTTTTGATGCTGCCATGGCGCGCACGGAGCGCCTTGTGATCACCGAAATTGACCATACCTTCGCCTGCGACACCTTCTTCGCGCCGCTGACTGCGGGCGTGTGGACCGAGACCGCGCGCGAAACCCACCACAGCGACGCACAAGGCTTTGACTATGCCTTCGTCACCTACGAGAAAGCGACTACCTGATATGTCCGGACAAGGATTCCACGTACACGGCCCGCACGACCACGCGGTTGAACATGCTGCCCACGGCGGCGACGGTTTTTCAAACAATATCGCGGTCATGACAGCGATTCTGGCCACGGTAGGCGCCATGTTCGGCTACCAGGGCGGCGCCACGCAAAACGATGCGGCCCTCTTCAAGAACAACGCTGCCATCGAAAAGACCAAGGCTGCCAACAGCTGGAACTACTACCAGGCCAAGTCGAACAAGCAGAATCTGGCCGAACTGGCCATGGTGCTGCCAGGCGTAGACCCAGAAAAGTACAAGGCCGACGTTGAGCGCTACAAGCAGGAAAAAGAAGGCATCAAGAAGGAAGCCGAAGCCCTGGACGCCAAGGCCGACGAATGGAACCACAAGTCCGACGAAGCCCTGCACCAGCACCACCAGTGGGCCTTGGCCACAACGGCAGAACAAATCGCCATTTCGCTTGCCGCCATCACACTGCTGACACGTAAAAAGTGGATGATGTATGGTGCTTATGGCGTGGCGAGCATCGGTATCGTCCTGGGCGTGCTGGCATGGCTGCACCTGGACCCTATCGGTGCACTGGCCGGAGCCCACGGCGCAGCGGCAGCGCACTAGGCCTCACACAGGGCAGAAACGGGTTGCGGGCAAGCGGTGCGCCGCCCGATTTTCCTTGCAGTTATTCTAACTAAAGTTTTTCACCGGATCGCCGCCATTTCTGCGAAAATCCGCTTCTTATTTTTTTGTATCGGTGCCGTGAACGACGTTGTGCCCCCTCTCAGGCGGGGCGACAGTCCTCACGGCGCTTCGCTTTGGAGCTGTCCATGAAATTTCGTTTCCCTATCGTCATCATCGACGAAGATTTTCGTACCGATAACACCTCCGGCCTCGGAATTCGCGCGTTGGCGGAGGCCATGGAAAAAGAAGGCATGGAAGTGCTGGGCTTGACCAGCTATGGCGACCTGTCCCAGTTCGCGCAGCAGCAGTCGCGCGCCTCGGCGTTTGTCCTGTCCATCGATGACGAAGAATTTGGCGGCGGCTCCATCGCGGAGACCGATTCGGCGCTGACGGCGCTGCGCGCCTTCATGCAGGAGATCCGTCACAAGAACTCGGATATCCCCATCTATATTTATGGCGAGACGCGCACCTCGCGCCACATCCCCAACGACATCCTGCGCGAACTGCACGGCTTCATCCACATGTTCGAGGACACGCCAGAATTCGTCGCCCGTCACATCATCCGCGAAGCGAAGTCCTATCTGGACGGCCTGGCGCCGCCGTTTTTTCGCGCGCTGGTCAACTACGCCAACGACGGTTCGTATTCCTGGCACTGCCCTGGTCACTCGGGCGGCGTGGCATTCCTGAAGTCGCCGATCGGCCAGATGTTCCACCAGTTTTTTGGCGAGAACATGCTGCGCGCCGACGTCTGCAACGCGGTCGAGGAACTGGGCCAACTGCTGGACCACACGGGCCCAGTCGCCAAATCGGAACGCAATGCGGCGCGCATCTTCAATGCCGACCACTGCTACTTCGTCACCAACGGCACCTCCACCTCCAACAAGATGGTGTGGCATTCGACGGTCGCTCCGGGCGACATCGTCGTGGTTGACCGTAACTGCCACAAATCGATTCTGCACTCGATCATCATGTGCGGCGCGATTCCCGTGTTCCTCATGCCGACCCGTAACCACCTCGGCATCATCGGCCCGATTCCGCTTGAAGAATTCACACCTGAATCGATCGCGCGCAAGATCGAAGCCAATCCGTTTGCCCGCGAAGCCGTCAACAAAAAGCCGCGCATCCTGACCATTACCCAGTCGACCTACGACGGCGTGGTCTACAACGTGGAAACGCTGCGCGAAATGTTGGACGGTAAAATCGACACCCTGCACTTCGACGAAGCATGGCTGCCGCACGCGACCTTCCACGACTTCTACAAGAACATGCACGCCATCGGCAAGGACCGTCCGCGCGCCAAGGAGTCGATGATTTTCTCGACCCAGTCCACGCACAAGCTGCTCGCGGGCCTGTCGCAGGCCTCGCAAGTGCTGGTGCGTGAATCGGAATCGGTCAAGCTGGACCAGGATGCCTTCAATGAGGCCTACCTGATGCACACCTCGACCTCGCCTCAGTATTCGATCATCGCTTCATGCGACGTTGCCGCAGCCATGATGGAAGCGCCGGGCGGCACCGCGCTGGTGGAAGAGTCCATCCTCGAAGCGCTGGACTTCCGTCGCGCCATGAAGAAGGTCGATGAGGAATGGGGCAAGGACTGGTGGTTCCAGGTGTGGGGACCGCGCGAGCTCGTGGACAACGGCATCGGCCATCGCGAAGCGTGGTTCCTGAAGTCGGGCGAACGCTGGCACGGCTTCGGCAAGCTGGCGCCGGGCTTCAACATGCTGGACCCGATCAAGGCCACCGTGGTGACGCCGGGCCTGGCGCTGGACGGCTCCTTCGGCGAGTCCGGCATCCCGGCCTCGATCGTGACCAAGTACCTGGCCGAGCACGGCGTGATCATCGAGAAGTGCGGCCTGTACTCGTTCTTCATCATGTTCACGATCGGTATCACCAAGGGCCGCTGGAACACCCTGGTCACCGCGCTGCAGCAGTTCAAGGACGACTACGACAAGAACCAGCCGATGTGGCGCATCATGCCCGAGTTCTGCTCGTTCAACCCGCGCTACGAGGGCTGGGGCCTGCGCGACCTGTGCCAGCAGATCCACGATTTCTACAAGGCCTACGATGTGGCGCGCCTGACCACCGAGATGTACCTGTCGGACATGGTGCCGGCCATGAAGCCGTCGGATGCGTTCGCCAAGATGGCGCACCGCGAAATC
>JBJMVX010000125.1:0-2749 GCA_045810445.1 Massilia sp.
ATGCGACGTTCGCGCTAGGCTGCGGAAAAAGTCAATGTCGCTTCCAGCCCCCCGCCTTTGCGATTGGCCAGCACCAGCGTGCCGCCGAGCGCTGCGCTCAGTTGCTGCGCAATCGCCAGACCCAGGCCGGTACCGCCGGTGCCACGGTTACGTGAACTTTCAATCCGGTAGAAGGGCTGGAACACCTGCGCCAGTTGGTCGGGTGCGATACCAGGGCCGCGATCGCGCACGACTACCGTCAACTGACCCTCGGTGCGCGCTTGCACCACGATCTCGCATTCGCCAGCGAACTTGAGCGCGTTGTCGACCAGATTCGTCACCACGCGTCTTAGCGTGTGGGGTAAGGTCTTCACCACTTGCGCCGGATCGCCGACCAACACCACATTGCGGCCGGCGTCTACGTAATCGCATACCAGGGTGTCGAGCAGGGCCCCAATATCAACCTGGCACGGTGCTTCGGTAACCCGGTCGGCACTGCGCGCATAAGTAATGCCTTCTTCGACGAGTACCTGCATTTCATTGAGGTCCGCGTCCATTTTCGCACGCAGCGCTGGATTGTCCATTAGGTCGGCACGCAGGCGCATGCGGGTGATGGGTGTTTGCAGGTCATGCGAAATGGCCGCCAGGATGCGTACCCTTTCGGCCAGGTGCTCCTTGATGCGCCGGCCCATGGCATTGAATGCGGCGGCGGCCTTGGCAACCTCCAAGGGCCCGTCTTCAGCAATCGGCTCACAATGCATTGACGTTCCCAGTTCGGTTGCCGCCTCGGCCAGTCGATGCAGGGGCGCTGTCGCCTGGCGCACGGCGACCCAGGTCAGACCCGCCACCGCCAGCGCCTGGGCCAGGAATATGAAGCCACCAAACCATGACACGTCCATCCGCGTCGACCACAGAACCACGGTCAACACGCTGCCATCGGTCAGGCGCAGATGCAGGCGAAGCGACTCGGCCGACCAGGCCGGTGCGCCGGCAGCAACTGGATAGGCTGCACCAAGCTCGCCGCCGATATCGGCAATGTAGTCACGTGCGCGCTTGCTGCTTGCGGCGTCGGCAGGCGCGATGGCCGAAGCGGTTGGCGCCAGCTCAAAACGGTAGGCACGCCGGCCCATTCTGGCAATCCAGGCATGGCGCCCTGCGGCGTCCGACGATTCCAGTGCGGGCACCAGGAGCGACAGGTCCTTCGCCAGATAATAACTGGTGCGCGTGGTCTGGTAGCTCAGCGACTGAAAATAGCCTGCACCGACGTTGATCAGGTGCGTGGCGAGCAGCGCAAGGCACCAGGCCAGCATCAGGCGCAGAAACAGCGTGCGTGGCATGAGGGCGCTCATGCTTCGCTGCCGCTATCGACAACGTCCACAGAAAAAATATAGCCCTCGTTGCGCAGGGTGCGAATCAGGCGCGAGTCGTCGCGCAGGCGTTTGCGCAGGCGGCTCACCAGGATATCGATCGAGCGGTCGAATACATCCGCCTCCCTGCCCTGGGTCAGCCCCAGCAACTGGTCGCGCGTGAGCACGCGGCGAGGATGGTCCAGAAACACGCGCAGCAAGCGGTATTCGGCACCGCTCAGGGCCACCATGATGTTGTCTTCGTCGAGCAGGTGGCGCGCATGGGTATCAAGTCGCCAGGTGCCGAAGGACAGCATATGCGCTACTTCAGACAGCTGCAACTTGGCCGGCACCATGCGCGCACGCCGCAGCACGGCGCGAATGCGCGCCAGCAGCTCGCGCGTGGCAAACGGCTTGGTCAGGTAATCGTCGGCGCCCATCTCCAGGCCCAGGATGCGGTCTGCCTCTTCGTTTTTCGCCGTGAGCATCAGGATCGGCACGGGCGTGGCACCGTCGGCATGCAGGCTGCGGCACAGCGCCAGCCCGTCCTCGCCCGGCAGCATCAGGTCCAGCACGATCATGTCGATGGCCTGCGCGGCCAGCACGGCGCGCATCTGGCGGCCGCTGGCGGCCGTGCTGACCCGAAAGCCATGCTTTTCCAGATACTGGGCCAGCAGCGCGCGAATTTCCTCGTCATCGTCAACGATCAAGATGTGGTCGGGTTTGTCCATGGTGGAGTTATAGCGCATTTGCCCTTCGGCCATCCAGCACTTTTGTTTCCCGTTTGTTTCTGAAGTACCCGGGATACGCGCCGGCCAAGAAAATCCCCTGGTGCGACACACTGGAGAAACCCGCAACAGGTCCAATGCTGTTCATGCATTCGTGCATCCCATCATCCACTGAAAGCACACCCATGAACAAACCACTGCTGGTCCTCAAGGACCTGGTCAAACGCTACGACACCCCGTCCGGGTCGTTTAGCGCACTCAAAGGCATCAATCTGAACATACAACGCGGTGAATTCGTTGCCGTGGTCGGCACCTCGGGCAGCGGCAAATCGACGCTGCTCAACCTGGTGGCCGGCATCGACAGCGCCACTTCCGGCGAAGTCTGGATCGATGGCCAGGCTGTCCACCAGATGAACGAGTCGCAACTGGCCACCTGGCGCGGCAAGCATATGGGCGTGGTATTCCAGTTCTTCCAACTGCTGCCCACCCTGACTGCGATTGAAAACGTCATGCTGGCCATGGACTTTTGCCACACTTGGCCCGTGCGCGAGCGCCGCATGCGCGCGCTGGCCCTGCTGGGTCGCCTGGGGATTGCCGACCAGGCCGACAAACTGCCCAGCGCGCTGTCGGGTGGTCAGCAGCAGCGCGCAGCCATTGCACGCGCCCTGGCCAATGATCCACCGATCCTGGTGGCCG
>JBJMVX010000126.1:0-4742 GCA_045810445.1 Massilia sp.
CATTTGCCCTTCGGCCATCCAGCACTTTTGTTTCCCGTTTGTTTCTGAAGTGCCCGGGATACGCCCCGGCCAAGAAAATCCCCTGGTGCGACACACTGGAGAAACCCGCAACAGGTCCAATGCTGTTCATGCATTCGTGCATCCCATCATCCACTGAAAGCACACCCATGAACAAACCAGTGCTGGTCCTCAAGGACCTGATCAAACGCTACGACACCCCGTCCGGATCGTTTAGCGCACTCAAAGGCATCAATCTGAACATACAACGCGGTGAATTCGTCGCCGTGGTCGGCACCTCGGGCAGCGGCAAATCGACGCTGCTCAACCTGGTGGCCGGCATCGACAGCGCCACTTCCGGCGAAGTCTGGATCGATGGCCAGGCTGTCCACCAGATGAACGAGTCGCAACTGGCCACCTGGCGCGGCAAGCACATGGGCGTCGTATTCCAATTCTTCCAGCTGCTGCCCACCCTGACTGCGATTGAAAACGTCATGCTGGCCATGGACTTTTGCCACACTTGGCCCGTGCGCGAGCGCCGCATGCGCGCGCTGGCCCTGCTGGGCCGCCTTGGGATTGCCGACCAGGCCGACAAACTGCCCAGCGCGCTGTCGGGTGGTCAGCAGCAGCGCGCAGCCATTGCACGCGCCCTGGCCAATGATCCACCGATCCTGGTGGCCGATGAGCCGACCGGCAATCTCGATTCAGACACCAGCGTCGCCATCATGAAGCTGTTCGCCTCCCTCGTCGCGGATGGAAAAACCGTCCTCATGGTCACCCACGAACGGGGCTTCAGTCCCTATTTCACGCGCACCATCACGCTGGTTGATGGTGCCATTGACCTGCCTGTCGCGGCCAAGGTGCAGCATGCTTAGCCCGCGCTGGATCAAATTGCTGCGCGACGCCAAAGCCACGCCTGGGCGCATTGTGCTGATGGTGTTAGCCATTGCAGCCGGCGTGTGCGGCATGGCCACCATGCTAAGCAGCTACACCATCCTTAGCCGCGAAACCACGCGTAACTACCTCGATACCAATCCGCCCTCGGCCACCTTGCGCCTGGACCGCATCGACGCGCCCCTGGTGGAAGCCGTGCGGCGCTTTCCCGGCATTGCGGACGCCCAGGCCGCTTCCGTGGTGGGCGCGGCCATGTTGGTAGGTAAAAACTGGCTGCCGCTGACTATCTTCGTGGTGGAAGATTTCAACGCCCTGCACATCAACACGGTCTACCGCGAGGCGGGCGCCTGGCCCCCGCCAACGGGCAGCTTGCTGCTCGAACGCGACGCCCTGGCAATGGTCGAAGCGCGCATAGGCGCACCGCTCCAGGTCAGGACTGCCGACGGCAAGGAACATTCCCTGTCCATTTCCGGCACCCTGCATGACCCTGCCCTGCCGCCTGCCAGCCGTGGCTCGACCGTGTACGCCTACGCCACCCCGGCCACCGTCACGGCAATGGGCTTGGATGGCGCGCTGCGTCAGCTCAAACTGAAGGTGAGCGACAAGCCCTTCGATGTCGACGCCATCGAAGCGGTGGTCGCACCGCTGGCGCTGTGGCTGCAAAGCGAAGGCCGCAACGTGGAGCAAATTCGTATTCCTCCGCCGGGCCAGCATCCGCACCAGAAAGTGATGTCGTCCATCTTGCTGATGCTGCTGGTCTTTAGCGGGATTGCCTTCGTGCTCAGCGCCTTGCTGACCGCAACCATCATCGGCGGCATGCTGGCCCAGCAGGCCCGTCAAATTGGCGTGATGAAGACCATCGGCGCGCGTACCGGCCAGATCGTCACCATGTACCTGGCGATGGTGCTGGCCATGGGCGTGGCGGCCACCGCGCTGGGTACCTGGGCGGGTGTGGCTGCAGGGCGTGCTTTCTCCGGCGTGGTGCTGCGCGAAATTCTCAACTTCACCATGCACAGTGGCGCCGTGCCCGCATCGAGCTATGTGCTGCTTGCGCTCACCGGCATCGTGTTGCCCTTGATGCTGGCGACAGTGCCGGTATGGCAGGCCAGCCGCACCACGGTGCAAGCTGCCATCACCGACTTTGGCAACAGCCGCAAGGACTACGCGGGCAGCGCGCGCTGGCTGTCCAACTTGCCAGGCATCGACCGCAGCTTGCTGATGACGCTGCGCAATACCGTCCGCCGGCGCGGTCGCCTGCTGTTCATCCTGGCGCTTCTGGGCATGGCCGGCGCCGTGTTCGTCAGCAGCCTGAATGTGCGCAAGGCCTCCCAGCAGCATTTGGAAGCCGCAGCGGCAGACCGCCACTACGACATGGAAACCCTGCTGGCCCGCTTTGAAGACGAAGCCCACGTAAAGGCCATCATCGGCGCCGTCCCTGGCGTGGACAAGGTCGAGGCATGGACCAGCACCTCAACCAGTAAGGCGCGTGCCGATGGCCTGGAGATCGAGCGCGTGTACCCGGACGGCGCCCACGGCAGCCTGACTCTGGCGGCAGTGCCCGAATCGACCACGATGCTCAAGTTGGACATGATCGAAGGTCATTGGTTCAGCAGCGCAGAACCGAACACGGTCGTGCTGAACAACACCGCAGCGCTGGAGTTCTTTCCGGACGCACGGATAGGCGCCACCATCAGCCTGGCCAGCCATGGCCACGTCGCCAAGGTACGCCTGGTGGGTATTGCGCGCCAGGCCATGGCAGGCGCTACTGCCTACGTGGCGCCTGCCACCTACGCCACGCTGGCAGGGCAACCGGGGCGCGCGTCTACGTACCGGGTCGTGATGAGCGCCCATGACGAAGCGAGTGCCGCCCGCGTCACCAAGGCCATCGAAACGGCGCTGGCCAAGGCCGGGATCGCCACCCGCATCAGCATCACCGAAGCCATGCTGCGCAAGGATGTGGATGGCCACTTCGACCTCTTGATCACGGCCATGCTGTTCATTGCCATCCTGATGGCAGTGGTGGGCAGTTTTGGCCTTGGTTCGGCCATGACGACCAGCGTTGCCGAGCGCAGCCGTGAATTCGGCATCATGCGCTGCATCGGCGCGCGGCCAAGCGTAGTGCTGCGCAATGTGCTGTGTGAAGGGCTGTTGATTGCCCTGGTGAGCGTGCCCTTTGCCATCCTCGTTGCCGTCCCGGTATCGGCAGCCATCGCGAGTTATCTGGGCAACATGCTGTTTGGCGTCCCGTTTCCCTTGGTGATGTCGGGCAAGGCCATCGGCATCTGGCTAGGCATGGTGCTGGTCGGCGCCACGCTTGCGACCGTTGTCCCGGCATGGAAGGCGTCGCGCTTCACAATCCACCAATCGCTGTCCCATCTCTAAAGGAAACATCATGAACAAGCGTTTGATTACCACAAGCATCATCGTCCTGGCCCTGTTGGCGGCATTCGCGGCTGGCTATTTCTTCGACCTGAAAGGCTTCATCATGCATTTGCACGGCAGATAGCAAGCGCCGCGCGGGCGCCGCTTCCAGCCAGGCAGCCAGCCACCAGGCATTGCGCACCACGCGCGGCAAGAATGCCTGGGGCCGGAAGCGGTCCACCATCACATACATCGGTATGCGGCAGATGATGAAGCAGCGCAGAGCGAGAGCCATGCCAGCGCGCCATGCGTCCCGGTCCAGCGCCTGCCCAGATGCTGCCTCCAGTGCTGCGCGATGGGCTTCCATGGAGGACGCAGCGATATCGCCGCGTCCTTCATCGGGCAGGACATGGCATAGCAATTCGACCAGGTCGTATTGGGGCAGGCCGAGCGTGGCCAGCTCCCAGTCATAGGCGCACAATTGCAGGCCAGCGGCAGTGGGCCAGAAGGCCAGGTTGCGCGGATTGAAGTCGTGATGGATCAAGGTCCGCGGCATGGCAAAGCTGGCCGGCAGCCATGCATCCATGCTCGCTATCCACGCACGCTGCTCGCCCATGGCGTCGCGCCCCAGCATGCCAGCAAGGCGTGGCCCGGCAAAGTCGGCAAGCGCCTCCCACAGTGGGCCCATGGTCAGCAAACCGGGACCGCAGGCCTGCTCGGCAATCCAGCCGCTGGCCAGCAATTCCTGCTCACGCCCCAGCCATACCGCGTGGATCTCGCCCATGCCACGCACGGCAGCATCGAGGTGGGCCGCGCTCCACGGCACACCATCCGGACTGCCGTGCGCCCACTGTACGTCGTCCAGGTAGCCATACAGGATGCCGGAGATGCCCTCCGCTTCCTGCAGGATGCCCAGCGTGGCTGGCATGTGGCGCGCAATGCGCGGGTCGGTCATCTGCGCGATGGCCCGCTCGCGATTCATCGCCAGCCGGTAGGGCATATGCTGCAAATGGTCGGCAAAGGCCTGTTCCAGCTCGGCGCTGCAAAGAGCGGCCGTCGCAAGCATTAATGCGTCCTGTTCGGCGTCATCTGGTTTGAGCTTGAGGACGGCGTTCAGCTCGCCCGCTTGCGTGCGACCCTGGCAGTGCCACAGGCCGGTGCGTCCTCCGCTGCGGGCGGCCGCCAGTTCGCTCAGGATGCCGGTCTCGCCGCCCATCGGCGTGGCGCTGAAGTTACAAAGCTGCGGCGCGGGCGCCAAAGCCGATTCAACCATGCGCTGCAACTGCCCGGCACAAGGCGGCTGCTTCATTGCCAGCGCGCTGGACGGCAGGAAACCGGTGGCCGCAAAGTCGGCAAAATAGCGATTGAGCAAACGCGCATCCAGGCGCGGAATCGTGATGCCCTGCCCGGCCAGCCATTGCTGCGACGCCTGTGAATGAATGCGGCTGCGGGTCGGCTCCAGGAACAACTCCATCTGGCTGCGGCCACCA
>JBJMVX010000127.1:0-7751 GCA_045810445.1 Massilia sp.
CCAAGACGGCCGCGCTCACTTTGCTCGTGCTGGCCAACGCCGTGGCCTTGCTCGCATTAGCCATGCGCGTCGCATTCTGGTTTGGCCTTCCGACCTTGCACGTCGAACCAAGGTCGAACGGCGCGCTTGTGATGTTCCTGGCTGGTGGGTGCATCGTTGCCCTGTTCTGGGGCCCGTATCTGGGCGCTTTGCTCAGCCGCGCAACCTGGTCGACGACAAGCTTTCCCGAAGGGCGCTTCCAGTCGTCAGTGTCTGGACTGGCTTTGATGACGCTGCAACTGCGCAATGCCGTCCTGGTGGTCCTTTCGCTGGGACTGTACTACCCCTTTGCAGTAGTGAACACTTACCGCTATCGTCTTGCGCACCTGCGTGTGGATGCCGCCTTGACACTGCCTGACGGAGACGAGAACCTGCCACCGGCCATGCCGCCAGCGCGTTGGCGCCATGCGTTCGCTGCCCTGCTCGTGCTGGCAGCCGCAGTCACTTTCTTTTTCATGGTCGGTCGTGGCGCGCTGGCAGAGAAGGTGTTCGCCAGCTTGCCGGCAACGGCAGACTTACGCGTGGGTGAGGCCGCGCTGCAAGCACTCAAGGATAGCCATCGCATTCGCCTGGACGGCCAGGCGCTGGACGTGCCCGCCGACGTGCAGCAGATCTTTCAACGCATCCTGCCCGCACAGCCGGGTCGCTCTCCGCTTCTGATCGTCGTGGACATGGCCTATCCCGACACGTCAATCTACGCACTGCCTGATGGGACTATCCTAATCAGCAAAAGGATGCTCGAGCATTTGACGTCCTATCAGCGAGAATTCGACGCTGAAGGACGGGCAACGCTGGCGGCAGTGCTGGCCCATGAGTTAGGCCACCTCGCTTATCGTCACAACATGCACAGCGCACTGCGCTCCTCGCTGCCAGCCTTGCTGTCAAGCGCCGTGACGGGGAACTTCACGCAACTGGCGTCGTTTTCTCCGACGCTGGTGCTTGAACCTCACTATTCGCCCCAGATGGAGGCGCAGGCCGACAACTACGCGGAGACAATCATGCGGCGCGCTGGGCTGTCAATGTGCCCGCTGGCACAGGCTTACCCGTCGATGTATTCCGACATCCCCTATGACGAAAAAGACGACCCGTCCTGGATGAGCAGCGGCATCTATTACGTACGGACCCATCCAGCCAGCGCCGAGCGCCTGGCACGGCTATGCCCCGGGGCCGGGCTGAAACCCTGAAGGTGAACGCCCCTCTGTTGCAAGCGTCCAACGGCAGAGGCAAATATTGCAACATATTAAACATATTTACATCAGAGTACTGGTAATCACTGTGGCGCCCCCGTACACTCTTGCATCTTGTTCAACACCCACCATTGAGATCGCATGCACGAGTATTTACCGCCGCCGTCCGCGGAACTGGCGCAGGGCGGGCCATTTTTCTTTTACTCTGACGTCCCCTTCGAGGATGCGGCCCCCGCGCCACAAACCCATCAGCTGAGTTTTACCGGCAGCGGCAGGGAGTATTTCAAAATCTGGATCGTGAACCTGTTTCTCAGTGTCGTCACGCTGGGCATTTATTCAGCCTGGGCCAAGGTAAGGCGCCTGCAATATTTCGATCGCAATACCCACCTTGCCGGCGCCGTGTTCGATTTTGACGGCGATCCCAAGGCGATTTTCCGCGGGCGCGTGCTGGCGGTGATCTTGCTGGCGGCCTATCACTATGCCTTCGGTTTTTCCGTCACCATCGGGCTGATCGTGATTGGAACGCTCATGGTCTCGCTCCCCTTCCTGATGCGCGGTGCCCTTCGCTTTCGCATGCGCAACACGCGCTATCGCGGTTTGCGCTTTGGCTTCACAGGCGCGCCTGTCGGTGCGTATCTGGCCTATGTGCCGCCACTGCTGATCTTCCTGCTGCCAGCTGCGCTGGTGGCAGTCGATCCGAGCGGGAGCGCCGTGGCGCTCGTGTTCCTGTTGTACCTGGTATGGCCACTGATGCACGGGGCGATGAAACGCTACCAGCACGGCAATGTTCAGTTCGGTTCGCTGGCATCGCATTTCGACATACCCAAGAGACGCTTCTATGGTCCCTATCTGAAGTCGATCGGCTGGGGCATGGTGTTCATGTTTATCGTTGGTGCCGTTGCCGCTTTGGTCATGGCGGGGTGGATTGCAAGCCAGAAGGGACCCAACCCGGCGGCTGCCCTCATGGGCGGCTTGCTCGGCATTGCCGTCACCTACCTGCTGTACCTGCTGACCGGCCCTTATTTGCAGGTTCGCCTCAATAATATGACATGGTCGGGCACCTCGCTGCCTGGGCTGCGCATCGATTCCCACATGCAGGCGCGCGCTTACATCAAGCTGCAACTGGTCAATTCCTTGCTGACCGTACTGTCGCTGGGACTGTACCGGCCGTTTGCCGTGGTGCGAAATTACCGCTATCGCATTGAAAACGTCACCGTCACCACCGAGGGCAGTTTCGAACGTGCCGTGGCGGCAGTGGCCGTGAGCGGCAGTGCGGGCGCCGATGGCGTGGCCGATTTCCTCGGCGTCGATCTTTCCTGGTAAGGGTATCTCATGTATTCAGCAAGCTATTTTGATGGCGTGAGCGCGCGCCTGCAGGCCGTGAGCCTGGAACTGCGCGATGGCATGCTGGCCCTGCGCGGCATTGGTGTCGACAAAACCTATGCCTACACTGACGTGCACATGGCAGAACCGTTTCCCATGGCGCCCTGCGTGCTCGATTTCAGCGATGGTGGTCGTTGCGAACTGGACGACACCGCTGCCAAGGCTGCCGTTGCCGACGCCCTCGGCTACCAGGCTTCGCGCGTGGTGCGCCTGCAGCATCGCTGGTATGGCGCCCTCGTGGCCTTGCTGTTGCTGGTCGCGAGCGTCGGCGCCTTTGTGCAATGGGGCGTGCCTGCGCTGTCCGAACGCATCGTGCTCGCCCTGCCAGCTTCGGTCGACCAGCGCGTTGGCGACGAAGGCATGGCGGCCTTGCGCAAGCATATGTTTGCCAAGAGCCGCTTCTCGGCACAACGCATTGCCGAGATCCAGGCAATTTTCGCCACCGTCCGTCCGGCCCACCCGCGCATTCCCATCCGGCTGGAAGTGCTGAACATGCCCAACGGCTCGCCCAATGCCTTCGCCCTCCCCAACGGCACCATCGTCATCAATGACCAGATGATTTTGCTCATCCTTGGCGACAGCGAGGAAGCATTCGACGAAGACATGCACGACGCCATTGCCGGGGTCCTGTCGCACGAGATTGGCCACGTTGAAGGACGCCACTCCATGCGCAGCATCGTGCGCTCGTCGGCGCTGGCCTTGGGCTCGGCCGCCCTGTTCGGCGACTTCAGCAATGTTGTCGCCGCAGCGCCAGTCTTGCTGCTGAACATGGATTTCTCGCGCAGCATGGAAAGTGCGGCCGACGACTATGCGATTGAGCGCATGCACGAAGCAGGCTTGTCGTTGCTGCCACTGGCGGACCTGTTCGATTCTCTCGAGAAGCGCAACCCGGGCGCGAGCAGCATGCCCAAGTGGATGAACAAAAACTTCAGCTACCTGAGCAGCCATCCAGCCAGTGCCGAGCGCAGCGCGCGCTTTCGCGGCGCCCAGCCTGACGAGGATTGAACGATTCACGCCCTGCGTGCTCCAACGAACAGACTGCTTTAACGTGCGCGTTCAATCTTGGCCTTTTACAACAGGAGGTCAAAATGTCCTATGAAGAACGCGATGCCTACGGCATGTATGTCGACCACGGCCATAAAGGCCCTGGCCCTGAATTGATGGGCGCCGACACCCTCATCGGCGACCATGTCCACAATTTGCAAAACGAGCACCTGGGCGAAATCAAGGAAATCATGCTTGATATGCGCTCGGGCAAGATCGCCTACGCGGTCATGTCCAGCGGCGGCATCCTCTCGATCGGCGAAAAACTGTTTGCCGTGCCTTGGGAAGCGCTGCGCCTTGACACGGTGAACAAACGTTTCACGCTCGACATTCCGAAAGACCGCATTGAAAATGCACCAGGTTTTGACACCGACAACTGGCCGGACATGGCCAATCCGCAGTGGAAAAACCAGATTCATTCCTACTACGGCACCTCGCCCGTGATGTAAGCGGGCCTGGGCAAGCCCTGGACCGGCCGCCCGCCCTGCGCTGGCGGTCAGGTCAGCAAAAATTGCGGCTATGGGTATCTAACCGCCCCAGCAGCATCGACATGTCCACCAGGCGCTTGGCCACCAGGTGGCGCACCTCCCCTTCGCGCTGCCACACGCCATACACGCCCAGCAGGGCAGCCCCCAGCACTTCCTTGCGCTGCTGCTCCACCAGGCTGGGCCACACGATCACATTCACATTGCCGGTTTCATCTTCCAGTGTCATGAACAGCACGCCCTTGGCCGTCCCCGGACGCTGGCGCACGGTGACGATGCCGCAAGCGCGGGCCAGCATGCCGTTCTTGTAGTCGTTCAGGGTCGATGCCGGCATGAAGCGCTGCGCCAGCAAGCGCGCGCGCAACAGCGCCAGCGGATGGCGGCCCAGCGTCAAGCCCTGGGCCCGGTAGTCGCCCACGATATCCTCGCCCTCGCTGGGCATTGCCAGCACGGGCACCTCTTCCTGGGGCGTGGTTGGGCGCAGCAAATCCTTGTCGGGCACGGCGCCGACTGCCTGCCACAGCGCCTGGCGCCGGTGACCGGCCAAGCTGGCCAGTGCATTGGCGCCGGCCAATACCTGCAAATCATGGCGATCGAGCTGGGCCCGGCGCGCCAGGTCAGTCACGCTGTCGAAAGGCCGGATCGCGCGCGCGTCCTCGATGCGTGCAGCGACTTCGCGCCGCATGCCGCGCTGCAGCGACAAGCCCAGCCGCACTGCCGCCTGCGCGCGCCCGCTCGCCTCGAGCGTGGAATCCCAGCCGCTGATGGCAATGTCCACAGGCCGCACCTCGATCCCATGACGCTGGGCATCTTGCACCAGGGCCGAGGGACTGTAGAAACCCATGGGCTGGCTGTTGAGCAAGGCACACAGGAAGGCTGCCGGCTCGTGGCATTTGAGCCAGGAACTGGCATAGGCCAGCAAGGCAAAACTGGCGGCATGCGACTCGGGAAAACCGTATTCACCAAAGCCCTGGATCTGGCTGAAAATGGCTTCGGCAAAGGACAGCTCGTAACCGCGCTCGAGCATGCCGCTGACAATGCGGCCATAGTATTTTTCCATCCCGCCCTTGCGCTTCCAGGCTGCCATGGCACGTCGCAACTGGTCCGCTTCACCGGGTGAAAAACCGGCAGCCACCATGGCCACCTGCATCACCTGCTCCTGGAAGATGGGGATACCCAGGGTGCGCTCGAGCGCCACCTTCAGTTCTTCCTTGGGATACACAGGATCTTCCAGGCCCTGGCGCCGCCGCAGATAGGGATGGACCATGCCGCCCTGAATCGGACCGGGCCGCACCACGGCCACCTCGATCACCAGGTCGTAGAAGGTGCGCGGCTGCATGCGCGGCAGCATGCTCATCTGCGCCCGCGATTCGATCTGGAACACGCCAATGGTGTCGGCCGCACAAATCATGTCGTAGGTGGCCGCATCCTCGGCCGGTATGTCCTGCATGGAAAATACGGAGCCGCGCTGTTCGCCGACCAGGTCCAGGGTGCGCCGCAGCGCCGAGAGCATGCCCAGGGCCAGGATGTCGATTTTCAACAAGCCCAGTTCTTCCAGGTCATCCTTGTCCCATTGGATGACGCTGCGCTCGGGCATGGCTGCGTTTTCAATCGGCACCAAACGCGAGAGCTTGCCCTGGGCAATAACGAAGCCCCCTGGATGCTGGGACAAATGGCGGGGAAAGCCAAGCAGGCGCTGGGCCAGCGTGGCCCATTGCTGGGCCAGGTCGGAGGCCGGGTCCAGGCCGCATTCGGCCAGACGCTTGACCAGGTCTTCCTTGCTGTCGAACCAGTGGTGGGTCTTGGCGACTTTTTCCACGATGGCCAGGTCAATGCCCAGCGCCCGCCCCGCATCGCGCAGCGCGCTTTTGGGACGGTAACTGATGACCACGGCTGCCAGTGCGGCCCGCTCGCGCCCGTACTTGGTGTAGATGTACTGGATGACTTCTTCGCGCCGCTGGTGTTCGAAGTCAACATCGATATCGGGCGGCTCGTCGCGCTCCTTGGAAATGAAACGCTCGAACAACAGGTTGCCACGCGCCGGATCGACCTCGGTAATGCCCAGGCAATAGCACACGGCCGAATTGGCCGCCGAGCCGCGTCCCTGGCACAGAATGCCGGCCGAGCGCGCAAAGCGCACGATGTCGTAGACGGTGAGGAAGTAGGGTTCGTAGTGCAGGTAGGCGATCAGTTCGAGCTCGTGCTCGACCTGGGCCTGTACCCGCGCCGGTATGCCCAGCGGGAAACGCTGATGGGCGCCAATATAGGTTTCCTGACGCAGATAGCTGGCCGGCGTGGCGCCAGCGGGCACCAGCTCGTCCGGATATTCGTAGCGCAACTCATTGAGCGAAAACGTGCACAAGCGCGCAATGCGCACGGTTTCCGCCAGCGCTTGCGGCGTGTACAGATTGGCCAGCCGCAGGCGAGCGCGCAAATGCTGCTCCGCATTTTGCGCCAGGGCATAGCCGCACTCGCCCACCGCCTTGCCGATGCGCACGGCGCACAGGGTATCGTGCAGAGGCTTGCGTGAGCGCACATGCATGCACACATGGCCGACTGCCACGATGGGTAAACCATGCTGCCAGGCGACTTCCTCGACCGCGCTGCGGTGGGCGTCGTCAAAGGCGCGGTGCAGCAGATTGAGGCCGATCCAGGCGCGCCCGGGAAAGGTGGCGGCCAGCCAGGCTGCCTGCGCGTGCAGGCGGTCTACATCGGCCAGCTCATAACCGGGATAGGTCGGCAGCAGGATGGCCAGGCAATCGGGCAGTTGCTTGAGATGGGCGCAGGCAGGCGCAGGCTTGGCCAGGTCGGCTGGTGTGAGCAGATAACTGCCTTTTTCACTGCGCGTACGCCCCAGGGTAATGAGCTCGGACAAATTGCCGTAACCATTGCGGTTTTGCGCCAGCAGCACCAGCGATAAGGCCGCGCTGCCATCGGGATTGGTCAGGTGAAAATGGGCACCGATGATCAAGGGCAGCGCCGCCTTTTTTGCCTCGCCATGGGCGCGCACCACCCCTGCCAGCGAGCATTCATCGGTGATAGCCAGCGCGCTGTAACCCAGTTGCACGGCACGCGCGACCAGTTCTTCGGCATGCGAAGCGCCATGCAGAAACGAGAAATTGGACAGGCAAAAGAGCTCGGCATAATCGGGCAAGCTCGGGGCCACGGCAGCGGAACACATAGGGAAACGTTACAATGATGAAAGAGTAAACTACTGTATATGCGTACAGTATAATCCATCCACACCCGCGCACGCCGATTTCAGGAAAACCGCATGCATGTTCATACCCTGCGCTGTTTTGGCGCCACACCGACCAGTGGCAACGTGGCCCTGGTAATCGAGGACGGTCCAGCGGACGTGGCCGCGCGTCAGGCTTTTGCCGCCGAGCGAGGCCAGAGCGCCTGCGTGTTCCTGACGCCAAGCGCGCAGCAGCACCAGGTCCAGGCCGATTTTTATTATCCCCACGCGCGCAGTCCCCTGTGCCTGCATGCCACGCTGGCCGCCGCCCGCGTGCTGTGCGAGCGCGGCCCGGCCACCCTGGTGACCGCCATGCGCGAGCAGTTGCTGCCGCTCTCGCATGGACCGGAAGGCAGTTTTGCCACGGTGCGGCGC
>JBJMVX010000128.1:0-14659 GCA_045810445.1 Massilia sp.
ACGGGGTCGAAGCTTTGCAGCAGGGAGAGCGCCGTTTTCAGTTCGTCGGCATCGATCTCCAGTTCTTCCGGCATGCGCTCGTGGATCTCTTCCAGCGTCTCGGTCAGGTAGCCATTGTCGTCCAGGGCATCGACGATCAGTTCAACCAGGGCGCGGTCGCGCGGCTCCAGGATCGCCAGGCGCATCTGCTCCATCAGGTGCTCGCGCAAGGTGGTGGCCGAAGCTTCAAGCTGGGGGCGCGAATCTTCGTCGTCGGACGTCTTGGCGCGACCCAGGTCGCCCCATTCGCCGTCGTTGTCACTGTTGTTGCTGGTAGCCTCGCCTTCGCTGGCGTCGAAGTTTTCCGCTTCGGCCGGTGCGGGCGCGTCCTGGGATCCTGGCTCGGATGGGGCTTCGGCCGGCGTGGCATTGCTGCCGATGGCGCCATCGGCCAGCAGGCGCACGGAATGATCAAGCGGGTCGTCCAGGCGCTCTAGCAGTGGATTGTCGGACAGTAGCTGTTCGAGTTCCTGGTGCAGTTCGAGCGTGGACAACTGCAGCAGACGGATCGATTGCTGCAGCTGCGGTGTGAGCGCAAGGTGCTGGGAGGTGCGTAGTTGCAGTGACTGTTTCATCGTCTACATGCGGAAGTGTTCACCCAGATAGACCCGGCGTACCGATTCGTCTGCGATGATGTCGTCCGGGCTGCCCGATGCCAGCACCGCGCCCTGGTTGATGATGTAGGCGCGGTCGCAGATACCGAGCGTCTCACGCACATTGTGGTCGGTAATGAGCACGCCAATGCCGCGCTCCTTCAGGAAACGCACGATGCGCTGGATCTCGATCACGGCAATCGGATCGACGCCGGCGAACGGTTCGTCCAGCAGCACGAAGCGTGGATTGGTGGCCAGCGCCCGCGCAATTTCGACGCGCCGCCGCTCGCCACCCGAAAGCGACATGGCCTGGTTCTCGCGCAGCTTTTCGATCTGCAGATCGGCCAGCAGATTGTCCAGGCGTTCGTTGATTTCAGCCTTGGTCAAAGCCTTGCCATTGACGCGCTGCAGTTCGAGCACGGCGCGGATGTTCTCTTCCACCGTCAGGCGCCGAAATACCGACGCTTCCTGCGGCAGGTAGGACAGGCCCAAGGCTGCGCGCCGGTGAATCGGCAGGCTGGAAATGTCCACGCCGCTGATATCGATGGAGCCCGCGTCCGAGGGCACCAGGCCGACGATCATGTAGAAGGAGGTGGTCTTGCCGGCGCCATTGGGGCCCAGGAGACCTACCACTTCACCGCATTCGACCTGCAGCGATACATCGCGCACCACCAGCTTCTTGCCGTAGCTTTTTTGCAGACCGCGCACGATCAGGGTGCTGCCACATGGCTTGGTTTCTATCATGGAGCGCTCGCTGATGGTGCTGCTGCCGCTGGCGCTGGCCGCGGTTTGCGCGGCGCGATGATCATGCGGCCACGCGCGCCGCCAGTCTTGCTGGCGCCCGATGCTTCATTGTGAGCGGTGAAGACCTCGCGCAGGCTGTCGTAGGAAATGTATTCGCTCTGGATTTCATCGGTTGTGCGGTTGCCTTCGGACTGGCGAATCTTCGCGTTACCGAACAGTTTCATGATGGCGGTGCGCTCGTCATATTCAATGCGTTGCGCCTCGCCTTCAACCCACAGGTCCGGGCCGCCGTCGCGCTTCTGACGAAAGGTTGCCAGCTTGCCAGCGCCAGCGTTCAGGGTCACCAGCATGTCTTCATCTGGTGTTTTCTTGACCGTGGCTTTTTCCGCGCGCAGCACCAGCGTGCCCTTGGTGACGATGACGTCACCAGCGAGGATGGAGGTTTGCGTCACTTCGTCGACGCTCAAGGTGCTGTAATCGATGACAGCCTGTTTGCCGGCGTCGGCTTTTTCGGCCGAGGCGCCCAGTGCGGTTAGTCCGAACAGGGCAAAGGCGATTATTTTTTTCATTATATTTAACCTGTTGATGGGGGCGCTCAACGCGCCGCTTTGGGTGGGTAGACGATCTGTCCGCGGCTCATAAAATCAAGCTGGCGGGTCGCATTATTGGCACGCATGCCGGTACCGGTGACGGTGGTCGAACCGAGCATCATGACCACTTTCTGGTCGGACTGCATGCGGTCTTCATCAGGGAACACCGTCAGCGCTTCGGTCGTAACATGTAAACTCTTGGTGTTGCCCATCGCCGGGCGGCGGATGTCGACTTTGCCCAGCAAATCGACCTGGCCTTCGGCGTGGCGTATGCGGCCATGCTGGGCGCTGATGTTCATCGGGGCAGCACCAGGGGTCATGTTCTTCACCATGGGCAGTTCGACTTCCGACGTGTCGTCATCCGGATGGTGGGTCAGCTTGGCGCCGTAAAACAGGTAGTGCGGCTGGCCCTGGGCCGTCATGCGCACGAAGCTGAACTTGTCGACGATGTAGTCAGGCTCGCCTTTGGCCGCGTTGACGGCCAGGTCAGGGTCGCTGCGCAGCATCACCTGCAGCAGCCAGAAGCTGCCGCATGCGACGAAGATGCCGACCATGATGGTCGCCAGGAGGCGCCAGCGGTGGGCGGTGCGCGGCCTATGCATGGACAGTCCCCCGCATCAGGCAAAGTACGGCGCCAGCGCCGTCTCGTAAGTGCCCTGGGCACGCATGATCATGTCGCACACTTCGCGCACGGCGCCGCGCCCGCCACCGGCACGGGTGACGTAATGCGCGCGATGCTGCACTTCTGGGTGGCCGGTGGGGACCGTGACCGCAAAGCCCACCTGCAGCAGCAGCGGCAGGTCGATCACGTCGTCGCCAATGTAGCCGCACTGCTCGGCCGTAAAGCCGGTCGCTTCGAGCAGCTTGGCAAAGGCGATGCGCTTGTCGTGGATGCCCTGGTGGACATGCATGATGCCCAGGTCGGCCGCGCGGCGCACCACGATGGGCGACTGGCGCGCACTGATGATGGCCGTGGCAACGCCCATTTTCTGCAGCAGCTGGATGCCCAGGCCGTCGAGGACATTGAAGGTCTTGGTCGCTTCGCCATCTGGACCGTAGGTGAGCGAACCGTCGGTGAGCACGCCGTCCACGTCGAAGATCATGACTTTGACGGCGGCGGCGCGGCGCATGTGGTCGAGGGCCTGCATCAGATCACCTTGGCGCGGGTGAGGTCATGGATGTGCAGCGCGCCGACCAGGCGCTCGTCCGCGTCCACCACCAGCATCTGATTGATGCGAAATTCTTCCATCACGTGCACGGCGTCCACGGCCAACTGCTCCGGATGCACGCGGCGCGGGTTGGCGTGCATGACGTCGCGGATTTTGACCTTGGTGAAGTCCTGCACGCGCTCTATCATGCGGCGCAAGTCGCCGTCGGTGAACACGCCAATGGGGCGCTGTTGCTCGTCGACGATGGCGGTCATGCCCATGCCCTTCTGGGTAATTTCCAGCAGGGCGGCAGTCAAGGGCACATCAGCCGTCACCATGGGCACCTCGGCGCCGCTGCGCATCACGTCGCGCACATGGGTGAGCAAACGCCGGCCCAGCGCACCACCAGGGTGCGAACGGGCGAAGTCTTCTTCCTTGAAGCCGCGCGCGTCCAGGAGCGCCACGGCCAATGCGTCACCCAGCGCCAGCGTGACAGTGGTGCTGGCGGTAGGCGCCAGGTTCAGGGGGCAGGCTTCCTTGGCCACCGAGACGTCCAGATGCACGTCAGCCAGCAGCGCCAGGCTGGAAGCCGGGTTGCCGGTCATGGCGATCAGGGGCGCGCCCATGCGCTTGACGATGGGCAGGATCGACATCAGCTCGGCGGTCTCGCCCGAGTTGGAAATGGCAATGAAGGCATCCTGGGGCGTGACCATGCCCAGGTCGCCGTGGGCCGCTTCGGCCGGATGCACAAACATGGCCGGGGTGCCGGTCGAGGCCAGCGTGGCGGCAATCTTGCGCCCGATGTGGCCCGACTTGCCGATGCCCGAGACGACCACCCGGCCGCCGCATTCGAGCAGCATGGCCACTGCCTGGCCGACACTGTCGTCGCTCAGCAGGCGTTGTTGCAGCGCCTGCATGGCGGCAGTTTCGATTTCCAGGGTTTCACGGGCCATGTCCATGGCGCGCCCGGTGACGATTTTGTCAAAAGCTTTCAGCATTGTTTTTTCATGGGTTACACTCATGCCGGAAGTATAAACGAATTGCGAAAGCAAAAAACTTGCCAGACGCAACAAACTACGTATTTCACTCTTACGTCAATGGCAACCCATGGTTTCAGGACTAGAACTTACCCTCCTCTTGCTGGGCAGTGCCGTACTGGGTGTGGTCGCTTTTCGCATGTTGCATCTGCCGCCCATGCTGGGCTACCTGGCGGTCGGCATCCTGATCGGCCCCCATGCGCTGGGCCTGGCAGAGAACAATAGCACTACCCACGCCCTGGCGGAATTTGGCGTCGTATTCCTGATGTTTTCCATTGGTCTGGAGTTTTCCCTGTCCCAGCTCATGTCCATGCGCCGCATCGTGTTCGGCCTGGGTATGGCGCAGGTGGTAACGACCATCGTTGCCACCATGGTGTTTGGCTGGCTGCTGGCGACCCAGCTTCCGGCCGGCATCCGCATCAGTTGGCAGGCCGCGTTTGCCCTGGGCGGCGCGCTGGCCATGTCCTCGACTGCCATTGTGGTCAAAATGCTCACAGAACGGCTTGAACTGGAAAGCGCGCATGGGCGCAAGATCATCGGCATTCTGCTGTTCCAGGATTTGGCCGTGGTGCCGCTGCTGATCCTGATCCCTTCGCTGGGCAAACCGCCCGGGGAACTGGCCCCGACCCTGGCCTGGGCCGCTGCCAAGGCGGTGCTGGTGCTGGTGCTGCTGCTGTTTATTGGCCAAAAGATCATGCGCAAATGGTTCACCATCGTGGTCAAGCGCCGCTCGCAGGAGCTGTTCATGCTCAACCTGCTGCTCATCACCCTGGGCGCGGCCTGGATTACCGAGCGCGCGGGCCTGTCGCTGGCGCTGGGGGCCTTCGTGGCCGGCATGCTGATTTCGGAAACCCAGTACAAGCACCAGGTGGAAGAAGACATCAAGCCCTTCCGCGACGTGCTGCTTGGGCTGTTTTTCATCACGGTCGGGATGTTGCTCAATGTGTCGCTGGTGCTGCAAAACTGGTGGCTGGTGCTGTTGCTTCTGTGCGGACCGGTGCTGCTCAAGTTTGCGCTGATCGCGCTGCTGACCAAAATGTTCGGCGCTTCCGACGGCGTGTCCATGCGCACCGGGCTGGCACTGGCGCAGGCCGGGGAATTCGGTTTCGTGCTGTTGACACTGACCTCGCAAGCCAACTTGCTGGACCCCTTCATCATCCAGCTGGTGCTCGCCTCCATGGTGCTGTCGATGCTGGTGGCGCCCTTCCTGATCGAGAAATCGGACCAGATTGTGATGAAGGTCTCGTCCAATGAATGGATGCTGCAGTCGCTGCAGCTGACCCAGATCGCCAGCCGCACCATGTCGACCCAGAAGCACGTGATTGTGGCGGGCTTTGGACGCAGCGGGCAAAGCTTGGCCACGCTGCTGAGCGAAGAAAAAATCGCTTACCAGGCGCTGGACCTCGATCCCGAGCGGGTGCAGGAAGCCCAGGCGGCAGGTGCGCACGTGTCATATGGCGACGCGGCGCGCAAGGAAAGCCTGGTGGCGGCTGGCCTGTATCGGGCCAGTGCGCTCGTCATCACGTATGCCAATACGCCGTCGGCGCTGAAGGTGCTGCACCTGGTGCACGAGCTGGCGCCCACGCTGCCGGTGATCGTGCGCAGCCATGATGATACGGATCTGGACCTGCTGAAAAAAGCCGGTGCTGCCGAAGTGGTGCCGGAAGCGCTGGAGGGCAGTTTGATGCTCGCTTCACACGCGCTGGTGATGCTGGGCGTGCCGCTGCGGCGTGTGGTGCACCGCGTGCAAAGTGCGCGTGACGAACGCTATTCGGCGCTGCGTGGCTACTTCCATGGTGCTGGCGATGCTGGCGACGATGCCGAGCACACCTATGTGCGTTTGCATTCGGTGACGCTGCGCGATGGCGCGAGCGCGATTGGCAAGCGGCTGGAAGAACTGGAGCTGCATGAAGTGGGGGCGGAAGTGACGACCATCCGGCGCGGCAAGGAGCGGCTCGATGTGACGCCGCGCACGGAGCTGGCCAGTGGTGATGTAGTGGTGCTGCGCGGCTCGGGGGAAGCGGTCGATCGTGCCGAGGGGCGGCTGTTGAAGTAAGCGCCGAGGGCCATTCTGCGCTCCGCCCACAGCCCGTCGTCCTCGCGCTTTGCCTACAACCCGTCGTCCTGCGCTTTGCCAAAACCGTCGTCCTCGCGCATGCGGCGGTGCGACGCCTCGCGATCCATGCTCAAGCAAGCTCAGTATGGGGCCAACGCATGCGTTGGCGCACGACCGCTCGCGGTCGTCCCCGCATGCGCGAGGACGACGGGTTAACGAATGGCTCGACGTCGGTTTTTTCGAACCGCACGATCATTCTTCACTGTACGGCTCGGCGGCAGGGGCATACGACAACACCCGATTGCGCCCACTCTCCTTGGCTTTGTACAGCGCAAATCGGGCTGCGCCAGCAGGTCCTGCGCTTTGCCTACAAGGCGTCGTCCATGCGCGAGGACGACGTTTCATAGTCACTTTTAGAACAAGCTTCGCTTGCAGATCAATGCTGCGGTCCATATAGGCTTTTGGGGACGAACATGGTGACCCCGTTCGGTTGCACGAAGCTCAGTCCTTCTGCCGAAGCGATCACGACACATTTCGCAATATAGTCCGCGATATCGTCCTCGCCGTTGAACAGTGCGATATCCAAAAACAGTCCACGGCTCGGATCTTCATGGGTCACCCTCAACACATATGTCACCTTGCAGAACGGGATGCCGTGACACTGCCCACGCGAATACACATGTACCGACACATTGCCGTCGACCTTGCTGTAGGTGTGGAGTCGTTCGCTAGCTGGAAATTGGGTAAACGACAAAAATAGGGCCAGCGAAAGCGCCAGGAAGCACAGTGTTTTTACAGGCTTCATGTAGCCTTTTGCGCCATCAGGAAGCACTGTGCGGCTCGGCTGCAGGCGCGTACGACAACACCCGATTGCGCCCACTCTCCTTTGCCTTGTACAGCGCCGAATCCGCATGCGCCAGCAGCTCCTGCGCCACACCTTCGATCGGATGTTCGCGATCAAAATTGTCCAGCATTGCCACACCAATCGACACCGTCACCGGCAACTGCCCCCCGCTACTGAGCGCAAACGGCGCACCAGCGATGCCGGCCCGGATACGTTCAGCCACCATGTTGGCATCGTCCAGTTCAGCATCAATCAAAAGCACCACGAATTCCTCGCCACCAAAGCGACCCAGCGCATCCGACAGGCGCAGTTCGGCCTTGATGCGCAGCGCCACTTCGCGCAGCACTTCATCGCCGCCCTGATGCCCTACCGTGTCGTTGACCAGCTTGAAGTGGTCGATATCGATGTACATCACCGAGATGCGGTATGTCTGACGCCGCGCCCGCGCAATCTCTTCACGCAGGCGGCGGTCGATGTAGCGCCGGTTGTAGACACCGGTGAGCGAATCGGTCAGCCCTATGTACTTGAGCATCTCGTTACTGATCACGTTTTCCAGGCAGATGGCGATAATCGACGCCATGTGTTCAACGAAGTCCGTCCCCATGGCCGGCGTGAAGCGGCTCGGGTCGACGCTACCCAGATTGAGGCTGCCAATGAGGCGCCGATTGCGCAGCAGCGGCACCAGCGCAATGCTTTGCAAGCCCGCCGGCGGGTGCGGAAACATGGGCTGATGGGTCGCGGGAATGTAAGGCCCCAGCATGGGCTTGGGCGGCCCGGTAAACAGTTCACTGCGGGACGGAACAAAGCCAAGCGCGCTGGCCGTTTCTACAAACACCAAATGCGGATAGTCGGCAAAATCGACACCCAGCCGGTTCATGACAGTGCGAATATCCTCGCCTTCGTCGATCAGGCTGAGGGTGACGATATTGAGGTCGGAAATGACGGGCAGGCTGCGAAAAATGGTGCTGATGAGGCTAGGGAAATTGTCGGACCCGACGATCTCCAGGTCGAAGGCCTGGTGACGGCACATGATGTCGTGATTGCGTTCGGCCTGCTCCATCATGTAGGCCATGCTGGCGCGCAGTGACTCGTTCTCTTCCATCAGATCGCGTGGTAAAGCGCCCGCATCATCCATTCCGCTTCTTCCCTTGTGCTTGTCTGAGTCGCCTGTTTGTCCCAATGTACGCCATCTTGCAGCGATTGAGAACGAAACCGGCCGACGTTAACATTTCCATATGGCCGCCATTATGCCTCGCGCATAGGCCGTATGCACGTACTTTAGAAGGCCAGCGACATGGTGACAGGCTGGCCCACGTAGACACGCTCGCCGTCGCCAGCAATGACTATGCTGTTCATGCCAAAGCAGATGGCGTCGTCCATGGCCGGCTTGGTGCGGTAAGTGCGCAGAATGTCCAGCGGATCGGGACCGGGCACGCCGGTAGCCTGGTCGACCGAAGGCATGGGGCAGCGTGGGCAGGGCTTGACGGGTTTCAGTTGCGCTTCGCCGAGCACAAAGGTATCGGCATAGTCCTCTTCAAACGCTTCGATGCCATCAATGACCATATTCGGGCGGAAGCGGTTCATGGGAATGGCCTCGCGGCCAGCGGCGACCAGCCGCTCGTTCAAGTCCGCCAGTGAGGCCGAACCTGCCAGCAGCACGGGAAAGCCATCGGAAAACAGCGTGGGCGCGGCGACCTCGCCTGTCCATTTGGCGCTGGCGAAGCGGGTGGCGCTGGCGTGAAAACGCAGCAAGCGGCAGGGCAGGCCTAAGGCCTTGCTGAACCAGGTGGCAGTGATGTCATCGCAGTCGTAGGCCAGCACCTTGTCGTCCCAGACCATCACTTCGCGCGTTTGTTCGTGCTCAGGATCGGGCAGGCCAAGCGGGATTTCCAGGCGCAGCATGCCTGGGGCGCGTAGTTCGAGCACATCGCTTTTCAGGCGCGGCACGATCAGCGCCATGCGCGGGTGCTCGCGCTGGGTCAAAAACTGGCCCTGTTCGTCAACGACCATCCATTCACGGTCGTAGACGGCATCGACCGCCAGCCCGGCGCTGGTCAGCGTCGCTTCAGTGACGGCGATGCCGGCGCAGGATTTGATGGGATAGATGGTCAGTGCAGACAGGATGGCCATGGTCGCTCGCGCCTAATCGGGGAGCCGATAGTATGCCTTAAATGCCTAGCGGGAGCGTGCGGCAGCTTCATCAAGGGCGGTCCCACGGCGGTATTCCCCCCATTTCGGCGGCCAGGAAATCGATCATCACCCGCACCTTGGCGCTCAGATGACGACGACTCGGATAAACGGCCAGCACATCGATATCGGGCAGATGGTAATCCGGCAGCAATGCCACCAGACGTCCTGCGCGCAGGTCGGCGCCAATCAGAAAGGTCGGTTGCCAGATGATGCCGGCACCGGCCAGTGCCGCCGCGCGGGCCGTGTCACCGTTATTGGCGTGCATGGCGCAATTGACCGTCACCGGGACCGGCTGGCCGGTGTTATCGGTGAAGCGCCATTCATCGGCGCTGGCCGCGTAGCTATAGCCGATACAGGTGTGCTGGCGCAGGTCCGCCGGCACCTGCGGCGCGCCGTGCTGCGCCAGGTAGGCCGGCGCCGCGCAGCAGATATTGTGGGAGGTGGCCAGCTTGCGCGCGGCATGCGAGGACGACCCGCTGCGCGAGATACGCACCGCCAGGTCATAACCCTCCTCCACGATATCGACGACGCGGTCAATCAGCGCGACCTGCAGTTCCACGTCCGGATACAGGGCCATGAACTTGGGCCACAGGGGCGCCAGGTGCAGCACACCGAAACTGAGCGGCGCGTTGATGCGCAAGAGGCCACGCGGCTGCAAGGCTGAGGACGAGGCAATCGCCTCAATTTCGGCCATGTCGTCGACGATGACCTTGGCGCGTTCGTACAATCCTTCACCGCTGTCGGTCAGCGACATCTTGCGCGAGCTGCGGTTCAGAAGGCGCGTACCGAGATGCGCTTCCAGGTCCGCGATGATGCGGGTGATGTTGGCCGGCGAGGTGTCGAGGGCGTCGGCCGCGCGCGCGAAGCCATTCTTGCGCACCACTTCGACAAATACCTCCAGGGCTTTCATTCGGTCCATGAGGTCACCATCAATTCACAAAAGCTGAATATACCATCAATATTCTAGGCTTTGATTCATTAATCCGGTTCTCCTACAGTGGAGTCATACCAACCCACAAGGAGAAACACCATGAACCGCTACACCAACAAAACAGTCCTCGTCACCGGCGGCAACAGCGGCATTGGCCTGGCCACCGCCCTCGCCTTCGCCAAGGAAGGCGCCCGTATCGTCATCACTGGCCGCGACCAGGCCACCCTGGACAGCGCCCGCGAACTGCTGGGCAGCCGCACCATCGCCGTGCGCAGCGATCAAGGCAGCATCAGCGACGGCAAGCTGCTGGCGCAAACGCTGACGCAGCAAGGCGTCACTCTCGACGCGGTATTCGTCAATGCCGGCGTGGCCAAGTTCGCCCCGTTTGCCGATATCGATGAAGCCTTGTGGGACCAGACCTTCGACGTCAATGTCAAAGGCGCCTACTTCCTGATCCAGGCGCTCACTCCGCTGCTTAACCGTGGCGCGGCCATTGTGCTCAATGGCTCGATCAACGCGCGCATCGGCATGCCGTCGTCGTCGGTGTACGCGGCCAGCAAGGCAGCCTTGATTTCGTTCGCCAAAACCCTGTCCACCGAGCTCAATGCGCAAGGTGTGCGCGTGAACGTGGTCAGCCCCGGCCCCGTCACCACGCCCTTGTATGGCCGTCTTGGCCTGGAAGCGGCCCAGCTTGACGACATGGCCAGCGCCATCATCGAGCAAGTGCCACTCAAACGCTTCGGCACACCCGATGAAGTGGCCAGCGCCGTGCTGTACCTGGCGTCGCCCGACGCCGCCTTCATCGTCGGTACCGAGTTGATTGTCGACGGCGGCATGACCCAACTGTAAATTGCGGGCAGCTCACAGCATCAATAGTTGGACAAGCGGGAAAAAGCGGCTAGTATTCGGAATGTTGAATTTTTGCCAAACTTTTCCCGCCCGAGGTGCCATGTTCAAGCGTCACGTTCTTGCCAGTGCCAGCCTGTTGTTGATCTCCACCACCCCCTATGTGAGCGCCGCTGCACCGGCCGGCCTGAAAAGTGCCGTCAGCGGTGAGCGTATCGGCCTGCTGCCGGCTGAAGACTTCCGCGTTACCGATGGCAAATGCACGGACTGCCCTACGCTCAAGCAGGGTCTGTGGTACTTCAAGGATGATGTGCTCGCAGTGCCACAGAAGGCGCAGCCTGTGTCTGGGTTCAAGCCCAATGCGGCCAGCGTGATTGATGTGCGCGAATGGGCAGCGAGCGCTGACGCGGGAAAACTGGCCCTGCCTGGGCTGGTGTGGCTGGGCGCTCCGGAAATCCTGGACAACGCGACCATCCTGCCGGGTGCACGCCAGTTGCGTGACGCGAACGGTACGGTCAACGAGATGCAGCTTGTACCGAAGATCCCGACCAATCTCTCGTACTGGAACAACGACACCACCGCCTTTTTCGGCAAGCGCCAGGTACGCATGCGCGGCACGCTCAAGGAAGTCGATGGCAAGCAGACCTTCGTCGCGCGCACCGTGTGGCCCAAGGACTACGCGCTCGACAGCGCAGCGTTGCAGGCCAAACCGCTGGCCGCCAATGAAACCCTGGCCTCATTTGTGCAGGACGCAGGCGGTGGCGCCAACAGTCCGTTTTCCACGCGCCTGCTGTGGGAACGCACACCCGGCCAGTCGCGCAACTGGCAGGACAAACCCGTTATCGGCATCATGCTCAATGGCGCCCAGGGCGACGACGACGAAGCCTTCGGCGGTCACTTTGCCATCGCCACCGGTACCATCGGCAAGCAGGGCGAATGGTCCGACTGGTTGGTCAATAACTTCTACAACCTTGATTCGTTCAGCGAAAAAGGGATAGTCGCCGCGCCGGTCCCGATGGATAACTACCTGATGGACTTGAACAGCGGGCAGCAGTACTACCGCCCTTCGTACATGATGGTCGCCGTGCTGAACAAGGCACGCACCGCAGAAGCCTATCAGGGCGGCGTGCAGCGCGTGTTCAACCATTTTTACCGCCACGACTTTACCTATCGTCATGCGGCAGCCAACTGCGCTGGCATCAGCGTCGACGTATTCAAGAGCCTGGGCTGGAACATCCCCGAGCGCGGCGCCACCAGCGCACTGAAGGCCATCGGCGCCTACGCGTACGTGGCGGCGACCAATATGAGCCTGACGAGCGGTCGCAAAATCTATGACTACCTGACCGAGGAACAGGTGCGCCTGTATCCCGCAGTGGCGTTTGAAGCGGTTGGCAATGACCTGATGCAGATCGTGGGCGCAGCACCAGGCACCAAACGCGCACTGAGCGACTTTGAAAAGCAGTTGCAAGGCGATGTGGAAGCCATCATGCTGGTGCGTATTCCACAAGTGCCATCGAGCCGCGTGATGGGATCGAATCCGGTGTTTTCATTCGATGAATTCAAGCACCGCACACCGCCCAATCGCGCCGACTGGAAGATCGTCCCGGCCGGGCCGCGCCCCTTCCCAGCCGAACTACGCGAAAGCACCAACGATGTGAGCGCACCGAGCCCCGTGCCGCTGCCGATCGCCGGCATTGTGCTTGCACTGGTGTTGGGGATCACGACACTGCTGCGCCGGCGCAAACGCCGCCGCAGTACCGATTGAGCGCTAGTCCAGCGTTTGACGAAAGCGTAACAGCGCCACGCTGCCGGCCACCAGCATGAACAATGCGATCGGCCAGGCGTGGGGCAGCACATCGGCGAGTGTGTTCCCCTTCAACATGATTCCGCGCACGATGCGCAGAAAATGCGTCAAAGGCAGGATCTCGCCAATCGATTGCGCCCAGCCGGGCATGCCCCGGAAGGGGAACATGAAGCCGCTCAGAAGGATCGAGGGCAGGAAGAAAAAGAAGGTCAGCTGCATCGCCTGCATCTGGTTGCGCGCGATGGTCGAAAAGGTAAAGCCAATGGCCAGGTTGGCTGCGATGTACAGGATCAGCATCGCCGACAGCAGCCACAAACTGCCGATGATGGGCACCTGGAACAGCAAGGTCGCCGCCACCAGAATCACGCCCACCTGGATGTAGCCGATGGCGATATACGGCACGATTTTCCCCACCATCACTTCCAGCGGCGACACCGGCGTGGCCAGCAGATTTTCCATGGTGCCGCGTTCACGCTCGCGCGTGACGGCCAGCGCCGTCATCATCACCATCGTCATGGTAAGGATCACGCCCATCAGGCCCGGCACGATGTTGTAGCGGGTCAGGCCTTCCGGGTTGTAGCGACGCTGGCTGCGAATCTCGAACGGGGCGTCGCGACCTCGGAGCGGGGCCAAGGTGCCTGTCAGGTCGCGCCCGATGGCGTTGGCGGCAATCGCGTTGACGGCAGCGAGCGCATTGCCGGTGGCAGCTGGATCGGTGGCGTCAGCCGCGAGCAAGATGACGGGACGTTCGCCGCGCACCAGCGCCCTCGAAAAATCGCCGGGCACGATCAGCACGAACTGGACGTCGCCGCGCGCAAGCAACGCATCGCCTTCGGCCGCGCCGCTGATATGACGCTCGATGCGGAAGTACTGCGAGGTTTCCAGTGCCGCCAGCAAACCGCGCGAGAAGGTGCTGTGGTCGGCGTCGTACACGGCCAGCGGCAGCTTGCGCACGTCGCCGTTGATGGCAAAGCCAAACAGCACCAGCTGCAAAATAGGTACGCCAATCATCATGGCGAAGGTCAGGCGGTCGCGCCGCACCTGGCGCAGTTCCTTGATGAAGACCGCAAACAGGCGACGCCAGCTCATGGCCTGGCCCCTTCGAAATTGTCCTGCGCATCCTGCATCATGCTGATGAAGACGTCCTCCAGGCTGGTGGGAATGGGCGTTGATGTCAGTGCGGCCAGCGCCGGCTGCGCCATGGCCGCTTCCATGGCTTGCGGCTGTTCGGCGCTCACATGCAGCGTTGCCCCAAACGGCGCCACTGTCCGAATGCCGGGGGCCGCGCGCAACAGCTTGGCCGCAGCGCCCAGCTCAGGACCGCTGACCGACCAGGTTTGCAGCCCGGCGCCCTCCAGTACTTGCGCCACGCTGCCATGGGCCAGCAGCTTGCCGTAGGCGATGTAGGCCAATTGGTGGCAGCGCTCCGCTTCGTCCATGTAATGGGTCGACACCAGCACCGTCATGCCACCGGCCGCCAAGGCATGAATCTGGTCCCAGAAATCGCGCCGCGCGGAGGGGTCCACGCCCGCTGTCGGCTCATCGAGCAGTAGCAGTTTCGGGTCGTGGATCAAGCAGGCGGCCAGCGCCAGCCGCTGCTTCCAGCCGCCGGACAGGGAGCCTGCGAGCTGTTTGCGGCGGCTGTAGAGGCCTAGCCGCTCAAGCGTGGCCTTGATGCGATCACGGTAGCCAGGCACGCCATAGACGCGCGCGAAAAAATCCAGGTTCTCCTCGATGCTCAAGTCTTCGTACAGCCCGAATTTCTGGGTCATGTAACCGACCTGGCGCTTGATCATGCGCGCCTCGGTACGGATGTTGTAGCCCAGGCAGCTGCCCT
>JBJMVX010000129.1:0-6298 GCA_045810445.1 Massilia sp.
GTCAAGCGTGCCAGCGCATAGATATCAGCCAGATACTTCCCCTCGCGTCCAGGATAGGGCGCAAACGCCGCCCTTACCTGCGCCTCTTGCGTTGCCGGCGCGCCCGACAGAAAACTTTCGAGCACATCGCCGCCCACTTCAAACTGAGTCGGACCGATTGCCGGGCCCATCCACGCCGTGATCTCGCCTGCGCCGGCTGCGCGCATGGCAGCCACCGTTGTGCCCAGCACGCCCGCCGCCAAGCCACGCCAACCCGCATGCGCCGCACCGACCACCTTGCCATCGACATCGGCGAACAGCACAGGCAGACAGTCTGCCGTCATGATCGCGCACACCACGCCCGGAATGGTCGTGATACTTGCGTCGCCAACCTGCACCGGCTGATCAGGCCCGACATTGGCGGCGTCTACCACCGCCACGCCATGCACTTGTGAAATCCATGCGGGTCGCCCCGGCAAGACCTGCTGCAAGCGCGCACGATTTTGCTGCACGGCTGCAGCGTCGTCGCCACAATGCAATCCAAGATTGAGCCCGCCGCCGCCCTGCCCGTCGTCATAGGGCGCCACGCTCACGCCCCCGCCACGGGTGCTGGCCAGGGCGCCAATGGTCGCTGGCGCGTCCGGCCAGTCAGGAAAGAGCGGCGCGAAACCGGGCATCAGACCTGCTCGGGCTCGGCAATACCGGCGCGCGCGATCAGCTCGGCGAAATCGTCGGCCAAAGGCACAATCCATTCGCAAGCTTCGCCCGTGGCCGGATGCACCAGTCCCAGGCGACGCGCTTGCAGCGCCTGGCGCGGAAACACAGGCGTCAAATGCTGCTTGCCATAGACCGCGTCACCCACCAGCGCGAAGCCGATGGAGAGCATGTGCACGCGAATCTGGTGGGTGCGACCGGTTTCAAGCTGGCACTGCACCAGGCTGACTGGACGCCGGTCGAGCATGCCCGTGGCGATGCGCTGGTAGTGGGTAATGGCCGGCTTGGCCGAAAAATTGGTCGACACGGCCATCTTGACCCGGTCTTTCGGGTGGCGGCCCATGGAGGCGTCGATGGTCGAGCTCAGTTGTGGCGTGCCCCAGACCAAGGCAAAGTACTCGCGCTTGACGCTGCGCGCCTGCAACTGGCGCACCAGGTCTGTCTGGGCGGCGAGCGTCTTGCCAATGACCATCAGGCCACTGGTGTCCTTGTCCAGGCGGTGCACGATGCCGGCGCGCGGTACGCCTGCCAGTTGCGGGCAATGAAACAGCAAGCCATTGAGCAAGGTACCGGACCAGTTACCTGCGCCCGGATGCACCACCAGGCCGGCAGGCTTGTTGATGACGATGATATGCTCGTCCTCGAACACGATGTTCAGGGCGATTTCTTCGGGCGTGTAGGCCGCGTCTTCCGGCGCACTTTGCGGTGTAATAACGACGATTTCGTCGCCATATGCGGTATCCTTGCCGCGCGCGGGCTTGCCGTCCACGCTGACATGGCCGGCGTCGAACCACAGTTGCAAACGGCTGCGGGAAAATTGCGGGACCAGGCCGGCAATAACCTTGTCGAGCCGGTGGCCACAGGCTTCCGGGGTCAGTTCCAGGGTGATTGGAGAAAGATCGATGCCGCCATCGAGAGCAATGAACTCGGCGTCGATGTCCTCATCGAAGTCCGCATCACCAGGTAAATCCGCCAAATTCGGCGTTGGAGTTAATATCACAGCTGTCCCATCGGCTATAATCAGCCTTTCGTTGAATCTCGGTTAAAACTTTCTGCACAAAGCTATGCAAAAAAAATTATCTTCTGTTGTTGCTACATGTGTTCTGCTGACGATGTCCGCTTGCAGCTGGTTGCCGGAAAAAACCGACGAAACCAAAAACTGGCCAGTAGCGAAATTATACGCTGAGGCGCGCGATGAAATGAACAGCGCCCAATATGAGTCCGCAATCAAGCTGTGGGAACGCCTGGAAACGAACTACCCGTTCGGCAATTACGCGACCCAGGCCCAGATGGAAATCGCCTACGCGCACTACAAAACCCAGGACCAGGCCCAGGCACTGGCTGATACGGAACGCTTCATCCGCGAGCATCCGACCCACCCGCAAGTCGACTATATGTACTATCTGCGCGGCCTGATCAACTTCAATGACCAGATTGGCCTGCTGAGCGTGGTGTACTCCCAAGACCCAAGCGAGCGCGACCCGAAAGCGACGCGCGAATCGTTTGCCGCCTTCAAGGCCCTGGTCGACAAATTCCCGGACAGCAAATATGCGCCCGACTCGATCGAGCGCATGAAGTACCTGATCAATGCGATGGCCACGTACGAAGTGCACGTGTCGAAGTACTACTATCGTCGCGGCGCCTACCTGGCCAGCCTGAATCGCGCCATGGGCGCGGTCCAGGATTACCAGGATGCACCGGCGCGCGAAGAAGCCCTGTACATGATGACGCTCGCCTACGCAAAACTGGGCATGAACGACCTGCGCAAGGATACCGAGCGCGTTCTGCTGGCTAACTACCCCCACAGCAAGTTCATGGATCCGAACGCGGATTCCGGTTCGTGGTGGAAGTTCTGGTCCAAGTCGGACAAGAAGTAAGCGCCCAATGGGTCGAAGAGCCGCTCGGAGTTGAGCGGCTTTTTTTTCGCTCTTCCAAACACCGCAACCTTTTACACCCCACTACCTTTTACACCGAGCCACCGTTTACTGTTCCTGCGAAAGCGGGAACCCATACATACGTCGCCTCAGCATGGGTTCCCGCTTTCGCAGGAACAGTGAGCTGTCTTGGGTTCCCGCTTTCGCAGGAACAGTGAGCTGTCTTGGGTTCCCGCTTTCGCAGGAACAGTGAGCTGTATTTGCGCTGGCAGTGCGCAGTGTTCGCACAGTGAGCTAAATTTTTAGGCTTCAACTTTGCGCCTAAACACCCAGGTTCGCTCATCCGACGCCTTCTTTTCAAAGGCATACCCATCGACCTTGAAGCGCTTCAGCTTGGCCGGATCGGTAATCCCCTTGACGGCCGCGTAACGGGCCATCATCCCGCGCGCCCGCTTGGCAAAAAACGAGATGATCTTGTACTTGCCGTTTTTCCAGTCTTCAAACACGGGCGTGATCACTGGCACCGACAACAGCTTGGGCTTGACCGACTTGAAGTATTCTTCCGACGCCAGATTCACCAGCACCTCGGACTGATTGGCCGCCAGCACGCCATTCAACGCGCCCGTGACGCGTTCGCCCCAAAAAGCGTACAAGTCCTTGCCGGCTGGCGTAGCAAGACGGGTGCCCATTTCCAGACGGTGCGGGTGAATCAGGTCCAGCGGTCGCAGCACGCCATACAGGCCAGACAGGATGCGAACGTGGTTCTGGGTGTATGCGAGTTGAGCCGGCTTGAGCGAGCGCGCATCGAAGCCTGCATAGACGTCGCCATTGAACGCCATGATGGCCTGGCGCGCTTCGGCACTCTCCTGCCCCCAACTGGCGTAACGCCCCACGTTCAAATGGGCCAGGGTATCGGAGATGTCCATCAGGCTGCCAACCTGGGCTGGCGAGTAGCGGCGCAGTACCTCGATCAGTTGGCCCGAGCTGTCCAGAAAATCCGGCGTGGTGTGCTGCGTGGTGGTGGAAGGCGTTTCAAGGTCCAGCGTTTTGGCCGGCGACAGTACAATCAACATATTTCATTTCTACATCAGGCAAAAGACCCCACATGATACCTGCTCCAGCCAAACGCATCGTGCTTGACACCAATGTCTGCCTCGACCTGTTCGTGTTCAAGGATCCGCGCTGGGATGGCCTGCTGGCCGCGCTGGAAAGCGGCGCCGTGGAAGCGGTCACGCGCGCCGATTGCCGCGATGAATACCTGATCGTGCTCCACTACAAGCACCTGCCCCTCGATGAAGCGAGCCGTCCCTTGTCCGCCGAGCATTTCGACCGCCTGATCAAGGTGGTGGCGCCCGCCCCCAAGCTGGTACGTCTGCCCGTGTGCAGCGACAAGGACGACCAGAAATTTCTGGAAGTGGCGCGCGACGCCAGCGCCGAGATCTTGATCACCAAGGACAAGGCACTGCTGAAACTGGCACGCAAGACAGCCCAGGCCGGCATGTTCCGCATCATGGTGCCCGAGGCCTGGCTCAAGCTGGAATAAGGCAGCTGGGATAGAATGTGACATTCTAGCAATTTTTCGCGACGCCCCATGACCACTCCCGTATTGCAAACGAAACTGCCCGCTGTGGGCACCACCGTGTTTTCCCGCATGTCTGCCTTGGCCGCCGAACACGGCGCTGTCAATCTGGGCCAGGGGTTTCCGGATTTTGAATGCGACCCCGCCCTGCCGGAGCTGGTAGCGTCGGCCATGCGTGCCGGCCACAACCAGTACCCCATGATGACGGGCGCGGCGCCCTTGCGCGAGGCTGTGGCGGCGAAAATCGCGGCGACCTACGGCGCGCAGTACAACCCTGCCACGGAAATCACGATCTGCGCCGGCGCCACCCAGGCCCTCACGACTGCCATCCTGTGCTGCGTGCATGCGGGCGACGAAGTGATCGTCATCGAGCCCGCCTACGACAGCTATCTGCCCGCCATCGCGCTGGCCGGCGGTGTGCCGGTTCCTGTGGCCATGACAGTCGGCGAGCAAGGCTACAGCGTGCCCTGGGACCAGGTAGCCGCTGCGGTCACGCCACGCACCCGCCTGATCATCATCAATTCGCCGCACAATCCAACGGGATCGGTGCTGCGCGCGGCCGACATTGCAGCGCTGGCCGACATCGTGCGCGGCACCGACGTGCTGATTTTGTCCGACGAAGTCTATGAACACATGGTCTACGATGGCCAGCGCCACGAATCGGTATGCCGCTATCCGGAATTGGCCGAACGCAGTTTTGTCGTGTCAAGTTTTGGCAAGACCTACCATGTGACGGGTTGGAAAATCGGCTATCTTGCCGCGCCGGCAGCATTGACTGCCGAGTTCCGCAAAGTCCACCAATACAACGTCTTTTCCATCAATACGCCAATGCAACATGGCCTGGCCAATTACATGGCCAATCCCGCGCCCTACCGCGAGCTGCCGGCCTTCTACCAGCGCAAGCGCGACCTGTTTCGCGATGGTTTGAAAAACTCGCGCTTCACGTTGTTGCCTGCCGACGGAACCTATTTTCAATGTGTCAGATACGACGCGATTTCCTCTATACTGGAAGCAGAGTTCGTGCAATGGCTGACCACGGAAATCAAGGTGGCGGCAATTCCTGTGTCGGCGTTTTACAGCCAGGCGCGGGAGTCCGGCATTGTGCGTTTTTGCTTTGCCAAACAGGATCAGACCCTGGCCCTCGCGCTGGAGCGCCTGGCCAGCTTGTAAGCATCATCAGCCGGACGATTTCTCATGGCCTTAAGGCGTATCACCCTCGCAGATATCGAACTCGGACAACCCCTGCCCTGGGATGTGTTCAGCAATCCCACGGCCGTGCGCCCCCTGCTGGAAAAAGGCATCGTGGCTACCCATGCCCAGCTTGGCGCCTGGCTGGACGCGGGCCTGTACGCGGAAGCCGGGCCGCCGGCCTCAGTCCTGCAAAGCCTGAACCAGACCAACCGCCGGCTTGAAAAAATTTTGCTCGAGCTGCGCGAACACAGCAGCGCAGACAATACCCTGCGCACCCTGGCCAATGAACTGATCGCCACGGTCGAGCGCGCGCCCGACATCGTCCTGGCTGCCATTTTCCTCAATCAAATCACTGGCTCCTACGCAGTGCGCCATTGCACGGAAGCTGGCATCGTCGTGTGCATGATTGCGCGCGCCATGGGCAAGTCGGTCGCCGAGGTACAAGTCATCACCGCTGCCGCCCTCACCATGAACGTGGGCATGGTCAATCAGACCGAACTGTTTCAAGGCAAGGAAGGCGCGCTCTCGAGCGAAGAGCGGGCACTGGTGCGGCGCCATCCGTCCGATAGCGTCAACATGCTGCGCTGGGCTGGCATCAAGGACGACGAGTGGCTGGACCTGGTCATGCTGCACCATGAAAACGATGATGGTTCTGGCTATCCGGAAGGCCGTCTGGGCAACGAAATTTCACAGAATGCGAAACTGATAGGCCTGGCCGATCGCTATTGCGCTTTCGTTTCGGCGCGCAATTATCGGCGTTCGCTGTTGCCACCACTGGCCTTGTCGAAACTGGAGGGGGAAAGCGAGATGCCGGTTGATCCGGCCGTCATTGCTCACTTCTCAAAGGAAATCGGTGTCTATCCTCCGGGCACCTTGGTGCGGCTGGAAAATGGGGAGTTGGGTGTGGTCTCAAGTCGCCAGGACCAGGCCGGTGCGCTGCGCGTGCATGTGTTGCGCGCCA
>JBJMVX010000130.1:0-6179 GCA_045810445.1 Massilia sp.
CAGCCAGCGATTGATGATCACCGATCATTCCGCGTTTCGGTGTCGGCACCTCCGCCGTCAAACTCAATCCCGCCGCCTGCCACGCCGCCATGCCGCCATCGAGCACCGCCACCGCCGGATGCCCGACCCAGCGCATCAACCACCACAAACGCGCTGCAAACATGCCGCCATGCGCATCGTAGGCCACGACCTGGGTATTATCGTTAATGCCCCAGGTGCGCAGGGTCTCGATCAGTGCGGCGCGCTCCGGCAAGGGATGACGGCCGCGAAACGCACCATCCTCGCCTTGCTTGGCACCGGAGAGCTGGGTATCGAGATTGGCAAACACAGCGCCGGCGATATGGCCGATGGCGTAACCGTCGCTGCCGGCGGTGGGGTTCATCAGGTCGTGCCGACAATCGACAACGACCCAGTCAGGGGAACCGAGGTGGCTGGCCAGGTCGGCCGGTGTAATCAGGGTGGTGTACATGGCGAGATATGGTGAGCAAAAGAGGACTCACCATCTTACCAAGATTGCCGAGGCGAGTCTCAGATCTCGCTGGCGATGGGATCGGTCTCGCTGACGGCCGCGCCGCGTGGGGTGTTGCGGGTGTTGTAGAAGGTGGCCGCAATGCCCGACGCGAGAATCACGCCCATCCCGAGCCAAACCGGCCAGGTAAAGGCGTCGCCCCACAACAGCATGCCCCACAAGCTGGAAAAAATGATGCCTGTGTACTGAAGATTGGCCACCACCAGCACCTTGCCCACGCGGTAGGCGCGCGTCATGGCCATTTGCGCGCACAGGGCTGACACGCCTATCCCCAGCAGCAGCAAAACGCCGCGCTGGGTATGCGGCGTGAACATGGCCACACCGTCGGCTCGCCCTTCAAGCAGGGTGCCAAACACGCCGGCGCAGGTCGTCATGAGCGAAAAATAGAACACGACGCGAAACTCCGGCTCGCCCATGCGTCCTAGTTTGCGCACCTGCATATAGGCCAGCGCCGAGAGCACGCTGGACATCACGCCCATGGCCGCACCCAGAAACTGGTTCGATGCAATGGCCGGGCGCAGTACCAGCGTGACACCGACAAAGCTCATGATGATAGCCAGGATGAGTGGCCACTCGACGTGATTTTTCGATTGCCACCAGCCTGCGCACAGGAGGAAGAAGGCCATCCAGATCGGGGCCATGTAATTGAGGGTGACGGCGGTGGCCAAGGGCAGCTTCCCGATCGCGTAAAACCACAGCCACAGCGATACCACGCCCACGAAGGCACGCCACAAATGGGCCAGCCCAAACGGGGTGCGTAGCGACAGGCCCTGCACGCGCACGAGGATGGCCAGCATCAGTGTGCCGACCAGGCCCCGGTACATGACGATTTCCGACGTCGAGTAGATGCCAGAAGCAAGCTTGACGCCCGCCCCCATGGCGGAAAACGCAAAGCTGGCAAACAACATCCACAGAGACGACATGCAATCCTAGAGCGTGAGGTTACTTCGATACCATTCGTGAAAGTGCTGCATGCCGTCTTCCATCGGCGACTGGTAGGGACCGACTTCGTTGACGCCGCGCGCCATCAGGATGCGGCGGCCGGCGTCCATGCGCTGGGCGATTTCGTCGTCTTCGATACAGGTCTCGAAGTAGGCAGCGCGTTCGGCTTCGATGAATTCGCGCTCGAACAGCACGATTTCTTCGGGATAGTAGAACTCCACCACATTGCGGGTGCGCTGTGGGCCATCCGGGTGCAGGGTCGAGACGATCAGCACGTGCGGGTACCATTCGACCATGATGTTCGGGTAGAGCGTGAACCAGATCGCGCCTTTTTCGGGCGGCACGCCGCCACGGAATTTGAGTACCTGTTCCTGCCAGCGCTGGTAGATGGGCGAGCCAGCCTTGCCCAGGCCGCGGTTCACGCCCACGGTCTGCACCGAGTAGTCGCGTCCGAATTCCCAGCGCAGGTCGTCGCAGCTGACAAAGCCGCCCAGGCCCGCGTGGAAGGGCTCGACGTGGTAATCCTCGAGATAGACCTCGATGAAGGTCTTCCAGTTGTAATTACAGGTCTGTACTTCGACGTGGTCGAACATATAGCCCGAGAAGTCAAAGTCCTTGGCCACCGACAGCTGCGCCAGCTTTTCCATGACGTTGTAGCCGTTTTGCTCGAACAGCAGGCCGTTCCAGTTTTGCAGCGGCGTCTTGGACAGGTTCAGGCAGGGCGTTTCCGGAAAGTGGGGCGCGCCGATCAATTCACCCTTGAGGTCATAGGTCCAGCGATGCAGCGGGCACACGATATTATTCGCGTTGCCACGGCCATTGAACATGAGCGCCTGGCGGTGACGGCAGACGTTGGAGAGCACCTCGATGCCATTGGCGTTACGCACCAGCATGCGGCCTTCGTTTTCGGCGGCGAGCGTAGCAAAGTCGCCCGTTTCAGGCACCATCAGTTCGTGCCCCACATAGCGCGGGCCGTTCTGGAATAGCTGCTGCATCTCGCGCTTCAACAGCGCGTCGTCAAAGTAGACATCTACCGGAAGCTGCGCGCAAGATCGCGCCAGCTTGGCGTGGGTAGCCAGATCGGACATCCCAACCCCCCTTTAAAAGAGCTTGAAGCCAAAGAAGAGAAAGAATCCAAAGACCAGTATTTTTGACAGCGGAATACGGTATTTCGGACAGAACCGGCAATTATACCGTGAACAAGCTCAACAGTCGCGGCCCCGCTCGCGCTCGGCGTGGCAGAATGTGCATCTGTTGCTTGAAATATATCGGTCTCATGGTCGCGGCCAGCTTGCGATAAAATGGCGGGGTAGAGCAGGAAGCTGAGCCTCCAATAGGAGGGAATGTTCTAAAATATACCGTTAGACTGCGCCCATCCTCCGAAGTTGCGTGCGCGGCGTACTTAAAAAGTGTCTATGTCAAAGAAATTAACAGCCGAAACGGCCGTAGCGCCTGCATCGTTCGAACAGGCCATGGCCGAGCTGGCCCAGTTGGTCACGCAAATGGAATCTGGCGAGTTGCCGCTGGAAGCCTCGGTCGCGGCGTACGCGCGCGGCTCGGAATTGGTCAAATTCTGCGCGGCCCAGCTGGAAAAGGTCGAATCCCAGGTCAAGGTACTCGAAGGCGACATGCTCAAACCGTTCGTGGTTGAAGGCGCCGGCGAGGGCATGCAATGATCCCGGCTATCTCGTTTCAGGACTGGATGAAGGCGGTGCAGGCCCACGTCGAAGAGGCACTCGGCGCCTACCTGCCATCGGCGGCTACCGTGCCATTCAAGCTGCACGAAGCGATGCGCTACACGGTGCTGGGCGGCGGCAAGCGGGTACGCCCGCTGCTGGTGTTTGCTGCTGGCGCCTTGTCGGGCGCTGACAATCGCGCACTGGAACGCGCCGCCGCCGCAGTCGAAATGATCCACGCGTATTCGCTGGTGCACGACGACATGCCATGCATGGACGACGACGCGCTGCGCCGCGGCAAACCGACCGTGCACGTGGCTTACGACGAAGCGACAGCGCTCCTCGTGGGCGACGCGCTTCAGTCGCAGGCGTTTCTGGTGCTCTCGGAAATGGACTCGGTCCCGCCGGCGCGCCAGGTGGCGATGCTGCGCCTTCTCGCATACGCATCGGGCTCGCTGGGCATGTGCGGCGGCCAGGCGATTGATCTCGATAGCGTGGGCCTGTCACTCACGCTCGAACAGCTCGAGCAAATGCATCAGCTGAAAACTGGCGCCCTGCTGCGCGCTTCGGTGGTGCTGGGCGCGCTGGCAGGCGGCGACTTGAGCGAGCAGCAGCTTGCGGCGCTGGACGTGTATTCAAACGCGATCGGCCTGGCATTCCAGGTGGTGGACGATGTGCTGGACGCGACGGCCGATTCGGCAACCCTGGGCAAGACTGCAGGCAAGGACGCCGCGGCCAACAAGCCCACCTATGTATCCATACTCGGGCTGGAACAGTCCCGGGAACTGGCAGAAAAATTGCGGTGTGACGCGCATGATGCGCTCGCGCCGTTTGGAGAAAAAGCAGCCCGGCTTCGCCAGTTGGCGGACCTGATCGTGCAGCGGAAGGCCTAATCATGAATTTGCTAGAAAATATCAACGAACCGGCGGAGCTGCGCAAGCTGGCGCGCAACCAACTCACGCCTCTGGCTCACGAGCTGCGCAACTTCCTGCTCGATTCCGTCTCGAAAACCGGCGGCCATCTGTCGTCCAACCTGGGCACGGTGGAACTGACGATCGCGCTGCACTATGTGTTCAACACGCCGCACGACCGCATCGTGTGGGATGTGGGCCACCAGACGTACTCGCACAAGATCCTCACGGGGCGGCGCGAACAGATGCACACGCTGCGCCAGTTCAACGGCGTATCGGGCTTCCCGCGTCGCGTCGAGAGCGAATACGACACCTTCGGCACAGCGCACTCGTCGACCTCGATTTCGGCAGCGCTGGGCATGGCGCAGGCAGCGAAGATCAAGGGCGAACACCGCCACGCGATCGCCGTCATTGGCGACGGCTCGATGACGGCCGGGATGGCGTTTGAAGCGCTGAATAACGCCGGTGTGCAGGAAGACGTGAACCTGCTCGTCATCCTCAACGACAACGACATGTCGATCTCCCCGCCTGTGGGCGCCCTGAACCGCTACCTGGCACGCCTGATGTCGGGCCAGTTCTATGCCGCTGCAAAAAATGTCGGCAAGACCGTGCTGCCAGGTCCCGTGCGCGAGCTGGCCAAGCGCTTTGAAGAACACGCCAAGGGCATGGTCGTTCCGGCGACGATGTTCGAAGAATTCGGCTTTAACTACATCGGACCAATTGATGGTCACGATTTGGACTCGCTGATTCCTACGCTGGAAAACATCAAGAAGCTCAAGGGGCCCCAGTTCCTGCACGTGGTCACCAAGAAGGGCCAGGGCTACAAACTGGCCGAGGCCGAGCCTATCCTTTATCACGGCACCGGCAAGTTCAACCCGACCGAAGGCATCAAGCCTGCGGCAGCGGGCAAGATGACCTATACCGAAGTGTTTGGTAACTGGTTGTGCGACATGGCGGCAGCCGACAAGCGCCTGGTCGGCATCACGCCGGCGATGCGCGAAGGCTCGGGCATGGTGCGCTTCGAGCAGCTGTATCCGGACCGGTATTTCGACGTCGGCATCGCCGAGCAGCATTCCGTGACCTTTGCCGGCGGCCTGGCGACCGAAGGGTTAAAGCCCGTCGTGGCGATTTACTCGACCTTCCTGCAGCGCGCCTACGATCAGCTCATTCACGACGTGGCCTTGCAAAACCTGGACGTGACGTTTGCGCTGGACCGCGCTGGCCTGGTGGGCGCCGACGGTGCAACCCATGCGGGTAACTACGATATCGCCTATTTGCGCTGCATTCCCAATATGGTGGTCATGGCAGCGTCGGACGAAAACGAGTGCCGCCAGATGCTCACGACTGCACACCACTTTGTGGGGCCGGCAGCGGTGCGCTATCCGCGCGGCGCGGGCATCGGTGCGCCGATTGAAAAAGAATTGACCTCGATTGAGATTGGCAAGGGCCAGATCAAGGTGCATGGCAAGGGCGTGGCGATTCTGGCCTTCGGTTCGATGGTGGCGCCGTCAGTGGGCGCTGGTACCGAACTCGGTGCCACCGTGGCCAATATGCGCTTCATCAAGCCGCTGGACGTGGAGCTGGTCAAGCAGCTCGCGGCCGATCACGACTACCTGGTGACGGTGGAAGAGGGCTGCATCATGGGTGGGGCGGGTGCCGCTGTGGCCGAGGCGCTGGCCGCCGAAGGCATCGTCAAGCCGATCCTGATGCTGGGGCTTCCAGACAAGTTCATCGACCATGGCGATCCGGCTGCGCTGCTGGCTGGCGTGGGCCTGGATGCCAAGGGCATCGCAGCGTCGATTCGTCAGCGTATTGGCGCCGGCGAGCCGCGCCTGGTGGTCAACAACGGCTAAACGCTGCCTTTATCCACACACTGTTCTTGCAAAAGCGAGAACCCATAGCACCTGCGCTTTTGTTACTTCATAGCGGAGCAGAGGGGTTATGGGTTCTCGCTTTCGCAAGAACAGTATGTTGGTCGGCTTCCCGACAAGTTCATCGACCATGGCGATCCGGCTGCGCTGCTGGCTGGCGTGGGCCTGGATGCCAAGGGCATCGCAGCGTCGATTCGTCAGCGTATTGGCGCCGGCGAGCCGCGCCTGGTGGTCAACAACGGCTAAACGC
>JBJMVX010000131.1:0-17050 GCA_045810445.1 Massilia sp.
ACGCCATCCACAACGGCAAACTGGAGCGCATGCCGCAGATGCTCCCTGCGATACGCGGCTGGGCAGCCGATGCTGCCGCCACCGGCATTCTCACTGGCATGGAGCGCAACACCCTGGCCGATTTCGCTTACCTCACCGACGCCCTGATCCAGGTGGACGACTTCGCGCCGGACTACGCCCATCCGCAGGCCACGCCTTTGAAGGGCGCGGCGCCGCTGTACGAACGGGTGTGGGATCAGGCCGTGCATTAGGCCCGGAAAGCAGCGTTAGCGAAATTCGCGCGCGCCGCTTTTCAGGTCGGTGCTGGCGTCCACTGGCGCGACCCGGGTCACTTCACTCACTGGCGCGACCGGCTTGATGCGCGGTGCTGCCAGCTCCGGTCTGCCATTGAGCACGGCAAACGGGCCTGTGTGCAGATTGTAGGCAGCGATGGCTGCCGCAATGGCCGGGTCGCGCGCAAGTTGTTCGCTGGGGTCAGGGTTGGTTTGCGTGCTTGCCGTGGTAGTCGCCAGGGTCGGGTTTTCCGTGGCCGGCAAAGTGCTTGTCGCCACGACCTCGGTCTGTGCCTGTTGGGCCGTGTCAGGCGCCACAAGGGCTTCCGTATCAAGGCGCTGCTGTTCCAGTGTTTTGTCCGTCGCGGTCCTGGTATCCAGACGCTGCTGATCCATCTTCGACTGGATCTGGGCATGCTGAATTTTCTCTGCCTGGATTGCCTGTTCGTTGGTGGCAGCAGCAAGCCTGTCCTTGTCGGCGGAAAGGCTCGCGTCTTGCTCTTCCAATGCTTTTGTGGTGGCGAGCCTTGTGTCCAGGCGCAGTTGGTCGGCCTTGGCGTCGTCGCTGGCGAGCGCAATGCGTTGTTGGTCCAGCAGCGCGCTGTTGCTGCGGGTTTGGGCCAGATCCTCTGCCAATTGTGCGTCGGCCAAATGTTCTTCCGCGCTCGCTTGCGCAGCCTTGAGCGTATCGGTCTGGCTGGCATCGGCTTGCTCCGGCGTGGTGGCGATGCCGCTTGCTGGCAGTGTCAGGAATTGGGCTTCGGTGCGAAATACCTGGTCCGGCGCTGCCGCAGTGGCCAATGGCTCATCAGGTGTGACACCCGTGATTGCACCGAGCGCAGCGGCAGTCTGGCCCAGCAAGGCGGCAGTTGGCGCGGGGTTTGTTGCCAGGGCCTGGATCAGGACCGGTTGGTCCACCGTCAGGGTGCTGACTGCCACTGGTGCCGGCGTATCCTCGAAGCTCAGGCCGATCGCTGCCAGCGCCGCAGGGTTGCTGGCGCTTGCGTCGGCGGGCACGGTCTGTCCGCCAAATTGTTGCGCGAACAAGGCTGCAAAGGACTGGCCGTCCTGCGCCTGCCCGGTGCTGCTCGTTTGCAGCTGGTTGAAGGTGTCAGCCAAGGTTGCCGCTGAGGCGGCGACGGCGTTGGCGTCGAGCACGGGATCGACCGCATCGGCCACCCCGCCCCTGGCCGCCTGCAGCGCCAGGATCTGTTTCTGAAACACCGAGGTGGCCGAGAAAAACTGCCCCAGCGGCGACAAGTCCACCGTGGTCTGATTGAGCGCCAGCGGATCGTTCTCACCTGCAGTGTCCAGGGCCAAGGGATCGGTCGGATTGAGGGGCGAGATGCCAGGCAAGGCGCCGGGCGCGATAGAGGTGAGAGCAGGAATGTCCATGACGGCGCTTCCGAGGAGGTGGCTACAGTCCCATGGTGCGCGCCTGGGCCCGCCTTGTCCGTGCGCCGGCGCACATGGAAATAGTTGCGCGGCTGCACGCAAAGCGCTAGCCTTCCACCATGACAATCGCCACCTGCCCCAAGTGTGCCTACCAGCGCTTGCCGACCGACGCCCATATCCATCCTGGCGTGTGTCCCGCTTGTGGCATTGCCTATCAAAAATATTTGGTCCGGCAAGCGAACCTGCCGCAAGCGGCTGCAGTCGAGCTGGACTACGAGACGGTGGCGCCGCCGCTTGTGCGCCTGCAAGCCAGGCTGCTCGAAGCGCCGGCCACGGTGGACGCGACCACCCTGGGCGGGCGCGCTGCGGCCTGGTGCGCGCTAGCCCTGTGGGCGTGCTGGTTCACCATCCATGGGGTCGATTGGGAGTTGATAGGTTCGTCGTTTCTGCACAGTGTGATTTTGCCCTTCCACGAATTTGGCCACGTGCTGTTTCGCCCCTTCGGCCGTTTCATGACCATCCTGGGCGGCAGCCTGTTCCAGGTCTTGATGCCACTGGGCCTGATGCTGGTGTTTCTCCTTCGTCAGCGCAATACCTTTGCCGCTTCGGCCATGCTGTGGTGGGCCGGACAAAGCCTGGTCGACCTGTCGCCCTACATCGCCGACGCGCAAACGCGCGCCTTGCCGCTGGTGGGTGGCGCTGGCGAGGAATCTCACGATTGGGGCAATCTGCTGACCATGACCGGCATGCTGGCCCATACCCATACCCTATCGCGGCTGTGCTTTGCGGCCGGGGTGATCGTAATGTTTGCCGGCCTGGCCTGGGGTGCTGTGCTGCTGCGTCTGCAGTATGGGAAATTGGGCGCGCCCGGTGAAGATGCGCAGCCATGAACGTCGTGCTCGCCACGATTGAATCAGCCCGACAGGACCCGTCATGAAGAAGACCATCCCGCCGCCAGTGTATGCGCCGTTTCGCCGCACGGCGCCAGGCGTGCCGCCCGCCGTCACGCAAGCGAGGCTGGCCCTGCCGGTGCGGCCCCCCGGCCTGGTTGCGGTGCAGGCGAAAAGAGTCCCGGTCTTTCCGGCACCGCCCGCCGTGGCGGGGTTGGCGGCCAGAGCGAGCAGCAAGCGCTTGCAGCCAGCGGCCCCTGGACGTGGGATTGTCCAGCGCGCTGAGCAATATCTGGATTGGTATTCGCTGCGCAAGGAGGGCGGTTCCTACGGCGGCAAGCACGCCTTCGTCAGCAATGCTTCGGACGAGTATTCGACCAAGCAAGCCAATGCATTTGCCGACGAAGCGCACGTGCGATCACCCCGCAGTTTTGCGCCCGACCGTGTGCGCCAGGTGTTGCGCTGGCTGGCCACTTACCTCCTGAACCGCTTCGGTGGTGTGGAAGTGCAGTGTTACGTCGACAAGGACGTCATCTATATTTCCTCCAACAAGGACGAAGTCAATACCGCGATGGAGCGGGCGCGGCAAAGTGGCAGCCTCCTGCCGGCCTTTGCCGCGCCGACCTCGGCTGTCCCGTCAGAGCGGGTAGCCCGGCACACGTGGAAGTTAAGTCGCCTGCCGCCGAGCGGTAATGCTGATGAGGTCGCCCTGAAAACGCTACTGGCGAATAACAGGCTGGTCATCGTGCCTCCCGATAGCACGCTACTGCCTGGCTATCACGCCGAACGGCGGATTCGCGCCCTCATTGGCAGACCCTTGAGTGCAGAGCGCCTGGCAGGCACCCGGCGCGCGTGCATGGCCTGCGCGACGGCCCTCAATCTCGGCGCCCATTCTCATCCGGGAATTCTGTACACCTCGTCGGCCGGTCTGGGCGGCTTGGCAATGGACGAGGTGCAAGACGTGGCGGAACAGCGGCAACTGAGCTCGCACATCACGAAAAACCGTGCAGGCACACTGACCGACGGGTACGACACGGATTCGGACGACGACAGCTACTAGCCCGCGCGTGCTGGCGGCGGCATGGCGCTTGCGAACCCGCCAGGCAAGACCAAAGTTTGAGACAATGCGGCAGGCTGCTTGCCAGGTTGGCAGCATCCGCCTCTTCACTAGCCGCCGGGAGCCAATCAGCCCATGCACGAGATCCTTGCCAATCCCATGTGGTCGTCCCTGACCAGCAGCCATGCGCTGTTTGCCCGCAGCAGTGGCGCCCTCAAACGTTTCGATCCCGAGGTGGCGCCGTTTTGCGCAGTAGCGCAGGAAGGTGTGGCCATAGACCCGGCCGGCGGTGTCCAGGCAGGTGAAGTGATCTATTTTCTGGGAACCGTGCCTGCCCTGCCGGCAAGCTGGAATGTGCTCGCTGAATCGGTGGTGCTGCAAATGGTGCATGCGGGCGCTGCGCCTGAGTGCGATGGCTCCGACGCACCAACGCTGGGGGCAGCCGACAGCGCGGCGATGTTGGAACTGACGGCGCTGGTCTACCCGGAGTTTTTCCGGGCCCGTACCGCGGCATTGGGCAAGTATATTGGTGTGCACGGCCTGGGGCGCCTGCGCGCCATGGCTGGACAGCGGCTCGCTTGCAGCGGCTACCGTGAAATCAGCGCCGTGTGCACCCATCCGGATGACCGCCGCCAGGGCCATGCGGCGCGCCTGATTTCGCAACTGAGCCGCGACATCATTGCCGACGGCGATATCCCCTTCCTGCATGTCAGTGCCGCCAACCAGCGCGCATGGGAACTGTACGAGGCCCTCGGTTTTGCGGCCAGCCGCGAACTGCGCTTCGTCAAAGTCAAAGTGGGCTAAGGAGACACACATGGAAGCATTGCCACTGCGCCTGGCGCCAGGCAGCGACGTGCGCAGGGAACTGGAAGCCGTGCTGTCGGGCCAGGCTGCGCAAGCGGGCTTTGTACTGCAGGCCATCGGTAGCCTGAGCGCGGCCAGGATACGGTTTGCCGGCCTGCCACAATCGACATTGCTGGAAGGCGACATGGAAATTCTGACGCTGGCCGGCAGCCTCGCGCCGGACGGCGCCCACCTGCACATCAGCGTGGCCGATGCCGCCGGCGTGGTGCGCGGCGGGCATGTGGACTATGGTTGCGTAGTGCGCACCACGGCAGAAGTGCTGGTGGCCTTGCTGCCGCAGCACCGCTTCAGCCGCGAAATTGACGCCACCTTTGGCTATCTGGAGCTGGTGGTGCGCACTGCCGGCGACACGCCTTGACGCAGGGCTGAGCGCACAGTGACAAGCGCCTAGCGCGGCTGGCGGCGGCGCTCGTCGAACAGCACGCTGCGCCGCAGGCGGATGCCGGGCGAACGTATGCCGCTGATCACGCCCCAGGCTGCCGCCCAGCGTGCAGCGCGGTCCTTGATGACCGGCTCGGGCGCCTGGATGGCGCGGCCAATGGCCCGCACCATGCGCAACATGGCGTAGCGTTTGCGTTCCTTCCTGATCAGTGGATCCATGTTGAACCTGACTGCGGTGATGGATTGAGGCTTCAACTTATCCCAGGTGGCTAGCGGCCACGGTTAAGTGGCGAACGTACCGAACTGATTGGTAGCCCAAACCGGGACAGATTGAGAAAATATCAAGTTTTTCATGCGCCACGAGCAAGCTCTGTCGTCTTTGTTCCAGCTTTACAAAACTTTACCGTCCGTACATCGGGCAGTGAAAGTGGCCCGCTACAGTGTGTCCATGCAAGCCATTTCCAGGACTTGCTTCCCAACTGAAAGGCACACCATGAATCAGCACCACGAGAACAACAACGATTTCGCCGCCGTCCCCAAGCGCAGCTCGGGGCGGCGCTGGGTATTTGCCATCGCCCTGGTGGGCGCGCTGGGCGTGACCGGCCTGGCCGGCGCCAGCCTGGCCAGCGACGGTTTTGAAGGCATGCACGGCGGGATGCACGGCGGCCACCACCAGATGGACCCAGCCACCATGGCCAAGCACATCGACAGGATGGTCGAGCGGCTGGCACCGGACGCTACTGCGCAGCAAAAGGCGCGCCTGACCGAGATCGCCAAATCGGCCTTTACCGACCTGCAGCCGCTGCACGCCCAATTGCGCGACGCCCATCAGCGTGCCCACACCCTGTTGATGGCACCGGTGATTGACCGCGCTGCCCTGGAAGCGCTGCGGGCCGAGCAGATCAACCGTGTGGACGCCGCCAGCAAGCGCATCCTCGCCGCAGTGGAAGACGCGGCCGACATCCTCACGCCGGAACAGCGTGCCCGCTTTGCCGAGCATATGCAAAAACGCATGCACGGATAAAGCAGGGTATTCTGGGCGACCACCACGACACGACAGGCAAAGCCCGGACATGGCGCAACGCATATTGATGATAGAAGACGACCAGCGCCTTGCCGGCATGGTCGTCACCTACCTGGACGCCAATGGCTACCAGGTGCAGCACGCCGCCAGCGGCAAGGCGGGCCTGGAGATGCTGCGCGCAGAGACGTTTTCCCTAGTCCTGCTGGACCTGATGCTGCCTGACGCGGACGGCCTTGAACTGTGCCGCCGCATCCGCGCGCTGCCCGAGCCACTCGCCTCCATTCCCATTGTGATGCTGACCGCGAAGGGTGACCCCTTCGACCGCGTCGTTGGCCTGGAGCTGGGCGCCGATGATTATCTACCGAAACCGTTTGAACCACGCGAACTGCTCGCCCGCATGCGCGCCGTGTTGCGCCGACCTGCCTTGGGCAGCGAGGCTGCGCGGCCGGGCTTGCGTTTCGGGCGCCTGGAAATCGACCCGGCCTCGCGCGTCGTGCGCATTGATGGCAAGGAGCGCGCGCTGACCGCCTACCAGTTCGACCTGCTGGTGGCGATGGCCGAACGGGCCGGGCGCGTGCTCTCGCGCGAACAACTGATCGACGCCGTCAAGGGCGAGGCGCTGGAACCATTCGACCGTTCGATTGATGTGCATATCGGACGCTTGCGGGCCGCAATCGAAGACGACCCCAAACAGCCGCACCGCATTATCACCATCCGCGGTGCCGGCTATGTGTTCGCCAAGGTGCAGGATGCTTAGCGCCTGGCCCCATCGGCTGTATGTGCGCATCTACGTTGCCCTGCTGGCTAGCCTGATCGTGGCCGGCTGCCTGTTTGCGATCGTGCACCTGCGTTACGATCCGGACCAGGTGCGTTCGGGCTTTGACACCTTTGCCGACGTGGCCAGCCAGGTGCTGCCACCGGCCACGGCGCCGGCCGCGCAGCAGCACGAAGCGCTAATGCGTTGGCACTTCAAGGTACACACCGACATGACCCTGTATGGCGCCGACGGCAATTTGATCGCGGCTGCGGGACCGGTGCAGCCGCCGCCACCCGCGCAGCAGGTCGAGAGCAGTCGCGTGAAAGGCAGCGCCGGCTCGTTTGCGCTCAAGCTGCCGGACGGTCGCTGGCTGGTGTGTCGGCGCATGCATAGCCGGCGCGGCTCGATCGACATTGTCATGCTGCTGGCGGCCGTTGCCGCCGTGGTGGCCGTTGGCGCGTTTCCTGTGGTGCGGCGCCTGACGCGGCGCCTGGAACGCTTGCAGGGCAGCGTCGAGCAATGGGGAACGGGAGCGCTGGCAACCCGCGTTGCGGTGGAAGGTAGGGACGAAGTGGCGCGTCTGGCCACCAGTTTCAATGAGGCCGCTGCCCGGATCGAAGCGCTGGTGGGCGCGCAAAAAAGCCTGCTGGCGAACGCCTCGCACGAATTGCGCTCGCCCCTGGCGCGCATTCGCATGGCGGTGGAACTGATGGAAGGGCAGGCCGCGCCCGCATTGCGCGAGGAGCTGAAACAGAATATCGCCGAACTGGATCAATTGATTGACGAAGTGCTGCTGGCCAGCCGGCTGGACGCGGCGACGACCGGTGGCGAGAAGCTTGAGGCGGTGGAGCTGGCGCCGCTGGTGGCAGAGGAAGCTGCCCGTGTCGGCGCAGCTTTTGAGGTCGATGCCTTGAGCGTGCAAGGTGATGCGCGGCTGCTGCGCCGACTGCTGCGCAATTTGCTGGAAAACGCGCGCCGGTATGGCGCTGCGACGCCGGTGAGCGTTCATCTGGCTGCAGTCGATGGCAAGGTACAGCTGGAGGTGTGTGACCAGGGGCCGGGTGTGCCGGAGGATCAGCGCGAGCGGATCTTCGAACCGTTCTATCGGCTGCCTGGCGCCAGCGAGGCGGCCGGCGGGGTGGGGCTGGGATTGAGCCTGGTGCGGCAGATCGCCGAGCACCATGGCGGGCGGGTGGTATGCCTGTCCAACGCTGTGGGTGGTTGCTGCTTCCGCGTCACCTTCCCTTGACACTCATTGTTGACCTTGCTGTCCTTGCGAAAGCGAGGACCCATGTCACCTTTGCGCAGAGAAGAATATCTTCAATAGACTGGCGGCGTATGGGTCCTCGCTTTCGCAAGGACAGTGGTGGTGAGGGCGAGATACTGCTTCAGACAGGCTTGGCTACCATCAGCCAGAATACGGCCACCATGGCCGCGAATGCGGGAATCCCCAGCGCGACCCAGACACGCAGATAGCGCCAATACGCTTGCGGCAAGGCCGTGTCGTCGCGGGCAGCCACCTGTGCCATGTCGCGCATGCGCAGCTGTATCCACACCACCGGCAGCCAGCAGGCCCCCGCCACCACATACAGTCCCAGCGCCCACACAATCCAGCGACTGCTCAAAGGGTAACCCGCCAGGTAGACCATGTAAAAACCCGTCACCGGCTGAACAACCACGGTCGTTGCCGTGAACAGCCAGTCCGCCAGCACCACCTGCCGGCTCACAACCGCAATGGCGCGCACATCGCGCGTCAGGCTGGTGGTGAACATGTAGAAGGCCGACCCCAAGCCGGTCCCGAACAACAAGGTCGAGGAAAGGATGTGTACCCATTTGACGAGCGTGTAGTCCATCTCAATGCTCTTCGCTTCGATACAGCAGCCAGATGGCCGCCAGCATGGGAACGTTCTTGGTCAGCGGTCCGTACGGGTGGAGGAGAAACTCCGGCAGACGAACCGCGATCACCAGGGTGTAAAAGCCAATGAGCGCCAATTGAAGCTGCCACAGCCTGCGCCGCCGCGCCAGCAGCAGCGTGCCAAGGCCCAGGAGCAGGTCGCAACCCGCCGCGCCATACAGCATCATGGGCGCCCAGGATGCGGGGACGCCTGTGCGTTCGAGCAGCTGGTAGCTCTGCTCCGCCGGATACAGCAGCGCCGACACCAATGCGGTGGCGATCCAGACGAAGGCAATCGACAGCCGCAGCAGATACAAGGGGTCGGCGCCGCGCCGCTGCATCATTTTTCTCGCTTGAACAGACGGGTCACGCCAGTTACCGCCAGCAGCACCATAGCGCCCGCGACCAGGCCGGCCAAGGCATTGAGCAGCGTGGGAAGGATCGCTGCCAGTACACCACCGGCCACTGGCACCGCTGCTACGGCCTGCGCCGCGTGTTCGATGGCGTGGTGAACGGGAGCGATGCCATGCACCAGGATGGAGCCGCCCACCATGAACATGGCGACCGTGCCGACCACGGTCAAGGCCTTCATCAGCTTGGGCGCCGCGCTCACCAGCATGCGGCCAAAAGCGCGCACGGCGCCAAGCCGGGTCCGCGCCAGGTGCAGGCCCAGGTCGTCCAGCTTGACGATGCCGGCCACCAGGCCATATACGCCCACCGTCATCAGGATCGCCACCACGCACAGCACCACGACCTGCTGTGCAAACGGCGCAGTGGCCACGGTGCCCAGCGAGATGACGATGATTTCAGCTGACAGGATAAAGTCGGTGCGCACGGCGCCCTTGATCTTGTCCTTTTCCAGCGCCACCACGTCCAGCGCCGGATCGCCCAGCGCCTTGACCACCTGCGCGTGGTGGTCGGCGTCATGCTCGCCACCAGGCAGGTATTTATGGGCCAGTTTTTCGCAGCCTTCGAAGCACAGGTAGGCGCCGCCCACCATCAGCAGCGGCGTGATGGCCCAGGGCGCAAGCGCGCTAATGGCCAGGGCCGAGGGCACCAGGATGGCCTTGTTCTTGAGCGAACCGACACCAACGGCCCACACGACCGGCAATTCGCGCTCCGGGCTGACCCCGGCCACCTGCTGGGCATTCAAGGCCAGATCGTCGCCAAGCACGCCGGCCGTTTTCTGGGCTGCGACCTTGCTCATGAGGGCGACGTCGTCGAGGATGGCCGCGATGTCGTCAATTAATACCAGCAAACTGCTTGCGGCCATGCGTCCAGCTCCAGGTGGGGAAAACGGCCATCTTACCCGACTCGGACGCGAGGTCTCTACCGGCGCTGCCCGTTTTTCTGCATTTCAGGCCCCGTTTTCTGCATCTCGTCGCTTTCCGACTGCGCCGCGCCCATGCATACGTATAGTGAGAACACTGCAAGTCTGCGCTACGGCAGGCCGCAGTCGGATCGTTCCATCATTCCAACCACAGATCACGCCAGGGTAAACACATGAATACCGAATCGAATTTGCCAGCTGCCACCGCCACCAATCGCGTCGTCAAACGCAAGACGCGCATCACGATCTATCTCGACGATGAAGTGCTGCAAGTGTTCCGCAGCCTGTCCGAACAAAGCGGCAAGGGCTACCAAACGCTGATTAATGCGGCACTGCGCACGCGTTTGGCCGCGCCGCGCATGGATGTGGCACTGGCTGAATAAACGCCGCGCAGATGCCGCCGGCGGCCCGGCGGCCTTGATTTTGCAGGGAAAATCCGTCGTGATGCAGTCACAGCGGGGCTTACTTTTGCGTTTGCGCTTCAGAATTTATTACACGTGGCAATAATTATGCTAATCTTCCCGCTCTTTTAACTCGGGAGGAAAGTATGAAAAAAGGCGAACTGATTGCGGAATTTGCAAAGCGTACCGAAATGTCCGGCGCTGCTGCCAACACGGCGATTAACACCGTTATCGAGATCATCACCGAGCGCCTGAAAAAAGGCGATACCGTCGGTATCACCGGTTTCGGTACGTTCTCGGTCGCCAAGCGCGCCGCACGCAAAGGCCGCAACCCTTCGACTGGCGCTGCCATCAAGATCGCTGCATCGAAATCGCCGAAGTTCTCGGCCGGCGCGACCCTGAAAGCTGCGGTCAATCCGAAGAAGAAGTAAGCACTACCTGCGCGGCCCGAAGCGCCGGCGCCGGTCTGTTGACCGGTTCCGCCGCTTCGTTGGCTGCGCATTTTCGCAGGTCCCTCCTCCTTTCTGCCCTGCCCCATGCTGCTCTCCACCTGGATCGCCTTTCTGATTGCCGGCTCGCTCATTGCGATTTCGCCTGGCTCGGGCGCGGTGCTGTCCATGTCGCATGGCCTGGCCTACGGGGTCAGAAAAGCCAGTGCCACGGTACTGGGATTGCAACTCGGTTTGCTGCTGGTGTTCACAATTGCCGGCGCCGGCGTCGGGTCCCTGCTGCTAGCGTCCGAACTGGCGTTTTCCGTGGTGAAGACAATCGGTGCGCTCTACCTCATTTATCTTGGCGTGCTGCAGTGGCGCGCCACGCCCAATCCCGCGCTCAGTAACGATGCCGCCATCGCGGCGGCTCACCCTTCGTTTGGGCGGCGCGTGCTGACCGGTTTCCTGACCAATGCAACGAACCCGAAAGGGATCATCTTCATGGTTGCCGTTCTGCCCCAGTTCATTGCGCGCGAAGCGCCGTTGCTGCCGCAGTTATGCATACTTGGCGTCACCATGGTGACCATCGATACCATCGTCATGCACGGCTACGCCCTGCTGGCGTCATCGATGCAGCGTTTTTTCCGTGATCCGCGCGCGCTCAAAAAGCAGAACCGCTTTTTTGGCGGCGTCCTGATGTGCATGGGCGGCGCCCTGTTTTTCGTCAAACGCGGCGCCAGCGCCTAGCCATGCGCACGATTTGTGCAACCCTTTGTAATTACTGTTGTCCGTTGGCCCGCTGCCGCGTTGTAATCGGTACCTGCCCTTCGTCCGTCATCCTGGAGCCATTATGAATACCCGTTTTCGTCGTACCGTGCTGCTGCTCGCCATGGCCAGTGCCTGTGTCTTCGCGCAGGCCCAGTCCGAGCCACCGACCCGGGTCGGCCGCATCGCGCTGGTCCAGGGTGAGGTGAACATCAACGGCGACACCGGCGACGAATCGGGACCGGCGCTACTCAATTGGTCGGTCACCTCGCGCAACCAGATCACCACAGGCCGCGATGGCCGCACCGAGATCAAGATCGGTTCCACCGCCGTGCGCATCGACGCCGATTCCTCGCTCGACATCGTGGAACTGGACGACGACAGCCTGCGCCTGCAACTGCACTACGGCAGCGCCATCATCCGCGTGCGCAATCAGGACGTGCTGCGCGGCTTTGAAATTTCCACGCCCGAAGGCAGCGTGCATCTGCAGGAAGCGGGGCGCTTCCGGATTGACGCTGGCCGCCGTGCCGACACCACCGTCATCAGCGTGTTCGATGGCGTGGCCCTGCTCGATGGCGGCGGCTCGCGCCTGATTCTGCGCGCCGGCAAACGCGCCGAGATCGTGCGCGACGATGTACGTACAGGCCTGGCCCTGCGTGACAGCTTTGACGAATGGGCCATGCTGCGCGACGAGCGCGATGACCGTTCGCAGTCCGTGCGCTATGTGACGAGCGAAATGACCGGCTATGAAGACCTGGACCAGAATGGCAGCTGGCGCGACGACCGCGAATATGGTCCATTGTGGTCGCCAAGCGCCATGCCGGTCGGCTGGGCGCCCTACCGCGATGGTCAATGGACTTACGTGCAGCCCTGGGGCTGGACCTGGGTCGACAACGCGCCCTGGGGTTATGCGCCCTTCCACTATGGTCGCTGGGTGATGGTGAACCAGCGCTGGTGCTGGGCACCTGGCCGCAACGTCTCGCGCGTGGTGTGGGCGCCGGCATTGGTCGGTTGGGTCGGCGGCAGCAACTGGAGCCTGTCCTTCAATAACCGTGGCACCCACCGCGCCGCGCCGGCGCAGGGTTGGTACCCGCTGGCGCCACGCGACACCTTTGTGCCGTCCTACCGGGTGGACCACGACAAGCTGCGCTACATTAATCGCAACGCCGACAACGACCGTGGCCAGCGCCGCCACGATGGCGACAACCAGCGTCTGGGCCTGACCATCCTGCCGCACGAGCAGTTCCAGCAGCATGGCCGCATCATGGTACGCAATGCGCCGCAACCGATTGTCACGACGTCGTCGATGATGTCGGCGCCGGTCGCCGCAGCGCCCCAGGCACCTGTCACCGTGCGTGAGCATGGTCAGGACGGTCGCCGTGACCACGATGGCCGCGATGGCCGTCAGGACCCACGCCGCAATGATCGTGGCGCGCAGCCAGCAGTGGGCAGCCAGGTGGGCATCCAGGCTGGCCCTGCGCCGCAACTGGGGACGCCACGGCCGGTGACGGTACTGACCGCGCCAACGGTGGTGCCTTCACCAGCACCGGCCCCGATGTCGCCAGCACAGCAGCAATTCCGCCGCGACCCCGAGACCGGCCGCATGGTCGGTGACGATCGTCGCCCGCGCATGCAAACGCCCAACAGCATGCCAACGCCAGCACCGGCCATGCCGCCGGTGCAGGCCACCTCGCCTGTCGTCGTGGTCAACCCGGTTACGCCGGCAGCGACTGCGCCGCAACGCGACAACCGCGCCGATCTTGAACGCGAACGCCGCACCCGTGACATGGATGCCGAGCGCGAACGCCGTGCGCGCCCTGCCGATACGCCGCAGCAGCCGCAAACCCAGGCGCGCCCCGGTTTGTTCCAGCAGGCGGCCCAGCAGCAGCAACAGCAGCGTCAGCAGCAGGAACAGCAGCAGCAACAACAGCAACAACAACAGCAACAACAACAGCAGCGCCAGCAACAGGAGCGCCAGCAACAGGAGCAGCAACAGCGCCAGCAACAGGAGCAACAGCAGCGTCAGCAGCAGGAGCAACAGCAGCGTCAGCAGCACGAGCAGCAGCGCCAGCAGCAGGAACAGGCGCGCCAGCAGCAGGAGCAACAGCGCCAGCAGCAGCAACGCGTGGCGCCGCCAGTGCAGCAGCAGCCGCAGCCCCAGGCGCAGCCACAACCGCAGCCTCAACGCCAGCAGCCGGCGCCAGCGTCAGCCCCAGCCAAGGAGCCGCACGAAAAACGCGCCAAGGACGAGGCCAACGACCGCCGCTAGGAGGCGAAAAGCGCTTGTCGGGGTGGGAAATCGGCTTTTTGGCTACAATGGAGGGGCTTAGCCATTTTAGAACTGGATTGCCATGATTTCCCCCGAAGACTCCCTTATCGAGTACCCAAGCGACTTTCCGATCAAGGTGATGGGGCCCACGCATGAAGACTTTGCGGCCACCATTGTCGATGTGGTACTGGAATTCGATCCAACCTTTCACATCGGGCGCCTGGAAACCCGGCCTTCGGCCAAAGGCAATTTCACCGGCCTGACGGTCACCGTGCGCGCCACCAGCCGCGCCCAGCTCGATGATCTGTACCGGGCCCTGTCGGCCCACCCGATGGTCAAGATCGTCATGTAAGGCTGACGTTCTTTCCATGTCCGAATCTGTCAGCGCGCCGGCGCATATCCGCGATCTAGGCCGCGCCGACTACGAAACCACCTTCGCCGCCATGCGCGCGTTCACCGACGCGCGCACCACCACCACGCCGGACGAACTGTGGATCGTCGAGCACCCACCCGTGTTCACCCTCGGCCTGGGCGCCGATACCGGCCACGTGCTGCAGGCCGGCGACATCCCCGTCATCCAGACCGATCGCGGCGGCGAAGTGACCTATCACGGTCCCGGCCAGGTGGTCATTTACCTGTTGATGGACCTGCGGCGCAATAAACCGGGCGGCAAACTGTATGCGCGCCAGTTCGTGGCAAAAATCGAGCAGGCGATCATCAATGTGCTGGCGGCGTATAATCTGGGTGGCGAACGCATTGCCGGCGCGCCGGGCATCTATATCGCCGAGGGGGCCCGCAAGGGCGCCAAGATTGCGGCGCTGGGCCTGAAAGTGCGCGGCAACGGCTGCACCTACCATGGCATGTCGCTCAATGTGGCGATGGACCTGGCGCCGTTCTCCTGCATTAATCCATGCGGCTATGCGGGCCTTGAAACGGTCGACATGCTCACCATGGGCATCACGGTGCCACTGGCCGAGGTGCAGCAGAAACTGGCAGCCGAACTGGTAGTGCAACTGGCAAGCGCCTACGCGCCGCCCGAACCGAATAATTCAACACAGCCCTCTGGGCACGCAGCCACATGACGACCGATACCGACAGCACCGTCCCCGCCTACAACGCCAGCGAAAAGCAAAAAGGCGCCAGCAAGACGTCGCGCATTCCAATCAAGATCGTGCCGATTGCGCAGGTCGAGCGCTTGAAAAAGCCGGACTGGATCCGCGTCAAGGCCGCGTCGGCATCGACCCGCTTTTACGAAATCAAGGACATCCTGCGCGCCAACAATCTGGTGACGGTATGCGAGGAGGCCAGCTGCCCGAATATCGGCGAGTGCTTCGGCAAAGGCACGGCGACCTTCATGATCATGGGCGACAAGTGCACCCGCCGCTGCCCGTTCTGCGACGTGGGCCATGGCCGTCCCGATCCGCTGGACGTGAACGAGCCGGTCAATCTGTCCAAGACCATCGCCGAACTGCGCCTGTCCTACGTGGTTATCACGTCGGTTGACCGGGACGACCTGCGCGATGGCGGTGCTGGCCACTTCGTCGAGTGCATCAAGCAAACGCGCGCCCTCTCGCCGGCGACCCGCATTGAAGTACTCGTGCCCGACTTCCGCGGTCGCCTGGCCAAGGCCCTGGCGATTTTCGCCGATGGTCTGCCGGACGTCATGAACCACAACCTGGAAACTGTGCCGCGCCTGTACAAGGAAGCGCGTCCTGGATCGGACTACACCCACTCGCTCGAACTGCTGCGCGACTTCAAAGCCCTGTATCCAGGCGCGGTGACCAAGTCCGGCATCATGGTTGGCCTGGGCGAGACCGACGAAGAAATCCTGCAGGTGATGCGCGACCTGCGCGCGCACAATGTGGACATGCTCACCATCGGCCAGTACCTCGCGCCGTCTGGCGACCATCTGCCAGTGCGCCGTTACGTGCACCCGGACGTCTTCAAGATGTTCGAAGCCGAGGCTTACAAGATGGGCTTCGTGCACGCAGCCGTCGGCGCCATGGTGCGCAGCTCTTACCATGCCGATGAACAGGCGCATGGCGCTGGCGTGACCATCAACGCCTAAGGATCGGGTGAGAAAACTCACTGCGCTGCTACTGATCTGGGCCTTGCTGCTGACCGGATGCGCCACTACGCGCTACCAGGACGCGGGCGAGATCAGCAAGGTCAGTGATGTGCTCAAACATGGCGACGCGCTGCATGTGGTGCGCGTCGACGGTAGCGCGCTTGACTTCAACCTCAAGGAAATCACGGCTGACGAAGTGGTCGGTTACGGCAACCACGTGGTGGCGAAGAAGGACATCGCACGCATCGAGAAAAAAGTCCGCACGCCAGGCATCGAGCCCAGCGGCGTGGCAGCTGCCGGTGTCATCATCGTGATGCTGCCGTTCATGGTCGGGTGTTCCATCATCACGGGCGACAACCGCAGCAGCGGGCCATGTGGGTGGGGTCACTGAACACCGGTGTTTTGTCGCCTGCCTGTGACCTTGCGGACGTGAGCGACGCTGCCTACAGCGCGCCGCTGGCGCTGGTTCTCCTTCCCGGCCTGGACGGCAGCGGTGCCCTGTTTGCCGACTTTGCCGCCGCGCTGGGCGAGGAAATAGTGCCCCAGGTGCTGTCCTACCCAGTCGACCAGGCGTTGAGCTACCAGGCCCTCGTCGATGTGGCGCTGACCCAGCTGCCGGTGGGCCAGTCTTTCATGCTGCTGGGGGAATCGTTTTCAGGGCCGGTCGCCATTGCAATCGCTGCCACGCGCCCGCCCGGCATGATAGGCCTGATCCTCTCCTGCAGCTTTGCGCGCAATCCCGTGCCCTTGCTGCGTTTCTCCAGTGCGCTGCTGCCACTGCTGCCGGTGTCCGCCAAACTCACCGCGCTGACCATGCCTCTGCTATTGGGGAAATATGCGACGCCAGCCCTGCAAGGCATTTTGCGTGCGCAGTTGGAGCGCCTGTCCCCTGCCGTATTGCGTGCACGCATGCACGCGGTCCTGACGGTGGACTATACCCAACAGCTAAGCACCGTTGCCATGCCGGTACTGTATTTGCAAGCCTTGCAGGATCGGGTGGTGACAGCGGGCTCGGCGCGCCACATCCAGGCGCATCTACCTACTGTCCAGGTGGCAGCCTTGCGAGGCCCGCACTTGTTGCTGCAGGCTTCACCCAAGGTGGCGGCCGCGGCGGTCGATGCATTCGTCCAGCAAGTGCGGCAAGATCAGCCCGGGGGGTAGGACAGTTCGATCAGGATGCCACCAGGCGCCTGGGCAGCATCGTCGGCAAGCGTCAGTAGCTGTTCTCCAGTAGCCGACGCCGTCTTGACGA
>JBJMVX010000132.1:0-30317 GCA_045810445.1 Massilia sp.
ATGGTGAGGCTCGTGGTGCTTAATCTCCCAGTTCTGCCACACCAGCTTCCCCCCCAGCGTGGTGAAGTTAGTGGTGCCTAATCTCTCAGTCCAACCACTCCAGCTTCACCCCCAACATGGTGAAGTTAGTGGTGGCTAATCTCTCAGTTCTGCCACACCAGCTTTACCCCCAGCGTGGTGAAGCTAGTGGTGCCTAATCTCTCAGTTCTGCCATACCAGCTTCACCCCCATCCTGGTGAAGTTAGTGGTGCCTAATCTCTCAGTTCTGCCACACCAGCTTCACCCCCAGCGTGCGCCCGATCTCCGCGCGCGTTTCAAGCGCGCCGTATTCAGCATGTCCACCATTGAGATTCTGCCCCAGGATCGACAACTCCAACCCTTTGCGCAAGCGCCAGCCAAAGCGCGCATCAAGCGCCGTGTAGGCCGGCACCGCCTGCGCCTTCAAAGCGCCCACGTGCCGCAACGCGACATCGATTTCCTTACTCTCATCGAGATTGAACAAGGACCGCAGCTGCGCCTGCGACGAGGGATTAAGCCCCGTGATACCAGGCGCCCCCACATCGATACTGCCTTCCTTGATCTGCAGCGATTCATGCAGCAAAGTTGCGCCGGCGCTCAAACGCCAGGCCGGCGCCACCTGATAATTGCCCCACATCTCCAGACCATTGGCAGTGCCCTTCATCAGATTGCCAAAGATGATAAAGCTCTGGCTGGGATCGACTTCCTGGGTCCGCAAATGGTCGTACACATTGTGAAACGCGGTCATCGAATACGATAGTTTGGGCAGCGGCTGGCCACGATAACCGAGCTCGTACACGGTCGCCACTTCCGAACGCACTCCCGGACCACCCTGCAAAATATAGGGCGGATGCCCCGGTATATAGGCATCTGCGTCAAGCCGTGACGGCGCACGCACCGTGCGCGACGCACTGGCCCATAAGGTATGCGCAGGCGCCGCAGTCCAGGCCAGGCGCAAGGTCGGCAGCCATTCCGATCCGCTGTAAGGATTGTGCTCGACGCGCGCGCCGGCAACCAGGCGCAGGGTGTCGCTGAGTGTGACTTCGTCCTGGGCAAACAGGCTGGACCAGCGCTGCGTGGTCTTCGCTGGCAGAAAAGCGATGATGTCGGTGTTCGTTACATCATCCCAGGTATTGCGGAAATTGGCGCCCCACACCAGCGCGTGGGCACCGGCGGGCGCCAGAGAATGCTGAAACTGCAGGTCGAGAATCGAGAGCGACTCGGCAAACTCGGGTGGCACGTCGCGCCGTGTGTGATCGAAGACGAGTTGCATGCCGAGATTGCCACCGCCCTCCAGCAAGTAGGTCCAGCGCCCCGTGAGGTTGACGCCCGAGGTGGTGATCTCGCCCAGGTCCAGCGGCACACCGGTCTGCAGCGCGCCCGGCTCGGCCTGGGAAGCCCTGCCGCGATAGGCATTGCCGTTCAGGCTGAACTGGTTGTCGCCGCGCTCCCAATCGGCCCGAAAACCCGTCTGCGCCCGACGCCGCGCATCGTTCACGGGGCTGCCGTCCGCCAGGTCCGTATGGCGCTGGTCCAGGTACTTGCCGTACACGCGCCAGTAGCCGCCGTCCATGGCGCCCCCCTGACGAAAGCCGACATCGGCACCACTCTGACCGGCCGAGAGCACGGCCAGGCTGCCTGTGCTGTCCTTGGCCGCCCGGGTCGTGATATTGATGACGCCGTTGACGGCATTGACACCCCATAGCGTGCCGCCAGGACCGCTGATGACTTCAATGCGCGCGATATCGTCGAGCATGAGGTCCTGGGCATCCCAGAACACACCGGAAAACAGCGGCGCATACACCGAGCGGCCGTCGATCAGCACCTGCAGTTTGTTGGGCGCACTGTTGCCGCTGCCATTCATACCACGCGCGCTGATCGCGTAAGAACCGTTGGCCCCCTGCGCGACCTGCAGGTTAGGCGCCAGGCGCAATACCTCAGGCAGGCTGCTGGCGCCACTGCGGCGAATGTCGTCGGCGGTAATGACAAACACTGACGCGGCGGCACCGGCCAGCGCTTCGGGCTTTTTCGATACCGAGGTGATCTGGATGTTGGCCAGCTCTTCAATGGACATGTCGGCTATATCGGCCGGCATGTTTTGCACCGCCCAGGCAGGCAGCGCCAGCAGCAAGAGGGGAATACCGGCCAAGCGCAGGAGAGGTGTGGTCATCGCATTGCCTTGCAAAGTAGAACGAACCCTACTGATTCGCCCAATCATGAAATACCAGACAGTATCGATCTTACATTATGCTCCAGGCTACACGTTTGGCCACCGTGGTAATCTTGCCGCCAAGCGCAATTTGGGTTTTTCCGGTATATTAGTCCTAACACGTACTAATTTTGAAGGCGGTGACCATGCAACAGCGTTATACCAACATTGCAATCTTATTCCACTGGCTGATCGCGCTGCTGATTATTGGTGCCTTCACCATGGGCCTGGTGATGTCGGACATGCCCGGCATTAGCCCCACCAAACTCAAGTACTACTCCTGGCACAAGTGGGCCGGCGTGACCATCCTGGGCCTGGCCACCTTGCGCCTGCTGTGGCGCCTGGGCCACAAAGCGCCACCCTATCCGGCCAACATGCCCGGCTGGCAGCAAACGGCAGCCAATGCGCTGCACGGCCTGCTGTATGTGATGATGTTTGCCGTCCCCCTGTCCGGCTATTTTTATACCCTCTCGGCCGGCTTCCCTGTCGTGTATTTCGGCCTGTTTGAGTTGCCTGTGCTGATGGCCAAGAACGATGCCCTCAAGCCCGTGCTCAAGGAAGTGCACTTCTGGCTGAACATGGGGCTGGCGGCGATGGTCGCCCTGCACGTGGCAGCTGCCCTGAAACACCACTTTATCGACCGCGACGGCGTGCTCAAACGCATGATGCCGTCCAAGTAAACGGAGAAACCATGAAACTCAATCGCAGCGGCCTCCTGGCCGCCCTGCTGGGCGTGGCGCTCGTTGCCACGGCAGCGCCCCTGAAAACCGATCCGGCCAAAAGTACGGTCTCGGCCGTGTTCAAGCAAATGAATGTGCCGGTGGAAGCGCCGTTCAAGAAGTTCAGCGCGCAGATTGATTACGACGCTGCCAAACCAGACCTGGCCAAGGCCAGCGTCGAGATCGACACGGCCAGCCTGGACGTGGGCGAAGCGGAAATGAACAAGGAAGTGGCCAAGAAGGATTGGTTCAACTCAGCCCAGTTCCCCAAGGCCAGCTTTGTTTCGAGCGCCATCAAGTCTGCCGGCGCCGGCAAGCTGAGCGTCACCGGCAAGTTGACCATCAAGGGCAAGAGCAATGACGTCAGCTTTCCGTTGACGGTCAAGAGTGAAGGCGGCAAGCAAGTGTTTGAAGGGGCCCTGCCCATCAAGCGCCTGGCCTACAGCGTTGGCGAAGGCGAGTGGAAAGACACGAGCATGGTCGCCGATGAAGTCACCATCAAATTCCGCGTCACTGCGGGACAATAATTTACCCACCGACAAGGACAACCCATGAAATTGACCCAACTGATCGTCGCACTGATGGCCTCGGGCCTGACCGCCACCGCCTTCGCCGCTGTCGACACCTACACCATTGATCCAGGCCATACCTACCCTAGCTTCGAAGCCGATCACATGGGTGTGTCTGTACTGCGCGGGAAATACACACGCACCAGCGGCACGGTCACCCTCGACCGCGCAGCCAAGACTGGCAGCCTGGACATCAAGATCGATGCCGACTCGCTGGACTTCGGCAACGATAAACTCAACAAGCACGCCAAAACGGCTGACATGTTTGATGTGCCAAAGTTCCCTGAGATTACCTACAAATCGAAATCGATCACCTTCCAGGGCGATGTGCCTGTGAGCGTGAATGGCGAGCTGACCCTGCATGGCGTGACCAAGCCAGTGACGCTGTCGATCAACAAGTTCAAGTGCATCGACCATCCAATGCTCAAGAAGGAAGTCTGTGGCGCGGACGCTTCGGCCACCTTCAGCCGTGCCGACTTCGGCATCAGCTTTGGCGTGCCACGTTTCTCGCCAGAAGTGAAGCTGGCCATTGAAATTGAAGCCGTAAAAAACTGATCCTGGCGACTCCAATTTTTTGCTGCAAAAATCGCCCCCCACGCGCACACTGTCCTTGCGAAAGCGAGGACCCATACTCTACTAGCTCAGCATGGGTCCTCGCTTTCGCAAGGACAGTGTGTGTAGCGTAAAAAAAGGCCCTGGCGCGTGCTGCGCCAGGGCCTTTTTTCATGCGCGCAGCAGCTTAGTGACGGCCGCGCCCGCCGTGCTCCACCTTATCCCAGGCCGCGTGGGTTGCAGTCCGGGCTTGTTGCCAGCTCAGACGCGAACGGCCTTTCACGCGATCCCACTCGCGCGACAGATCGTTTTCGACGGCGTCGAAGTCGCGGCCCTCATACTGGTCATGGCTGCCATAGCCGAGCGCGTAGGCCGGACCATAGTCGTCATAGGTGTAACCCGGCGAATAGTAGGGAGCGCTCTGGTAGGTATCACGCCAGTAACCATCCTCTGCAGCCGGATTGACCATCGCGCCAGTTGCCTTGCCCGCCATGCCGCCTGCAAGCGCCCCAACAGCGGCACCTGCTGCCATGCCGACAGGCCCTGCCACGGCACCGGCCGCAGCACCGACTGCCGCGCCGCCGCTCGCACCCATTCCCTTGGCGAAATGGTGCTCGCCCAGGTCATCACCGGCTTTCGGATTGACCGCCTCGCCCAGACCCTTGCCAGCCAGGCCGCCAGCGATCCCGCCAATGGCCGCGCCGGCAACGGTGCCGATGGGGCCGGCCGCCGAGCCAATGGCTGCGCCCGTTGCAGCGCCGCCGGCAGCGCCCACACCAACGCCAATCACGTGCTGGCCGTCGTTATCGGTCCAGCTGCGCTCGATGTCGGCAGCGTCATCCGCCGTGCGCGGATGCACACCCATCAGGATGCCGCCGTTCTTGATGCCTTCTTCATAGTGAACCACGCGTTCTTCCGGAATACCGGCGCCAACTAAAGCGCCGACCAGGCCACCGGCAATCCCGCCTGCGCCAGCACCGGCCAGGGCAGCAGCCAGGGGACCTGCGATGACCAGGCCCAGGCCAGGAATAGCCAGGGTGGTGCCAACGGCAGCCACACCGGCCAGCACAGCGCCTATGGTGCCGCCAATGCCGGCGCCAATGCCGGCGCCTTCGCCAGCCTTGCTACCAAGTTCGGTGTCGGTATCGCTGAAATGCTGTTTGCGCGTCTCGTCCGACATCATCAAGGTGACATCGTCCTTGCCATAGCCGCGCTTGGTGATGGCATCGTAGGCGCGCTCGGCGCTGGTGCGGTCACGGAACAGGCCGGTGACCATGGGAGAGGTGCGGGTCGTAGTGTCATTGTTCATAGCGATTCCTTTCAAAAGTGGGGCTGCGCTGCGTCGTTGGTGACGAAGCGCGATGCCAGTGCAGCCACCTTAAGTCTGGCGGCCCCATCACTCCGTGCGTTGCCATACCTAGCTCCCGACATTCCAGCAGGCACGTTTCGCAGCAGCGTCCGCGCTCGTTTGCCTGTTTCGCCATTGGGTACGCTGCCGCACCGACCACGCGCAGCGGCGCTCGTAATCTGCATTCCATGGCCCGGCACGGCAAGCGTGCTCAGGAGCCTCCATTTCAACTATCAGGAGGAATCACCATGTTATTCATCATCTGGATTGTCGTAGGCGGTATCTTGGGTTGGCTGGCCAGCATGGTCATGAAAACGGACGCAGAACAAGGCTTGATCTTGAACGTCGTGGTCGGTATCGTTGGCGCCTTCCTGGGCGGCTGGTTGCTCTCGCCCCTGTTCGGATCAGGCACCATCAATTCCGACGAGTTCAGCGTCACCTCCCTGCTGGTCTCCTTCCTCGGCGCGGTGATCCTGCTGGCCATCGTCAACCTGCTGCGGCGTGGAAAAGTACGCTAAGCCGGTCTCCCCAAAAAACCAACGCCAGCCGCGTTGGTTTTTTTTCGCCACGTTAGCGAGCTCTGCATGAAGCCTGTCACGATTGCCGTCCTTTCCTGCACCCTGACCTTGCTGTCGGTGTTCCTGACCTTCAATTTCATGCCCAGTGAAAAGAAGATCGAACGCCAGCTCAAGCCGGATTACAGCGTGGAAGAGCCGCAGTTCCGGCGCTCCATGGGCGTGCTGCTGGGCCCGCCTATTGTGGAAGGCAACCAGGTGCAGGTGCTGCTCAATGGCGACGCCATCTTCCCTGCCATGCTGCAGGAGATACGCGCGGCGCGCCACAGCATCAATTTCGAAACTTACATCTACTGGTCTGAATCGATCGGCAAGGAATTTTCCGCCGCCCTTATCGAGCGTGCGCGCGCCGGCGTGAAAGTGCATGTGCTGCTCGACTTCATTGGCAGCATCAAGATGGACAACGCCGCCATGCAGGCGATGAAGGATGCCGGCATCCGGCTAGAACGCTTCCACAAACCCGTGTGGTGGAAATTTACCAAATTGAACAACCGCACCCACCGCAAGCTCTTGATTGTGGACGGCAAGGTGGGTTTTACAGGCGGGGTCGGCATTGCCGATCAATGGCGCGGCCATGCCCAGGACCAGGACCACTGGCGCGACACCCATTTCCGCGTCGAAGGCCCGGTGGTGGGCCAAATGCAGGCCGTGTTTGCCGACAACTGGACCAAGTCCACTGGCGTGGTCCTCGATGGCGCCGACTACTTTCCCGCGCTGCAAGCGCGCGGCAACCAGGCCGCGCAAATGTTCAGCAGCTCGCCCACTGGCGGCAGTGAAAGCATGCTGCTCATGTATCTGATGTCGATCACGGCCGCGCGCCACAGCATCGACCTGTCGAGTTCGTATTTCGTCCCGGACGATCTGACCATCAAGGCCTTGGTCGCGGCTGCCAAACGCGGCGTAAAAGTGCGCATCATCACCCCCGGGAAATTCATTGACTCGGCTGTCGTACGCGCCGCCTCGCGCGCGCGCTGGGGCGAGCTGTTGCGGGCCGGGGTCGTGATTGCCGAATACCAGCCCACCATGTACCACGTGAAGGCGCTGGTGGTCGACGCGCTCATGGTTTCGGTCGGCTCGACCAATTTCGACAACCGCTCCTTCACCCTCAATGACGAAGCCAATCTGAACGTGATCGACGCCGATTTCGCGCGCGAACAGGTGCGCATTTTCGACGCCGACTGGAAGCTGGCCACCCCGGTCAGCTATGTCGCCTGGGTCGAGCGGCCCTGGCTGGAGCAGTTCTACAGCCACCTGGCCTCCTTTGCCGGCGACCAACTGTAAAGACAGCGCACCGTTGTAAGACGCTAACGTTGCCTATGAATCCAGTTGACGGATGGAGAGACGCTGCGGATACTCTAAGGCGCCCACGAGGCGCACCGCATCCGATCCCCATACAAGAGACAAGTTCGAATGAAAAAGACACTCCTGACGCTGGCACTCCTGTCCAGCGCTGCAGCCTATGCCGATGAAGGCATGTGGATGCCGCAACAGCTGCCACAAGTAGCCAAGCAACTCAAAGCCGCGGGCCTGAAGCTCGATCCTGCCACCCTGACCAAGCTGACCGAATTCCCGATGAATGCCATCGTCAGCCTCGGTGGCTGCTCGGCCTCCTTTGTCTCGCCGATGGGTCTGGTCGCAACCAACCACCATTGCGTCTACAACAGCGTGGCGGTCAACTCGACCCCCGAACGCGACCTGCTGGCCAATGGTTTCCTGGCCAAGAGCTATGCGGAAGAATTGCCAGCCGCACCAGGCTCGCGCATCTTCGTGACCAAGGACGTGGTCAACGTCAGTGACAAGGTCATCAGCCCTGAAGTGGCCAAGCTGACCGGCAAAGCCCGCTCGGACGCCATGGAAAAAGCCATGAAGGCCCTGGTGGCAGAGTGCGAAAAAGACGCCGGCCACCGCTGCAGCGTGGCCAGCTACTACGGCGGCCTGGAGTTCTACCTGATCAAGCAACTGGAAATTCGCGACGTGCGCCTGGTGCACGCGCCGCCTTCGGGCGTGGGCAAGTTCGGTGGCGACACCGATAACTGGATGTGGCCACGCCACACCGGCGACTACGGCTTCTACCGCGCCTACGTGGGCAAGGATGGCAAGGCGGCAGATTACTCCAAGGACAATGTGCCCTACCAGCCCAAGACCCACCTGACGATTGCCAAGGAAGGCGTCAAGGAAGGCGACTTCATCATGGCGCTGGGTTACCCTGGCCGCACCAACCGCCACCGCCTGCCCTCGGAAGTGGCCAACGCCTTCACCTGGCAATATCCGACCCAGGTCAAGAACTGGTCGGAAATGCTGGCCATCATAGACCGCGAAACCAAGGGCAATGAAGACGTCAAGCTCAAGTACGCGTCGAACGTAGCCAGCATTAACAACACCTTCAAGAACCGCAAGGGCATGCTGGTCAGTTACGCCGACAGCGACATGCTGGCACGCAAAACCAAGGAACACGCGGACCTGAAAGCCTGGGTCAATGCCAATCCAGCGCGCCAGAAGCAGTTCGCTGCCGATCTGGACGCCGTGGAAAAACTGATCGCCGAGCGCGACGCTGAAACGCGCCGCGACTTCTACCTGAACAGCTCGGCGCCGCGCCTGATGAACACGGCGCGCACCCTCTACCGCCTGGCCAACGAGAGCACCAAGCCTAACGTTGATCGCAAGTCCGGCTTCCAGGAACGCGACCTCAAGCGCCTCCAATCGAGCATGGACGCGATTGAACGCAGCTATGACGAAAAGGTCGACAAGGCCCTGGTTATCAACAGCCTGAGCAAGTACGCAGCCCAGCCCAAGGCCCAGCGCAATGCCAACTTTGACGCCGCCCTGGGCATTCGCGACGGTATGAGCCAGGCCGAACTGAAAACCCTGCTCGACACCCTGTACGCCGGCTCCAAGCTGGGCAACAAGGCTGAGCGCGCGGCCTGGATCGGCAAGACACCGGCCGATTTCAAGGCCAGTAACGACAGCTTCATCAAGGCAGCCGTGGCCATGTACGAGCAAGGCATGAAGACCGAAGCCGAGGAAGAGGAACTGTCGGGTAAGATCCAGCAAGCCTACGCCAGCTACATGAAGGCAAAAATCGCCTACATGAACAGCAAGGGCCAGGCGATCTATCCGGACGCCAACAGCACCCTGCGCGTCACTTACGGCAACATTGCTGGCCGTTCGCACGGGGCCGACGGCACGGGCGCCTGGACCGCCTTCACCACCGTCAAGGGTGTGGTGGCAAAAGCCACGGGCGAAGGCGAATTCAATGCGCCGGAAGCCCAGCTCGCTGCCATCCGCGCCAAGGACTTTGGCAAGTATGTTGATCCGAAGCTGAAAACCGTGCCGGTCGATTATCTGGCCACGCTGGACATCACCGGTGGCAACTCCGGTTCGGCAGCCCTGAACAGCAAGGCCGAATTCATTGGCCTGGCGTTTGACGGCACCCTGGACTCCATCATTTCGGACTGGGATTACAACAAAGCCAACACGCGCGACATCCAGGTCGACGTGCGCTACATCCTGTGGAACATGAAACACGTGGACCACGCCGACAACCTGCTCAAGGAAATGGGCGTCGACTAACACCGACCGCTCAGCAAGCAGCCACGCCGCCGCCAGGCCGCGTGGCTTTTTTTATGACCGAGGCCGGAAGCCGGAAAACAACCCTCCACAAGCACACTATCCTTGCGAAAGCGAGGACCCATGCTTAGCTGTCTCCGCATAGGTCCTCGCTTTCGCAAGGACAGTGCGGTGGGTGGTGGTGGTGCTGGTGCTGGTGCCGGTGCCGGTGCTGGTGCCGGTGCTGGTGCTGGTGCTGGTGATGCTGCTGCTGGTGGTGGCGCGCTCGCGGTGCCCGCATACCCAATCATCAGCGGCAAACGTTTTGTTGCCTTTCCTTCAAGGCCACGACACCCAAAGGACGAAATGACAAATCTCCGCGCCGATGTCGAGGAAATTGATTGACGGCAGCACCTGTTTTCAGCTATCGTCCGCCTGTTTCCATTTCCGGGGTCCCTCATGGGTACTTGTTCTAGTGATAGTTGTAGCCAGATAAATTCTGGCTCCGCCACGGCAAGATAACGCAGCCCCACGGCCGTCATCCTGCCCCACGCGGATGATGGTGATCGCTCTTCGAACCTTCGTTCGGCCACTCCATCAATAAAATTCCTGCTGTACTCGCAACGCTGCGCGCGTCGCCATGCCCGATGCATTTCTGACCAGGAATGCGCGGCCTGCCGCGCCGCCAGCCTTGCCGTGCCGCCCAGTATTGACCGCCGGCCCCGCGCCGGCTTCTGTTGGACGATGTGTATGAACGAAACCACCACCCTCACCGCGCGCGACCAGACTGCCCTGCAACTGTGGCTGTCCAAACTGGGCCCCGGCCTGATCACGGGCGCTGCCGACGACGATCCTAGCGGCATCGCGACCTATTCCCAGGCTGGCGCCCAGTTCGGCCTGACCATGTTGTGGACCATCCTGTTCACCTATCCATTGATGGTGGCGATCCAGGTGATCAGCGCGCGCATTGGGCGAGTCAGCGGTGTGGGCCTGGCCGGCAATCTGCGCCTGCACTTCCCGCGTGGTCTGGTGTACCTGATCGTGGCCCTGCTGTTGGTGGCCAACACCATCAATATCGCGGCCGACGTGTCGGCCATGGGCGAAGCCATGGCCCTGGTGGCGGGCGGCTCCTCGCGCCTGTACGCGGCCCTGTTTGGCATGATCTCGCTGCTGCTGCAAGTCTTCATTCCCTACAGCCGCTATGTGCGCGTGCTCAAGTGGCTAACGCTGGCCCTGCTGGCCTACGTGGCCACCGTCTTCACCATTTCCATTCCCTGGGGCCAGGTATTGCGTGACACGATCTGGCCGCATATTTCCTGGACCTCGGCCTATATCACGACCATGGTGGCCGTGTTCGGCACCACGATCAGCCCCTATCTGTTCTTCTGGCAAGCCTCCCAGGAAGTTGAAGAACTGCAGGCCTGCAATTTCTCGCAAGCCTTGCGCGATGCGCCCGACCAGGCGCGCTCGAATTTTCACCGTATCAAGGTCGATACCGTGATCGGCATGGGCTTCTCGAATCTGGTCGCCTTCTTCATCATCCTGACCACGGCAGTAACTCTGTACGCGCACGGCATCACGGAGATCGACACTTCGGCCCAAGCGGCCGCGGCGCTGCGCCCACTGGCCGGCGAATTTGCTTTCATTTTGTTTAGCGCAGGGATCATTGGCACCGGCATGCTGGCCGTGCCGGTACTGGCCGGCTCGGCCGCCTATGCGATGGCTGGTGCGTTTGCGTGGAAGAAGGGTCTGGAGCACAAGCCGCAGGAAGCGAAGCGCTTCTATGGCATCATTGCCGTCTCGACCCTGGTTGGCATTGCGCTAGGCTTCACGTCGATCGACCCGATCAAGGCCTTGTACTGGAGCGCCGTCATCAACGGCGTGATCGCGGTGCCTATCATGGCGGTGATGATGCTCATGGCCGCCAACAGCGCCATCATGGGCCGCTTCGTGATCGGCCCGCGCTTAAAACTGCTGGGCTGGGTCACCACGACCGTCATGACCCTGGCCGTGCTCAGCATGTTCTGGACCAGCCTGACCTGACAGGCGGGCCGTTCACTCAGGAAGGCTGGTTCAGATTCGAGTGCTTCATGCCGTACAAGAAGTAGGTGGCAAATGCGAGCACCATGACGATGGCGAACACCGTGTAGGTGGTGAGCGACAGACCGTACATCAGGTAGAGACAGGCAGCAATGCTCAGGCCTGGCACCACGTACGGGCCAAACGGCACGCGGAAACCCTTGGTGGCTGAATTGCCCATCTTGCGCCGCAATACCGGCACGGCAATCGATACCACGATGAAGGCCGTCAGCGTGCCCATGCTGACCATATCCCACAGGAAGGTCGAATCGACCAAGGCGGCGACCAGCGCCACTACCAGCGACACGATGACGGTGTTGACGACAGGCGCCTGGGTCTTGGGGTTAACCTTCTGGAAGGCTTTTGGAATCAGGCCGTCACGGCTGATCGCATACAGGATGCGGGTCTGGCCATAAATGGTCACCAGGGTCACGCTGAACACGGAAATGATGGCGCCGGCCGACAGGATCAGTGCTGGCCATTCCTTGCCCGTCACGTTTTGCAGAATCACCGACAGACCCGCTTCCTGGGCCTCAAACATATGGGCCGGCTGGGCGCCCACGGCTGCCAGCGCCACCAGCATGTAGAACAGGGTCACGATGGCCAGCGCAGCCAGGATACCGATCGGCACATTACGGGTCGGGTTCTTCACCTCTTCGCCGGCAGTGGCCACTGTGTCCAGGCCAATGAAGGAGAAAAACACCACGGCCGCGGCATTGGTCACACCCATGATGCCGCCCAGGCCCTTGCTGTCGGTCGCCTTGAAGAAGGGGGTGAAATTGGCCGCGTCAAAGCCGGAAAACGCGACCACGATGAAGAACACCAGGATGGCCAGCTTGATCAGCACCATGATGGCATTGGTGGTGGCGGACTCCTTGGTGCCGCGAATGAGCAGCACGGCGCACATGATCACCAGCAGCACCGGCGGCAGGTTGAACTGGCCGGGATGAATTTCCAGGCCTTCCTTGCCGGCCACGAACATGGGTGACCTGAGCATTTCAGGAATTTGCCAGTGGATGGCGTTCTGGAGGAAGTTGTTCAGGTAGGACGACCAACCGATCGCGGTGGCGCTGGCTGCCAGTCCGTATTCCAGCAGCAGGCAAGCCGCCATGATGAAGGCGGCAAACTCGCCCACGGTGGCATAGGCAAAGGAATACGAGGAGCCGGAGGCGGGAATGCGGAACGACAATTCGGCGTAGCACAGGGCCGTCAGGCCAGCCGTGATGGCCGCCAGCAGGAAGGACAGGATGACAGCCGGGCCTGCTTTTGGCACCGCTTCGGTCATGGTCAGGAAAATGCCGGTACCGATGGTGGCGCCCACACCGATCATGGTCAGCGGGAACAAGCCCATGCTGCGCGCCAGGCCTCCGCTAGTGTGTCCGGCGTCCGCTGCGCGGCTCGCCTGTTTGGTGCGGAAAAGCTTTTGGCCCAATGTCTGATTCACGGATCGTCCCTTATTATCGTGCTTGGTGAATGGCAGCAGCGATTATAGGGGGTAATGCGATTTACTAATATACATCTTTACGTGCAAAAACAAGGCTGAGACCTGCACGCAACGGACGGCCAGGGCGGCGGCCGTCCGGCGCACGCGTCTTACTTGTCCAGGTCGACTTTGTCTGACTTGCGACCGAACAGTTTGCCAATGGCAGCGCCGATGGCCAGTACGCCCACCACGAGGAATTTCTTCAGCGCGAGCAGGATCACGAACAGCTTGCCGAACAACCCAGCCTTGGCGGCAATACCGCCCAGCACCAGGGCAGCAATCCCGTATTCGGCGGTCTTGTCGGTGGAACTATTGAAGTCGGCGTAGCGGTTGCCTGGCGTAAAGTCGCTAAATGCGGTGACCTTTTGCATTTCGGTACGGATCTTGCCAATCTGCTCCATGGAAGAGATGGCGTTCAATACCAGCACGCCTTGGCGGCCCAGAACCCGGATGTTGTAGTTCAGGCTGTGATTGGTTTGGCCACCGGTCTTCAGATCCAGGGCCCAATACAGTTTATGACTTGCCTTGTCGTAGCTAGGCTTTTCTGCCCAGCCAACCAGGGTCATCGGCGAATAGCCCAGCTTCTTGCGCTCTTCGTTGCTCTCTTCCGTACCTTCCTGCATCTCTTTGAGCAGTTTGTCGTAATTGGTGGCTTCTGCATCGTCATCCTTGACGTGGCCATCGCCCTTGTAGGTGATGATCACACCCCAGCCTTCGTCGCTCTGCAGGCTGACATTGGCTGGCAAGATCATGCCCAGGGTGGTGCCGCCCGGCGGATTGCCCCATGCCTGGGTCAATACGCGCTCGGTGTCGGCCGGGCTCAGGTAGCGAAAATTGGGCGGAAGGTCGAGCGTCGCCATGCCGCCTGGCAGATTGATCTTGCCCTCTTGGAAGCTCAACGTGGCGACAAACTGGGCCTCCGTCATTTGAGGCGCTGTCGGGTCAGCCGCATTGGCGGTGCCGGCTACACCACAGGTCAACAGGAAAAGGGCAAAAGCCAGATTTTTCAACATGGGGAAGTCCAGGTAATGGGGAAACAGAGCATTCTACCTGGAACTGTTGCACAATAGCCAATAATCGTGCGAACGCGGGCGAGCTCCGCGCTGGTGTTGCCAGCACCCCACACTGTCCTTGCGAAAGCGAGGATCTATGCTTCCTTTGCGCAGAAATAGCGCATCGCGTAGCACGCACGCTATGGGTCCTCGCCTTCGCAAGGACAGTGCAGAAGGGCCGCAAGGACTGTGCTGAGGGGCGCTAGGACAGTGCTGAGGGGCCGTTAGACCTTGACGACCATGAGGCCGGCACGCAGCCCAACCCGCACATCGGGGTTCGGAAACACCACCAGCTCCTCAGGATGCTGGACCTTGTACACGGTGTCGCCATCGGTCGCAATCACCGCGCCCTGCGGCAGCGCCGTGAAGTTCTGTGTGCCGCGGTCAAACGCCATCGTAAAGCCATCGGACAGCTTCATGATCTGCTGCGCCACCTTGAACACATGTGGCTGCAACTTGGGCGCCGCGTGCGCCGTGCCGCGCAGCAGATCGCTCAGCGCCTGCCCAACATCGGCAAACAGCGACAGATCATTCTGCCCCAGCGTCCCTACGCGACCGAGTTCCACCGTGCTCGCTGCTGCGCCGTGAAATTCAGCCGAGTAGTAGCTGTAGGTGCCAGCCGACTGCGGGTTCATGATGATGGCGCCAATAGCCGCCTGCCCCAGCCAGTCGATCAGGGAGTGCTTGCCTTCGTCGGCAATCAAGTCAGGCACGATCGCAAACGTCGGATACACCGAAGGCCGGATCGCCGTGTGCAAATCCAGGTGCCAGCGGATTGGCCCGGCGCCAGCAAAAAACGCGTCGGTCGCTGCAATCATCACGTCCGCACGCGCCGCTTCGGCCGTGTCGGCCAAACTACCGCGCACAGGGCGGAACATGCGATTCAAGTCTGCGTCGATGAAGCGCTTGCCGGCGGCAATGGCGTCGATATTGCCAACGCAGATCATCAAGTCGGCTGCCAGCGCCGCCGGTTCGCGCGAGAGCGCGTCCAGCACGTCGGCCAGTACTTCAATCGGGCCGGTCTCGTCACCATGCACGCCTACCGACACCAGCACGCCTGCGCGCGCCGGTACTTCGTCATGACGGATGGTGAGGATGCCCTTGGCCGGCTGCGCCACAGCGAAGCCGGCATCGGAAAAGCGCTGTGCCACCACGCCGAAGTTGCCTTCGGCGAGGGCGCGCACAGCCGCAGGTACAGTGCTCATGGACATGGACCTTAGGCCGCCACTGCCGAGGCGGTCGTCGCTTCCGACAATGCCCAGACATCGAGCATGGCCTGTTCCAGGTCGGTGGCCGGTGCATAGCCGGACAGGCCCATGGTATTGGTCACCAGTTCCACCGCTTCGAGCGTGTCGCCGCCATTGCTTGAACGCGCCAGCACTTGCAGCAGCAAACGATGCTGCGTACGGCGCAGCGCCTGCATGGCGTAGTTGCGCAGCTGTTCCTGCGATTTGCTTTGTGCGTTGAGCTTCAAACCGCGTTCCAGCGTATCGATACCAGCCTGGCCACGCAGCGCCATCCCCACCTGCAGGAACTGGGCAAGCGTCATGCCGGCCGGACGGTGTACCGACACGGCAGCAAACAGGAAGGTGGCGACCGCTTCAATCGCGTCAACCGCTTTCCAGGCCTGGCTGAAGGAGGCCGACAGACCACTGATGGTGTCCGCTTCCGACGACGCTGGCGTCAACTGCTTGAGCATTTCCGGCTGGGCGAACAGGCGTGCCAGTTCTTCCATGCCACCGGCGCCACGCTGGGCATCGTGCGGTACCGACAGCACGCCTTCGAGCGCCGCCTTGAACAGCACGCGCGTGCGGGCATCGACCTTGATCGAGACCGCGCGCGGGACTTTCAGTGCATCGGCGTCGAGGGCAGCGAAGATCGGCGCCAGGTGCAGCGCGGACCAGGCCTGGCCCCAGGCCTTGACCACTTCCGATTCCTCGACCTGGTGTTCCACTGCCAGGTCACGCAACATCAGCGGACCGCAGCGGTTGACCGATTCATTGGCCAGCACGGTGGCCAGGATGGTATTGGCCAGCGGGTGGGCCAGCGCCTGGCGCGTTGCCACCAACTGGGCCGGGAAGTAAGGCTTGAGCACTGCTTCAGCCCATGCCAGCTCGGTCAAGGGCAAGGCCGACATCACGCGCTTGTAGCGGTTCTTCACGTTGGCGATGACGACTGCCAGTTCCGGCGCCGTCAGGCCACCGCCATTGGCCTTGCGGCGCTGCAGTTCGGCGTCGGTTGGCAGTTGCTCCAGTTCGCGCGAGAGCGCGCCTTCAGCTTCCAGGGTGGTGATCAGGGATGCATAGCCGTCGACCACGGTCGGATCGACCTGGGCTTGCACCTCGCGTACCAGCAAGTGGGTCTGCAGCATATTGTCGCGCAGGACCAGGTCTTCAATCGCGCTGGTCATTTCGTTGAGGATGCGATTGCGGTCCGCTTCCGGCAACTGGCCTGCATTGACTTCGGTGTCGAGCCAGATCTTGACGTTCACTTCATGGTCCGAGCAATCCACGCCAGCCGAGTTGTCGATTGCATCGGTGAAGATGCGGCCACCGGCCAGGGCGAATTCGATACGGCCGTTCTGGGTCGCGCCCAGGTTGCCGCCTTCGGAGACGACCTTGCAGCGCAGCTCATTGCCGTTGACGCGGATATTGTCATTGGCGCGGTCCTTGACCTGGGCGTGGGTTTCGGTCGAGGCCTTGATGTAGGTGCCGATACCACCGTTGTAGAACAGGTCCACCGGCGCCTTGACGATGCGGTGCATCAGTTCTTCTGGCGTCAACACGGTTTCCGCGATATCGAGGGCGGCGCGAATTTGCGGCGACAGTTCGATGCTGCGGGCGCTGCGCGGGAATACGCCGCCGCCAGCCGAAATCAAGTCCTTGTTGTAGTCTTCCCACGAGGAGCGTGGCAGTGCAAACATGCGCTCGCGCTCGGCGAACGAGGTGACGACGTCCGGGGTCGGATCCAGGAAGATGTGGCGATGGTCAAACGCGGCCAGCACTTTCAGTTGGCGCGACAGCAGTACGCCATTGCCGAACACGTCGCCTGACATGTCACCCACGCCAACCATGGTGATCGGGGTGGTTTCCATGTCGTGGTCCATCTCGTAGAAGTGGCGCTTGACCGCTTCGAATGCGCCCTTGGCGGTGATGCCCATCTTCTTGTGGTCGTAGCCGTTCGAACCACCCGAGGCAAAGGCGTCGCCCAGCCAGAAGCCGCGCTTGACGGCGATGCTGTTGGCGATGTCCGAGAACGTGGCCGTGCCCTTGTCGGCAGCAACCACCAGGTAAGGATCGTCCTGGTCGTAACGCACGGTGTCTTGCGGCGGCACGATCTCGCCACGCACGCGGTTGTCCGTCACTTCCAGCAGGCTGGAAATGAACAGGCGGTAGACGGCTTCGCCTTCGGCCGCGATGGTTTCACGCACGGCGTCTTTGGGCATCTGCTTGCACACGAAGCCGCCTTTGGAACCGGCTGGCACGATGACGGCATTCTTGACCATCTGCGCCTTCACCAGGCCCAGCACTTCGGTGCGGTAGTCTTCCATGCGGTCCGACCAGCGCAAACCGCCGCGGGCCACTGGGCCGCCGCGCAGGTGCACGCCTTCGAAGCGACGCGAGAACACGAAGATTTCGCGGTAAGGACGTGGCTCGGGCACCAGCGCCAGGCGGCTGGTGTCGAACTTGAAGATGATCTTGTCGCCCTGCTGGCCATTCTGGAAGTAGTTGGTACGCACGGTGGCCAGCATCAGGTCGACCAGGGCGGACAAGACTTCTTCGGTGTCGGCGTGGTTCACAGCGGCCAGGCGCGTCTTGATGGCGGCGATCATGCCGGTTGCTGCGTCACGCTCGGATTGCGGCACGCTAGGATCGAAGCGCATCGTGAAGCCCTGCACCAGTTCCTTGACCAGGGCTGGCTGGCGGCGCAGCGTGTCGGCCATGTAACGCAGCGAGAACTTGCTGCCGGTCTGGCGCCAGTAGCTGATGTAGGCACGAATGAGCTGCACTTCGCGCATGCGCAGGCCACCTTCGATGACCAGGCCATTCATGCGGCCGTCTTCAGCTTCGTCATTGAACAGGGAAGCAAACAGCTCCTGGGCCACAGCCACCACGTTCGGGCGCGCCAGCTTGGCGGCGCTTTCCGCATCCACCGCGAGGCTGGTGACGAAACGGCGCGAGCCGTCAGCCATGGTGATGGCGTAAGTCTGTTCACGGTCAATCGCCACGCCCGCATTGTGCAAGGCAGGCAGGATGCGCGAGAGCGACGGTACCGCGCCGACCGAATACAGGCGGATCGAAGCGGCGCCAGTATCAGCCACGTCCACGCGAACCGATACATGGCCGTCATGACCGTTGCTGAGCAAGGCGTTCAGGTCATGGAAGGCCACGTCCGGCGCGGTGGCGCTGACGTAGTTGACTGGCAGCGTGGCGCACAGCTTGCGCAGTTTGCCGCGCATTGGCATGTCGAACACATTGTCGGTCAGGGCGGTGAATTTGTCGTGCCAGCCATCGAGCACCGACAACAGCGGCTGCTGGATGTCCGTTTCCAGGTCCAGTGGATAGCGAGCGGCATGCGCGATCAGGTACACGCGGGCCAGGGGGCCGTCCGCCACCAGGGTTTGCGAGCGCACGTCGGTGGCGCCCGATGATTCCTTGAGCGCGTGGGCCAGTGCGGCAGCGACGCTGGCGCTGTAACGCTCGCGCGGCATGTAGACCAGCACGTTCAGATGGCGGGCATACACGTCGCGGCGGGCGAACACCTTGGCGCGTGGCTGCTTGTAGAGCGACACGACCGAGCTGCACACCTGCGAGAGCCATTCCGGATCGGCTTCCAGCGCTTCGGTGCGTGGCAACGACTCGAGGATTTCGAGGAATTTCTCGGCGCGGAAGCCTTCCTGGCGTACGCCGGCCAGGCTCAGGACCTTGGCCACGCGACCGCGCGCAAACGGCAGGCGCGCCAGCGGGGTGGCGGTGGCCGCGCGGGTGAACAGGCCAACGAAGCAGTGTTCGCCGAGGATGTTGCCCTGGGTATCGGTATCGCGCACGCCGATGAAGTCCAGCGGCTGGTCGCGGTGCAGCGTGCCTTCCACGTCGGCCTTGACGATCGAGAGGGTGTCGGGACGCTTGGACAGGGTTTCGAAGTCGCCAGGGATGTTGGCCAGGCAGGTGCCATAGACCGGATGCGTGGTGTCCTGCAGTACGCCGATGCGGCTAGGGATGTCGCGTTCCAGTTCGCGCACGCCAGCCTTGACCACGTAGTAGGCGTAGCCAAAAGGCTCGAAGCCTTCGTTCTTGGCCCACTCGAGGAAGGCAGCGACTTCCTGCCCTGCGGTGCCGTGGGCGGCAGCGGCGGCAGCCACGGAGGTCAGGCGGTCGGCCATGGCGACAGCGTCGCGGCGCACCACGGCGGCGTCACGCGCCACCATTTGCAGCTTGGCGACCAGCGCTGCCAGTTCGTCGGCACCCAGGTCTTCGGCCAGCAGGCACAGTACATATGATTCGAGCGGGGCGCCGGCTTCACCGACTGCCACTGCGCTGCCGGCGGCGTCGCGCCGCACGGCCAGCACCGAATTCATCACGGCGCCGACGGCCACGCGCTGCTTGCGCATCGCCATGACGATCGAGTCGACCAGGTAAGGCATGTCATCGTTCAGGATCAGCAAGGCAGTGGCCATGCCACCGCGGCCATCCGAGTAGCGCAGTTGCGCGATCTGGCAGCCTTCGCCGCTGCGCTTGGCCGCTTGCGCGAAGCCTTCGCGCAGCAAAGGCGCCAGGCTGTCAGGCGCGGTGCCGGCCAGGTCTTCTTCGTCGAGGGAACCGAGCCAGGCGCTGATCAGCGCATTGACCTGGGCATCGGCCGCGTTGGTGTTCGCATTGACCAGCTCCAGCGTCTGTGCGCGCATATCTTGTGGCATCTGTTTCATCTTGCTTCTCCAATACATGGTTGTATTTCATCGTGTTCGCGCTTCGCTTGTGGCGGCGCGTCCGCGATTTACAGGTAGACGGGGTTGTCCCGTCCAAACATAAGGTCTCGAGTGGGCGTATTCTACGTCAGGTCGTACAGTCCGGGCAGCCCCAGGATGCGCTCCAGGTCTTGCAGCGCGGCCTGGCATTCAATGGCCAACTGGGGGTCGGCCAGGTCTTTCGGTTCCAGCTGGTCGCGGTAGTATTTACCTACCCAGTCGACCAGGGTCACATACAGGGCTTCGGTCATGATCACGCCCTGGTGCATGGCCGCCGCTTCGGTCTCGCTCAAGGCCACGCGCAGGCGCAGGCATGCCGGACCACCGCCATTGCGCATGCTCTGGCGCAGGTCGAAATGAATCAGTTCGTCGACCGGGCCGCCAGAGGCCACCAGTTGTTCGAGATAGCGCGCCACGGCCAGGTTTTCCTGGCACTCCTGCGGAATCACCAGCGCCATCTTGCCATCGGCCTTGGTGAGCAGCTGGCTATTAAACAGGTAGCTGGCCACGGCGTCGGCCACCGACACCAAATGGGTATCGACGCGCACTGGCGTCAACTGGGCGCCCACGCCGTCCATGGCCACGCGCAGCTTGTTCAGCACTGCCGCCTCATCATGGAAGGCTTGCTCGTGATAGAACAGCACATTGCCATTGCCGACAGCGATCACGTCGTTGTGGAAAACGCCCTGGTCGATCACGTCCGGATTTTGCGACGCGAACACGGTGCGCGCGGCGTCCAGGCCGTGCAGGCGTGCGATTGCTTGCGACGCTTCCAGGGTCTGGCGGGCCGGGTATTTTTTCGGCGCAGGCGCCGATGGATCGAACTCCACCCGGCCATAGACAAAGAATTCGACGCCCTTGCCGCCATGGCTGGCGCACAAACGTGTGTGGTTGGCGGCGCCTTCGTCACCAAAGGCGGGCGTGGACGGCAGCGCGTCGTGCACCGCGAAATGCCGCTCGTTGGCAAAGATCGCGCGCAGCGTGCGGGTCGACTGGGCATGCTCGTCGGCGCGGTGCAGCTTGTTGTTCAGATTCGCCGCCGTGAAGTGGGCGCGACCATCGGCACTGTCGGCCGAGGGGCTGACCGTCGCCGCGTTGGCGGTCCACATGGGCGAGGCCGAATAGGCGCAGGCCAGGATCACGGGCGACTCGCGGTAGGCACGCGCCAGCACTTCGGCATCGGTGCCGCCAAAGCCGATGGAGCGCAGCAGGCGGAAGTTGGGGCGTGCCTGCGGCGGCAGCAAGGCCTGGGCAAAGCCGCGGGCCGCCAGGGCGCGCATTTTCGCCAGGCCCTGCAAGGCTGCCTGCTTCGGGTTTGACGCGCTCTTGACGTTGCTAAACGACGCCACGTTACCGAAGGACAGACCCGCGTAGTTGTGGCTAGGGCCAACCAGGCCGTCGAAGTTAAATTCGCGTGCAGCTTGCATGGTAGGTCCTTAGAACGTCAGGCCAGGCGAGAGCTTGGCCGGCATTTCGAGTTCGCTCGTTTCAATCGACGCGACCGGATAGGCGCAATAGTCGGCTGCGTAGTAAGCGCTTGGACGGTGGTTGCCCGATTTGCCCACGCCGCCAAACGGCGCGCTGCTGGCAGCACCCGTGGTTGGACGGTTCCAGTTGACGATGCCGGCCCTGGCCTGCACCGAAAACTGCTTCCACAGCGTTTCGTCATTCGACAACAGCGCCGCAGCCAGGCCAAATTCGGTGGCGTTGGCGACCTTGATGGCGGTGTCGAAATCGGCCACGCGCACAATCTGCAGCAGAGGACCGAACCACTCTTCATCAGCAATGCCGGTGGCGTTGGTGACGTCCACGATGCCGGCCGTGACAAAGCCGGCTTTCGGGTCGAGCTGCTTCATCTGCAGCAGTGTCTTGCCGCCCTTGGCCACCATGTCGGCCTGGGCTTGCACCAGGCGGGCAGCGACCGCGCTAGAGACCACAGGACCCATGAACGGCTGCGGCTCCGCGTTCGAGGCGCCCACCGTCAGGGTGGCTGCCACTTCGACCAGGCGCTCAATGAAGGCATCGCCTTCGACCGTGTCGGCCACGATCAGACGGCGCGCGCAGGTGCAGCGCTGGCCGGCCGAAATGAAGGCAGACATGATCGCGTGGTGAACGGCAGCGTCGATATCGCGCACGTCCCACACCACCAGCGGGTTGTTACCACCCATTTCCAGCGCCAGCATCTTGCCTGGCTGGCCGCCGAACTGCTTGTGCAGGGCGACGCCGGTCTGGCAGCTGCCGGTAAACAGCACGCCGTCCAGGCCCGCGTTCTGGCCCAGCGCAATGCCGGTATCACGACCGCCGTTGACCAGGTTGATGACGCCAGCGGGCAGGCCGGCCTGCTGCCACATTTGCACCGTCTTGACGGCAGTGCGCGGCGCGTATTCGCTCGGCTTGAACACCACGGTGTTCCCGGCGATCAGGGCCGGCACGATGTGACCATTGGGCAGGTGGCCCGGGAAGTTATACGGGCCGAATACGCCGAACACGCCGTGCGGGCGGTGGCGCAGCACGGCATTGCCGTCGGCGACCTTGGCTGCCACTTCGCCAGTGCGGGCGCCGTAGGCCTGCACCGAAATATCGATCTTGTTGGCCATGGTGGCCACTTCCGTGCGCGCTTCCCACAGCGGCTTGCCCACTTCTTCGGAAATCGTCACGGCCAGCGCTTCCGCATTTTCCTTGAGCAGATCACGAAAACGCGTGCAGATGGCGATGCGCTCTTCCAGGCCGGTCATGGCCCAGGTGTCGAAGGCCGCGCGTGCGCCCTGCACGGCCGACTCGACGTCGGCGCTGGTGGACTCATTGCTGGTCCAGGTCTGCTGGCCCGTGGACGGATCGACCGTCACCAGTTCGGCGCCGCTACCGGCCAGCCATTGGCCGTTGATGAAATTACTAAGAGTGGACATGGAGGTTCTTCCTTACGCTAAGTGGCAGCGTGCGAATCGGGTCGCCGCCTTGGCAATGCAGTAATTCCAGCTCCGACGGCGTCAAGGCGATCTTGCCGGCGTCCGGGGTGGCGTATGTGACGATCATGCGGAAATCCTTGAGCACCGTGTTCGACACCAGCAGCGGCTCGCCGTCGCCAATGACGTCGCTCGGCTCGGCCAGCGCCAATTCGCTCTCGCGCAGCGCGCGCAGCTCGGATACGCGGGCCTGCAGCACCGGGCCGGCGTCGAAAATATCGACGTAGCCTTCGAAGTGCATGCCTTCCTGTTCCAGCAGCTTGCGCGCCGGGGCGGTGGAGCGGTGCACCTTGCCGATGACGGACTGCGCGTCTTCCGGCAGATAGGCCACGTACAGGGGCTGGCGCGGCATCAGTTCGGCGATGAAGGACTTCTTGCCCAGCGCCGTCAGGTGGTCGACGTGGTTGAAATCCATCTTGAAGAAATGACGGCCCAGGCCTTCGTAGAACGGCGAGGTGCCGTCGTCGGCCTGAAAGCCGCGCATTTCGGCGATCAGCTTTTCGGTGAACAGATGCTGGAACTGGGCGATGAACAGGAAGCGGCTTTTCGAGAGCCACTTGCCGTTGTTGCCGCTGCGGTAGTCCGGATGCAGGAACAGCGAGCACAGTTCGGTGGAGCCGGTCAGGTCGTTGGACAGATACAGGGTGTCCATGCGCGTGAACACATCGAGCTCCTTGCTCGAGTGGACCAGGGTGCCGATGCGGTAATTGTAGAAAGGCTCGTCCAGGCCCACCGCGCCCTTGATGGCGCAAATGCCGGCCAGGCGGCCGTTGGTGGTGTCTTCCATCACGAACATGTAGTCGCGCTGCTCGGGCGGGATGGTCTGCGCGAAGGACTCGACGGCGATGGCGACGCGGTCACCGAGCATCTTGCGGTCCGGCTTGAGCGTCGTCATGCCGCTGCCTACCTGGCGTGCCAGGTCGATCAGGGCATCCAGATCGGACGCGTGAATTGCGCGTACAACTAGCATAGGTTTCTCTTTCAGATTCTGACGCAGATGACGTTATCGCCCGGGACCACCATCAGCGCATCCTGCGCATCCTGGGGCAGGAACACGGTGTCGCCAGCGTCGGCCGACGGGCAGGCAACGGTGATGGCGCGGAAGTTCTGCTCATTGCTGGCAGCGACCGCATAGCTCACCAACAGGTCCGACGATTGGCCCGCTTCGGCGTGCGCCACGCGGCGCATCATGGATCCGCTAAACGAGCGCAGACTGTTCTTGTGGGCCTGGAGGATGGGACCACCATCGAAAATGTCAATGTAGTCGTCGGCCTCGAAGCCTTCGTCCGTCAGCAGGTCGAAGGCCAGTTCGCCATCGCTGTGGATCTGGCCCATGGCTGCCTGGGCGTCGCCCGGCAGCAGTGGCACATACACCGGATAGTGCGGCATCAGTTCCACGATCAGGGTGCGATTGCGTGCACCGCCGATGACCTTCTCGGCGTCGAGAAAATCCATCTTGAAAAATTTACGACCCAGCGCTTCCCAGAACGGCGACTGGCCGTTCGCGTCCGTAATACCGGCCAGCGGCACGAAGAAGCGGTCGCCAAAGCGGTGCGGCGCCAGCACGGCAAACAGCAGCCGCGCACGCGAGAGCAAGCCTGCTTCCAGGCCGGCGCTGCTGCGGTTATTCAGGTAAAAGCCCGACAGCTGGGAATACGCGGTCAGCTCGGAGCACAGCGTGAGCGCATGCACGCTATGGCTGATATTGAGGTCGCGCGAGACTTGCTGAATGACGTCGTTGCGAAACGAAAAATAGGTGCCGTTCGAACCTGCCGAAGCGAAGATGGCGGCGGTACCGACGATCTCGCGCGTGGACTGCTGCTCCAGCACGAACAGATAGGACTCTTCGCTGGGAATGTCGACATGGGCGGCGAAGGAAGCGATGGAGCGTTCGACCGAGGCAGCGATTTTTTCTCGCGTGCGGGGCAAGGTGTGCACACCCGGCATCGTCTGGGCGGCCAGCGTTTCGAGCGCGTCGATATCCGTGAGTTCAACCGGACGGACAACAAACATGTGAGCTCCCTTAAGATCTTGCGGACTTGCGTGAGCCGGCCACGCGAACGCGCAGCCGGCTGGGGGACCAACTTATTTTGCCGGCGCGGTATTGAGCAGGCCTTCGACAGCCAGACGCAGGATGCGGTCGGCTTCGGCGATCTGCGCATCGCTCACGATCAGCGCAGGCGCAAAACGCACGACGTCGGGACCTGCGATCAGCAGCATCAGGCCCAGTGCTTCGGCAGCCTTGGTGATGTCCTTGGCGCGGCCCTTGAATTCAGGCGCCAGCGGCAGACCGATCAACAGGCCCGAACCGCGCACGTCGCCGAACACTTGCGGGAAGTCCGCAGCCAGTTTGCGCAGGCGGGTAAAGATGTTGGCCGAGGCTTCCTTCACGCGTGCCAGGAAGGCTGGCTGGTTGATCATTTCGATCACGTTCAGCGCCACGGTGGCCGCCAGCGGATTGCCGCCGTAAGTGGTGCCGTGCGAGCCGACGCCAAAGTGGGCGGCGATCTCGTTGGTGGTCAGCATGGCGCCGATCGGGTAGCCGTTGCCCAGCGCTTTGGCGGTGGTCAGGATGTCGGGCGTGACGCCCTTGTCCATGTAAGCGTACAGGGTGCCGGTGCGGCCTACGCCGGACTGCACTTCGTCGAAAATAAGCAGGGCGCCGACCTTGGTGCAGAACTCGCGCAAGGCTTGCAGGTATTCCGGATTGCCAGGAATGACACCGCCCTCGCCCTGGATAGGCTCGACGATTACCGCGCACACGTCGTCACCGATGGCAGCGCGCGCCGCTTCGATGTCGTTGTACGGAATGTGGTGGATATCCTGTGGCAGTGGCTCGAAGCCTTCGGTGTACTTCGGCTGGCCGCCGACGGACACGGTGAACAGGGTGCGGCCGTGGAAGGACGACAGGCAGGAGATGATGCGCGACTTGTGGGTGCCGAATTTCGTGTGCGCGTATTTGCGCGCCAGCTTCAGGGCGCCTTCATTGGCTTCGGCGCCGGAGTTGCAGAAGAAGGCGCGGTCGGCGAAGGTCGCTTCGGTCAGGGCCAGGGCCAGGCGCAGCACAGGCTCGTTGGTGTAGCCGTTACCGAGGTGCCAGACATTGTTCAACTGGCGGGTCAGCGCGTCGACCAGGACCGGGTTGCAGTGACCGAGGCTGGAGACGGCGATGCCGGAGGTGAAATCGAGGTAATGCTTGCCGTTCTGGTCCCACAGGTCCAGGCCAGCGGCGCGCACAGGCACCATGGCGGCAGGAGCGTAAGTCGGGACGAGGACGTCGTCGAAGGTTTGTCTGGTTACAGGCCGCGTTGTGACACCCGAATCAAGCTTTGCGTTCATGGCATTCCTCATCCAATGTTAGGGGGCGCAACCAGCCGAAACCGCTGGAAGCATGGGCCATTATAAGAAGGGCCGCTCCAAACATCTTTTGCATAGGCGACAGCCATTTTCATTTTTCCCACTCCTTGACGTTTTCACAAGGAAGGGTGGCTGCTAGACGGGGGGACCGGCCAGCTTGCGCTGGCGCTCTTCACGGGGCGTGTTGCCAAACAGGGCGCCAAAGGCGGTGGAAAAGTGCGAGCCGCTGGAAAAGCCGCACATCAGGCCCACCTGCACGATCGAATAGTGGGTGTCGAGCAGCAACTGGCGCGAGCGCTGCAGGCGCAGCTCCAGATAGTAGCGCGATGGCAAGCTGCCAAGATATTGCTTGAACAAGCGCTCCAGCTGGCGCCGCGAAATGCCCACCAGCCCGGCGATGTCGTCGGTCGAGAGCGGCTCTTCGATGTTCGCTTCCATCAGCGTCACCGCCTCCGTCAGCTTCGGTTGCAGGGCGCCGAAACGCGCTTGCAGGGCGACGCGCTGGCGCTCTTCCTTGCCGCGCACGCGGTCAATGCACAGCATTTCCTTGATTTGGGATTGGACACCTGCGCCAAAGATGATTTCGACCAAGGTGAGCGCAAAGTCGGCACTGGCAGCACCGCCACTGCAGGTGAGGCGGTGCTCGTCGATTTCGAACAGGTGGGGCGTGAAGATGGCGTGGTCGGCCACGCTGTCCACGTCCGCATACAGGGCCCAGGGCAAGGCCGTGCGCACGCCATTCAAGACGCCGGCGTCAGCCAGCCATAGGACGCCCGCGCCAACGGCGCCCCAGAACGGCGCGGCGCGGCAATGCTCGATCAGTTTCCGGCTGTTGGCCGGCTTCAGGGAGGCCTGGGCTTCGTCGGCCACCAGCAGCACCAGGTGCCAGTGGCGCTGGGCGTCGGCAGCAAATTTGTCGGGACTGCGCACATCCACGTGCAGCCGCTCGGGGCCAACCAGTTTGGCGGCCAGGCGCAAGGGCTGGTACAGACCGGCCCAGGTCAGCGTGTCCGGCTCGCCCGCGTTAATGAGCAGCACGCGCAGCGGCTTTTCCTGGGCAAGGCGGGCAAGTTTGGCAAGTGGCATGCGGCGGACGCGGTCTTTACTCGGGGACGAGCGCGCCTGCGGGCCGCTCGGAATTCCATTGACTCACTATCATACCGGAGATCAACAGTGCCGCGCCCATCCAGCCCCGCGCAGTCATGGTTTCGCCCAGCCAGAAAAAGCCGAATACGGCCGCCGCTGCCGGCTCAAAAGCGTAGATCACGGCTGCCTCATTGGCCGTGCTATGCGACTGGCCCCAGGTCTGCAGGGAGATGATGGCCGCTGTGCAGAGCACGCCCAGGTATACGATATTGTATGACCCAGCCTTTAGCGATACAAAAATGTTTGACCACCAGGCAGCTGCGACGGCCCCGCCCCCCAGCGGCACTTCGGTCACCAGCAGCCAGGCGGCAGCGCACACGGCCACTGTCAGGATCTGGGTGGCGGTAATCGTCATCAGGCGGGTGGCGGCGCGGGTATGGATTTCCATCATCTTGATATAGACCCCAAAACACAGGGCCGCGCCCAGCGCCAGCGTATCGCCAAAGCGCCAGGACCCGCCATCCCAGCACAGGGCCGCCAGCCCGGAAACCGCCAGCACCAGCGCGGCAACGATGCGCTTTTCCGGCCAGCGCCCGGCCAGTACGCCCAACAGGGGCACGATGAGCACGTTCAAGCCGCAAATGAAGGCGTTCCGGTTGGAACTGGTTCGGGCCAGGCCTTCTACCTGGAACACGTAGCAGAAAAACAGCAGCAAACCCAGCAAGAGGCCGGCACGCAGGTCGGCACGGGCCCCACGCAGCAGGAAGGGCGAGAGCAGCAGCGCCGCCAGCGCGAAGCGGGTAAACACAATCCAGGCCGGCGACAGGCTGGCAGTGAGGTCCTTCATGGCAGGAAAGGTGGTGCCCCATACCAGGGTCACGATCAGCAGGGCAAAAATGCCCCGCAGTGGGTGGTTCATGCTGAGCTTTCTTTAGCTTTTTTGGTATCAGGGCAATATGGTAACCGCTCTGCGCACATCGCGAAGCTCATGCCATCAAATTGCCAACACCCGGCTATAATCAAGCCTTATGGGGGAACGCTATCTAAAGACTGTGCGCTTGCTCGCGGAATGCCTGCAGGGCTTCGAGCGGATGTCGGGCGAATCGGTGCGCCGATTGGGCCTGACGCATGCCCAGTTCGACATCATCGCGACCCTGGGCAACACGCCCGGCATGACGCACAAGGAGCTGGGCGAAAAGACCTTGATCACCAAGGGCACGCTCACTGGCGTCATCGAAAGGCTGGAAGCGAAGGGCCTGGTGGCACGTTCGCGCTGTCTGAACGACAAGCGTGCCTTTTACGTGGCGCTGACCGAGGAAGGCGAACAGACCTTCGCTGACGTGTTCCCGATCGTCATCGCCCAAGGTCAGCAAATGTTTGCCGCCTATGGCGAAGCCGATTTCGAGGCCCTGGAAGCCCCGCTGCGCAAGCTCAAGCAATTGATTGCCACCCATTCTACCGACTTACAACCCGAGGACGCATCTTGAAAACATCCCTGCTCGACGGCTTCACGCCAGCGAAATTTGACAAGCACATCATTGGCAACCTGCTGCTCAACGTGGCCACGCCCGACGAAGTGCGCCTGGAAAAAATGCTGATTGGCGTACGCAATGAAACCGGCGAGATTTACCGCCTGATTGGCGCGACGAAGGTCAACAGTTTCATGAACGCGGTCGAGGAATTGATCGACCTGGGCCTGGTCAACGAACTGGAAGACACCGAAGGCACCCAGGAAGGCTGTGACGCCATTTTCAGCGAACCTTGAACTAGGTCGCACACAGCGCCTGAAAAGCGTAGAATAAATGCTCCCCAGCACTCTTTTATGCGACGAGATTGACCCACTTTTTGAGAGGTAAACATTTCGATGGACAGACTTGAAGCATTCAAGAGCATTGCAGCTCAGGCAAGCCGGGGCGAACTGACCTTTCCCACCAACGTAGACGCCACGCTCAAATTGCAGCGCGCGCTCAACGATCCCGATTGCCATGCCGAGGTTGCCGCGCGGCTGGTGCAATCGGAACCACTGCTGGCCGCGCGCACGGTGGCCATTGCCAACTCGGTTGCCTACAACCGGTCGAGCAATGAAATCACCAATGTGCGCAGTGCGGTTCAGCGGGTCGGTTTCAGGACCCTCAACGCGCTCGCTGCTGCCGTCATCGTGCGCCAGCTTGACAGCAAGATCAGCCAGCCGGCCCTGCGCGCCAAGGCGGACCAGTTGTGGCAGCACTCGGCGCACGTGGCCGCGCTGTCGCAGGTGATCGCCAAGCGCGTGGCCAACCTGGACCCGGAAACGGCGCTGTTTGCCGGCATCGTGCACGAGGTTGGCGGGTTTTACCTGCTCTCGCGCGCCGAGGAATATCCGGGGCTGCTCGATGGCGAGCCGGAAGAGTGGATCGAACATGGCGAAATGCAGATTGGCCGTTGCGTGCTGCAAAAGCTCAACGTGCCTGCGCCTGTGATGCAAGCCATTGAAGGCTTGTGGGCAGGCATGCGCGCCCTGCCGCCGGAAACCTTGGGCGACACGCTGCTGTTGGCCAATGATCTGGCGCCGGTGGCATCGCCCTTGCATCAGCGTCCGGGTGCGACCAGCATCCAGTCGGCAGCGACCATTGACTTCGTGATTGGCGAAGGCACGTTGAACAGCATTTTGGAAGAGTCGGCTGAGGAAGTGAAGACCTTGACTGCGGCCTTGCTGTAGGTCAAATAGTTCGGTAGAACCGTCGTCCTCGCGGATGCTGCGGTCCGACGCCTCGCGCCCCATTTCACCGCGAAACCGTCGTCCTCGCGAAATCGGGG
>JBJMVX010000133.1:0-15380 GCA_045810445.1 Massilia sp.
CAGGCGGCGCATGTATTTTGGCACCAGGTCCGGCTGCAGGGCATTGCCCTGCACGGCCAGCTGGGTGCCGCCGCCATCGATGGTGAGGCCGGTCAACCACAGGCCGTCCACGCTCTGGCGCGCGAAGGCACGAAAGTAGGTGGAGAAGCCTCGGGTGTCGCCAAAGCTGCCGTGCTCCAGCATGCCGGATGCCTGTTCCAGCAAGGCAAGCTCCGACTGGGCAGCGGCCATCTCGCCGGCCAAGGTCGGGCTTTTCTGGCGCGCAGGGAACTGGGCCTTGAAGGCGGCCAGCCGGGTTTGCCGCGCCTGCAGCTGCGCGTCGGTGGCGGCCACTTGCGCGGCCAACTGGCGCATGCGCCAACTCGCGTTGACCGCCAGCAGCGCGCAAGCGAGGCAGATGATGCCCAGCGCCTGCGCCATCGTCACACTCGAGAAGTACTTCTGCTGCTTGCGGAAGATGGGGTTGAATAGATTGATCTGCTGGCTCACAGCACCACCTCCTCGACCCGCAAGGCAGCGCCCAAGGCCAGGAAATGCCGCTGCTGGACCTGGGCCGACTGCAGCTCGGGCACCTTGGACAGATCAAACACACTGGCCAGGTCCAGCGCATCGACCGGCATGTAGAGATTCGAGGACAGGTAAGTATGCAGCGCGCCCGACGGCAAAGGCGCGAGCAGCAACTTGGACACGTTCACGTAATGGAACTGGCGATCAAAATGATCAAGCGAGCGCTGCAGCTCCAGTGTGACCTTGTCGAAGGTCTGGTTGCGGCGATCGGCATTGTCTTCAAGTAGTTGCTCCAGGCTGACATCGATGCGGCGCGACAGATACAGCTCGCCATTCGAGGTGACGGTCAGCAAGCCGCCATCGGCATCGAAGGACAGCATGGCCAGTCCGCGGCCTTCCGGCTCGAGCAAGGTGGAGATGTTGCGCTGTGCCGCTTCCGGGATATCAATCACGCTCAGCTCGACCTTGGCACCGGAAAACAGCTCCTGGCGCGCCTGGATCACGCTGTTGCGCGCAGCGACGGCAAACATGGTTTGCGCGCGCACTGCCGCGTTTTTGTCTGCTGGAATATCCATCACATCGATGGTGGCGTCGTCGACGTGGAAGTCGAGCATGTCCTTCAGGCGCCAGCGCACAGCCGCTTTCAGTTCATCGCTCTGCACATTGGGCGACTCCACAGCGAGCATCTGGTATTCGCGTCCGCCCAACAGATTGGCGCATTGATAGTGGGCAGCCTGCAATTCCCGCGCCGCCTTCTCCAGGGTATCGGCCGACAGGGGTTCTTTGCTGGGGAAAAACTGCGCCGTGTCCACCTGCGGCTTGGCGTTGGGCACCCGGCTCACGCGGGCGGCGCACAGGCCCTCCGGCGTAAAACCGAAGGCCAGCAAACCACTCAATTTCCTTGTTTTACCGAAAAAACCCATGCATTCAATCCATTGATGAATGATTGTTCAGGAAGCTGCCGTAATGCTTTGATTATATTCACAATTCACGCCGCAACGCGGGCTATTTTTCGATCCAGCAATGAATTTGCGACATATTTTGCAAGCATGCCACGCGCCACAGGGCGCGCGCGGCGCATCCAATGCAAAACAGGCCAATCGCTTGGCCTGTTTTCGAGGGACGGGACGGGCCCGTCAGGCATCAGGCTTAGGTGCAGTTGGTCAGCGTCAGCAGCGAGACATCAATGGCTGGCTGGGTCGTGACGGTAGGCTGCACACCGGCGGAACCGGCGGTCTGCACGGCTTCGGTGTAGGTAAAGCGGCAGTTCGGGTGAGCTGCATCGGAAGCTACCGACAGGTTGGTGGCGGTGGCGGTGCTGCTGCCCGACGCTGGTGCGAAGGTCGACAACACATAGTCCGAACCCAGGTTCGATGCTGCAGCCATGCCGCCCGTTGCGGTGGTCGCAGCATTGGTGATGCCGTCGCCGCCGACGTCAGGGTAGCCGCCCAGCATGACAACGCTGGTGCTTTCTGCGCTGACCAGGGAACCGGTCTGGGCCGTGCCGCCAGCGCCGCAAGCGGCACAAGCGTATTGGGCGCCATTCATCAACCAGGCGGCGTGGGCCGTTGCCTGGGCAGCCTTGACGGCGCCGACAGCAGCTTGCATTTTGGCCAAACGGGCCTGACCCGACATGTCGAACATGCGCGGCAAGGCGGTCGCTGCCAGGATGCCCAGAATAACGATGACGACGATCAGTTCGATCAGGGTGAAACCGGCTTGGGCTTGTTTGCGGATAAGTTGCGAAGTTTTCATTAAGACTCCTGGTAAGGCTGGGTTAATTGGCAAAAGTTTATGCTGAGATTATTGAGGGATCTGCGTCAGTGCAACACCCTCGATGGTCGTGCTCTTCGACGTCTCGGCAGTTTTTGGGCCGTTTGCGCCATCCCGATCGCGTAGCAATTCGACCTTATAGACGAACTGCCCGGAATCTGTGGACTGAAATGTTGCACCAGTTCCCGAAATATACACGAGCAATAAGCGTTTTCGATTGAAAAACCAGTTCCCACGAGAAATTTTTTTGATCTGTGGCGTATCGACCTCACCCAGATAGTTGGCTGGCTTTTGTGCCAACAGATCCATGGGGTTAATCGTTAATAAGTTCTCAATGTCGTGCGAACGACCTTGTGCCACCAACTGGCCCGCTTTCATGCTCAGTGCACTTCGCAGCACGCCAAGCACGTTTTCGCGCGCCACATCCTCGGCCTGCTCGTGATACCAGATCACACGCGAGAGCAAACTGGCCGCCAGGATTCCGATGATGCACACCGCCACGGCCAGTTCAAACAAGGTGAAGCCGCGCTGCCTTTTCATTTTGACAAGGCCGCTTTGCCCAAGTCCCAGATCGGCAGGAAAATCCCCAGCGCCAGGATCAGCACCAGCACCCCAAGGAACACGATCAGGATGGGCTCGATCTGCGCAGACAGTGTCTTCAATTCATAATCGACTTCGCGCTCATACATCTGCGCGATTTCGTCCATTAAGTCGTCAATCGACCCCGTCTCCTCGCCCACGGCAATCATTTGCAGCACGATGGGCGTAAAGATATTGGCGGCCGTGGCAGTGCGCAGGATGCTCTCGCCGCGCTCGACCCCGTCGCGCATCTGCTCCACGCGCGCACTCAGGTAGGCGTTGTCGACCGTTTGCGAGAATGTGGTCAAGGCTTGCACAATGGGCACACCGCTGCGGCTGGACAGGGCGAAACTGCGCGCAAAGCGTGCCATAGTGCCCTTGTGAATAATCTTTCCTGCAATCGGCAGGCGCAGCTTGCGCCTATCCCATTCGTAACGGCCCTTCTCCGTGCCCACCCAGGCACGTGCCGCCACCACCACCGCAATCAGCACGCCCACAATCGCCGGCCAGTAAGTGACCGTGAAATGCGAGAACCCAACCAGCAGGCGCGTCATCAAGGGCAGCTGGGTATGAAAGCTGTCAAACACTTTCTGAAACTGGGGAATGACGAACACATTGACCACGATGATGGCAATGGCCATGGCAATCACGACGAAACTCGGGTACCGCAATGCCGACTTGACGCGCTGGCGCATGTCGCGATCGAACTCGAGGTGGTCGAACAATCGCAGGAACACGTCTTCCAGGCGGCCCGTCATTTCCCCCACGCGCACCATGCTCAGATAAAAATTATCAAACACATCGGGATGGCGCCGCATAGCCGTGGACAACTCGCGCCCGGAATCGAGCGACTCGCGCAGATCGCGGATCACGCGCGCGAACGGCTTGCTCGTGGCCGACTCCTGCAAGCCGGCCAGGCCGCGCATGATGGGTACGCCCGACTTGAGCAGGGTGTACAACTGGCGGCTGAACATCTGCACATCCATGGACGTGACCTTGCGCTCGAACAGCGCGGCCAACCAACCATCCGTACTGCCGGCGGCGGAAGGCTTTTTCGCGTCGAGAATTTCGATCGGCGTGATACCGGTGCTAAACAACTGGGTCGCCACTGCGCCGCTGTCGATGGCCTCCAGCACGCCTTGCAGCATCTCGCCACGCGCGTTGCGGCCCTTGTAGGAATAGAAAGGCACGCTAATCCTCGATCTGACTGCTGATGCGCATCGCTTCGGAGACCGTGGTGCGGCCCTCAACCACCAGCGCCACCGCATGGCGACGCAAGGTTTCGCCCGCCATCTCGGCATTGGCCGCGCGCAGGAAATGGCCCGGGTCCGGGTGGTTGGACGCTTCAATGACCTCGCGCGTCATTTCGAGCAACTCGTAGACACCGGTCCGCCCGCGATACCCCATGCCGTTGCAGTGCGAGCAACCCTTGCCGTGAAAGTAAGAAATCGTGTCCACCCGCTCGCCCAGCTCGGTGCGCAGGAAAGAACGCTCAGCTGGCGTGATCTCGTGGGTGGTGCTACAGGACTCGCAAATCTTGCGTACCAGCCGCTGGGCCAGCACCGCCTGCAGCGCACTACCCACCATATACCGTGGCACGCCCATGTCCATCAAGCGCAGCGGCGTGCTGGCCGCGTCGTTGGTGTGCAGGGTCGAGAGCACCAGGTGACCGGTCATGGCGGCGCGCAGGCCGATTTGCGCGGTTTCCTGGTCGCGCATCTCGCCCACCAGCACAATGTCCGGATCCTGGCGCAAGGCCGAGCGCAGCACGCGCGCAAAGCTCAAATCGATTTTTTCATTGACCTGCACCTGGTTAATGCCGGGCAGGCGGTACTCGACCGGGTCTTCCACCGTGATCAGCTTCTTCTCGGTGGAATTGAGTTCGGCCAGGGCGCTGTACAAGGTAGTAGTCTTGCCGCTACCAGTGGGCCCCGTCACCAGCACCAGGCCATTGGGGCGGGCCACGATGGAGCGAAAGCGCTCGACCAGGCGCTGCGGCATGCCAATCGCGTCCAGGCGCAAGGTGGTGCCGCCCTGGTTCAATAGCCGCATTACCACCGATTCGCCATACTGGGTTGGCATGGTGGAAATGCGCACATCGATGCGCTGCTGCTTGACCTTGATGGCAAAGCGGCCATCCTGCGGCAAACGCTTTTCCGAAATATCGAGGTCGGACATCAGTTTCAGGCGCAGCGCCAACGGGGTGGCAATCTTGATATCGGCTTCGGTCTGCAGGTGCAGCACGCCGTCGATACGAAAACGGATATGCAGGCGCGACTCCTGGGGCTCGATGTGGATGTCGGACGCGCGCACCTGGGTGGCGTCGTCAAACACCGACTGCAGCAGCTTGACGATGGGCGCCTCTTCCAGGCCCGGATTGGCGGCCAGCGCGCCAAAGTCGACAAAGCTGTCGCCCAGATCCTGTTCCAGCTCGCGCGCAAAGTCGGTGATTTCCTCGGTGCGCCGGTAAATGCGGTCAATCGCAGCCAGCACCTCGGTCTCGTTGACCACGGCCAGCTCGATATTGCGCTTGACCAGGCGGCTGATCTCGTCATACGCAAACAGATCGGTCGGGTCGGACAAGCCGACCAGGAGCGAGCCGCGCCGGTCTTCCAGGGCCAGCGCGCGAAAGCGCCGGGCCTGGGTCTCCGGCAGCATGCGCACCACGTCTGGATTGGTGTTGTAAAACTTGAGATTGATGTAAGGGATGTTCAACTGCCGCGCCAGCGCGCTGGAGATCTGGTCTTCGGTGACGAAGCCGCTCTCGACAAACACACGGCCCAGCTTGCGCCCGCTGCGCTTCTGGTCCTGCAACGCCAGACCAAGCTGGTCCTCGGACAAGAGTTTTTGCTGTACCAGGATCTCGCCTAGTCGAACTTTTTCTGGCCTTGCCATGCATGGATCCCGGAAGTGAACGCCTTGCGGGCCATTCTAAGCCAGAAACCAATGAAATTTGTCACGCGGCATGACTTTGTGTGCGCGCCCCGCCCCACCATTGTTAAATCGCGACAGATTATGCTGACCAACCGACAAGGTCCTGATCGGCTATGATCAACTGATCTTTCTGCTTTTGAATCGGATGTCCATGCCTGCCACTGCCACCACCCGCCGCCGTATTTATCTGATGCGCCACGGCAGCGTCACCTATTTCGACGCAGCCGGCAAACCCGTGTTGCCCGAATCGGTGCCCTTGAACGAATTGGGCCGCGCCCAGGCCAGCGCCGCCGGTCGCCTGTTTGCCGAGCAGCAGGTGCGCTTTGACCGCGTCATCGTTTCCGGCCTGCCACGCACGGTAGAAACTGCCACCCGGGTCCTGGCCGAAACCGGCCAGGACATCGCCATCGAGACCTGGCCAGCGCTGGAAGAAATTCGCGGAGGTCGCCTGTCAGCCATTGCCGACGCCGACCTGCGCGACGCCTTCATCGGCGCCTTCGAAGGCATGGTCGGTGAAGACAAGCGCTTCCTGGCCGGCGAATCGGTGGGCGAGCTGATGGACCGCATCCACCCGGCCGTGGCGCGTCTGCGCCAGGACCCCAACTGGGATACGGTGCTGCTGGTGCTCCATGGCGGCGTCAATTGCGCCATCCTGTCACTGGCACTGACGGGCCAGCGCATGTTCCTCGGCGCCCTGGCCCAAGCGCCCGGCTGCATCAATGCCCTCGACGTGGGCGAACATGACAAGGACTGGGTGCTGCGCTTCATGAACCACGCGCCGCCAACGCCACTGCAGGCCGATTCGCGCCTGACGACGATGGAACAGTTATACGATCAGTACCGCCAATCACGCTAAAGTCTGCTCAAAATTAATAGTACGGGCGTGCTTTTTATCAGCTAGAATAGCCTCTACCTTGTTCGCCGGAGACACCATGTTCGAAGAAATGATGGGCACCAAGCCCGTATCGGAACGCCAGAAATTCGACGTGGAGGCGCTCGACGCTTACCTGCGCGCGCATGTGGCTGGCTATTCGGGCGGGCCGCTGACGGTCGAACAATTCAAGGGCGGCCAATCCAACCCCACCTTCAAGCTGGGCACGCCATCCGGCCAGCAATACGTGCTGCGCACCAAGCCGGGACCGGCTGCCAAGCTGCTGCCCTCGGCGCACGCCATCGACCGCGAATTTCGGGTCATGGATGCGCTGAACAAGGCTGGCTTTCCCGCAGCGCGGCAGTACGCGCTGTGCACCGACGAAGAGGTTATCGGGCGCGCCTTTTACGTGATGGAGTATGTCGAAGGACGGGTGCTGTGGGACCAATCCCTGCCCGGCATGAGCCCGGCCGAGCGCAGCGCCATTTACGACGAGCTCAACCGTGTCATCGCCCTCCTCCACACCACCGACTACGCTGCCATCGGCCTGGCCGACTTCGGCAAGCCCGGCAACTATTTTGCACGCCAGATCGAACGCTGGACGCGCCAGTACCAAGCCTCGGTGACTGAGCCGATCGAAGCGATGGACAATCTCATCGCCTGGCTGCCGCACAATATTCCACCGGGAGACGACACGGCCATCGTGCATGGCGACTTCCGGCTCGACAATATGATCTTCCATCCGACCGAGCCGCGCATCCTGGCCGTGCTGGACTGGGAACTGTCGACCCTGGGCCACCCGGCTGCCGACTTTTCCTACCACTGCATGAGCTGGCACATCGCGCCCGGTCAGTTCCGCGGCATTGCCGGGCTGGACCTGGAAGCGCTGGGCATCCCCACGCAGGAAGCGTATATCGCCGCGTATTGCGCGCGTACCGGCAAAACCATCCGCATCGAGGACTTCAATTTCTATCTCGCGTACAACATGTTCCGCCTGGCCGGGATCATGCAAGGCATCATGAAGCGCTATGTGGACGGCACCGCCTCCAGCGCCCAGGCCCTGCAGAACGGCAAGGCAGCCCGTCCCATGGCAGAACTGGGCTGGACCTACGCACAACGCGCCATTTCCCTGAAAAAGGAAGCACCATGAATTTCGACTATTCCGAACGCTGCACCGAACTGCAAACCCGCCTGCTGGCCTTCATGGACCAGCACATTTACCCGAACGAGAAATTGTTCAAGCAGGAAGTCGACAACAATGGCCTGACCAAAGGCAATCGCTGGATCCCGACGGAATTGATCGAGCGTCTCAAGCCGCTGGCGCGCGAACAGGGCTTGTGGAATTTGTTCCTGCCGAAATCGGCGCGCGCTCCGGAAGGCTTGTCCAACCTCGACTATGCGCCCCTGTGTGAAATCATGGGCCGGGTGGTGTGGGCGCCGGAAGTGTTCAACTGCGCTGCGCCCGACACGGGCAATATGGAAACCATCGAACGCTACGGCACGGAAGAGCACAAGCGCCTGTGGCTCGAGCCACTGCTGCGCGGCGAAATCCGCTCGGCCTTTGCGATGACCGAACCGGCCGTGGCTTCGTCGGACGCCACCAATATTGAAACGCGCATCGAGCGCGATGGCGACGACTACGTCATCAACGGGCGCAAATGGTGGATTTCGGGCGCGGGCGATCCGCGTTGCAAAATCTTCATCGTGATGGGCAAGACCGACTTGACGGCCGCGCGCCATGCCCAGCAATCGATGATCCTGGTGGCGGCCGACACGCCTGGCATCACTATCGTACGCCCTCTGCCGGTGTTCGGTTACGACGACGCGCCCCACGGCCATTGCGAAATCCTGTTTGAAAATGTGCGAGTACCGGCATCGAACCTGCTGCTGGGCGAAGGACGCGGCTTTGAAATTGCCCAGGGACGGCTGGGGCCAGGGCGCATCCACCACTGCATGCGCGCCATCGGCGTGGCAGAGCGGGCTTTGGAACTGATGTGCCAGCGGCTCGGTAGCCGCGTCGCCTTCGGCAAGAAGATCGCCGACCAGAGCGTCTGGCGCGAACGCATTGCCGAGTCGCGCATCCAGATCGACACCGCGCGCCTGCTGACCTTGAAGACCGCCTCGCTGATGGACACGGTAGGCAACAAGCACGCCCAGGCAGAAATCGCCATGATCAAGGTGCTGGCGCCGAACGTGGCCCAGCAAGTGCTGGACTGGGCCATCCAGGCGCATGGCGCCGCTGGTGTGTCCGACGAGTTCCCGCTGGCTTACCAGTGGGCAGGCAACCGCACCTTGCGCCTGGCGGACGGCCCGGACGAAGTGCACCGCAATGCCATTGCCAAGTTGGAATTGGCCAAGCACATGAAAGTCGGTGAAAGCCTGTCGCTGCCTGTCACGCGCGGCTAGTCCGCCGTCAGGGGCGGCTTCGGGAAGTGCGCCGTTTGTGCACGGCGCATGTAAAGTGCTTTCAAGAATGCGCGGCCTCAGCTACCATTAATTCACTGCGGCATGTAACAGCCGTTCTATGGCGGAGGCTTCCCCGGTGCGGCTTTTTTCACGGCATTCCTTACCCTCGATCCGTTCAAAAACGGCAACGCTGGTGCTCGCTTGCCTGCTGCCTAGCCTGATTGGCTTTGCCGCACTGTCGTACGATTCCTTCAAGCGCGAACGCGACAGTCTGCTGCGCGACGCCGAACGCCAGGCCAGGTCGCTCATGATGGCGGTCGAGCGCGAGCTCGACACGGCCGAGGCAGCCACACGCACCCTGGCTGTCTCGCCCAGTCTACAAACTGCGGATCTGGTCGCCTTCCACGCCCAGGCCCGCAGCATCCTGCGCCCCGGTTTGGCGGCCGAGCGCTTCGTACTCAGTTCGCCCGACGGCACGACCTTGCTCGACACCAGTCTGCCGCTAGGCAGCGCGCTGCCCCCGAATGGCGATCGCGCGCATATTGCCGCGGTTGCCACAAGTGGCGAGGTCAGCACGTCCGACGTGGCGCGCGCCAGCCCCGATCAGCCCTTCTATATCAGTGTCGATGTCCCCGTGCGTGTGGCCGGCAAGGTGGCTTATGTGCTGTCAGCGAAGGTAGCCCCGGTCCGCTTCAAGCAATTGTTGAACAACCTGCATCTGCCCGAAGGCTGGAATGCCGGGGTGGTCGATAGCAAGGACCAGATCGTCACCCGCAGCCGCGATCCCGAACGCCATGTCGGCACCAAAAGCAATCCTGCGCTGATGGCCGCCCTCGACAACATCGAGCATGGCACGGTCGACGTCGTCACCCGCGACGGCTTGCGCGTGATCGTGCTGTTTGTCCATGCCCCCCAGCGCCACTGGGCCGCCACGGTGTCGGTCCCGCGCGACGCCGCCTATGCAGGATTGCGCGCATCAATGGCCAATATCGTGCTCAGCGTCGCTGGCCTGATGTGCATCGGTTTCGCCAGCGCCTGGGCCGTCGGTGGCCTCATTGGGCGTTCCGTACGTGCCCTGCGCGCGCCAGCGGTGGCCCTGGGGCGTGGCGAGCCGCTGCAAATCGCGCCCCTGGAAATTCGCGAGGCGGCCGAGGTGGCCAGTGCGTTGGTCGAGGTCGAACAGGAGTTGAACAGCTACCGCAGCAACATCGAAGAGCGCGTGCGCGAGCGCACCATCGAACTGGAAAACGCGTACGCCCTGATCGAGAACGTGTATGCCACGGCGCCTGCGGGACTGGCCCTGCTTGATACCGACTTGCGCGTGGTGATGGTCAATGAGTACCTCGCGCGCATCAACGATTTGCCGGTTGCCGCCCACATTGGCCGCACCCTGCCCGAACTGCTGGGCCCTGTCGGCGTCGAGTACGAAAAAGCCTATCGCCAGGTGCGCGATACTGGCGAGCCACTGCTTGAAATCGAAGGCGAAGGCGAAGTACCGTATGATCCGGGCGTAAAACACCATTGGCTGGTCAGTTACCACCCCGTGTTCAACCACGAGCACAAAATGGTCGGCGTGAGCGGCCTGGTACTTGACGTGAGCGAACGCAAACAGATGAGCGAGGAGCTACGCGATGTGAACGCCCAGTTCCACGTGCTCTATGAAATGTCGGGCGACGCCCATATGCTGTGCTCGCGCGAACAAGGCTACCTGAGCGGGAACCGCGCGGCGGCGGCCATGTTCGGCTGCGGCAGCGTGGAGCAGTTACTGACCCTCTCGCCCGCAGCCACCTCGCCGGAATTCCAGCCAGACGGGCGCCGTTCCGATGAAAAGGCCGACCAGTTCATGCGTTACGCGCTCGAGCGCGGCAGCCACCAGTTCGAGTGGTTGCACCGGCGCGTAGACGGTACCCTGTTCCACGCCGATGTCATGCTCACCAGCCTGAACGCCACCAGCAAGGGCGTGCTCCAGGCAACCGTGCGTGACATCAGCGAGCGCATTGCCAACGAAGCGCACATGCAGTCGCTGAACGAACAATTGATACAGGCCGTGGACCGCGCCGAAATGGCCAGCAGCGCCAAGAGCGAATTCCTGGCCAATATGAGCCACGAAATCCGCACGCCCATGAATGCCATCATGGGCCTGGCGCGCCTGCTGGAAGAGTCGCCCCTGGCGCGCCGCGAACGCGGGTATGTGGCCAAGATCAAGATGTCGACCCGTTCGCTGCTCGGTATCCTGAACGACGTGCTCGATTTTTCCAAGATCGAAGCGGGCCAGCTCAAGCTCGAGTACACCGCGTTCACGCTGGACCAGGTCCTCGACAGCATTTCGGTACTGCTTGCGCCCAGCGCGGAGGCAAAGGAACTGGAACTGGTGTTTGCCGTCGCACCCGAGGTGCCCTTGCAAATGCTGGGCGATCCGATGCGGCTTGAACAGGTGCTGCTGAACCTGGTGAGCAATGCGATCAAGTTCACCGAACATGGCGAAGTGGTGGTGAGCGTCGGAGTCGCACCCCCGCAGGACAGCGATGCCAAGGACGCGACACGCCTGGCGTTTTCCGTGCGCGACACGGGCATCGGGATTGCCGCGCCCCTGCACGCCAATCTGTTTGACGCCTTTTCCCAGGCCGACAATTCCACCAGCCGCAAATTTGGCGGCACCGGGCTGGGACTGACCATCTGCCGCCGCCTGGTGGGCCTGATGGGCGGTACCATCTCGCTTGCCAGCGAACCTGGCCAGGGCGCCACCTTCAGTTTCGATGCCAGCTTCGGTACCCTGCGCGGCGCCGCCCGCACCACCTTGCCCCAACTGCCAGGTCTGGACCAGCGCGCCATCCTGATCGTGGACGACAATGCCGCTTCGCGCGAGGCCCTGGTGGCACAGTGCAGCGCGTTTGGCTGGCGCGTGGCCAGCACCGCTGACGGTCCGAGCGCGCTGGAGCTGCTGCGCGCATCGGGCGATGCCCCCTACGATTTCCTGCTGCTCGACGCCGCCATGCCCGGCCTCGATGGCGTCTCGGTGCTCACCTACGCGCGCGCCGACCAGGCCATCAAGCTGCCCCGCGTGGCCTTGATGGTGGCCGAGCGCACGCGCGAGCAGCTCACGCGTCTGGCCGACGATTTCAAGCTCGATGCCATCCTGCCCAAGCCGTTCACGCGCGAGTCGCTGCTCACGGCGATCGTGGAAATGCACACCGGCCAGCAGCAGGCCGACACCAGCACCGCGCGACCATTGGCCGGTCGCCTGGAGGGTATCTATGTGCTGCTGGTCGAAGACAACCAGCTCAATCAGGAAGTGGCCAATTACCTGCTGCTGCACGCGGGAGCCGCCGTCGATATTGCCGCCGATGGGCAAATCGCCGTGACCATGCTGGCCGCCGCGCCCACGCGCTACGACGCGGTGCTGATGGATATCCAGATGCCGGTCATGAACGGCTACGACGCCACGCGCGCCATTCGCGCCATGGGCCTGTCGGACCTGCCGATCATCGCCATGACGGCCAATGTCATGGAAGACGACCGCGCCCGCGCCTTCGAAGCGGGCATGGATGGGCATATCTCCAAACCGATCGACGTCGACAGCATGGTTGAAGCACTGCTGCGCGTGACCGCAGGCGGTGAACCTGGCGTGGGCGAACTGGCAGGCTACCGGCCACCGGAAGTGGCAGCGACCGCGCCCTTGCCTGCCGATATCGCCGGCATTGACCTGCGCTCTGCCCTGCCCCGTTTTGGCGGCAATTACGCCCACTTCGTGTCGCTCTTCAAGCGTTTCGAGAACTCGCAGGGCGGCACCCTGGCCGAAGTGCGCCGCTTGCTGCGCAACGGCGACCGCGAATCCTCGCTGGCCCTGGTGCACCGGCTGCGCGGCGTGGCGGCCAACCTGGGCGCCATGGATTTTGCGGCGCTGGCGCTCGATTTTGAAGCGACCCTGCGCACCGGTACCATGGCAGACCTGATCCAGCGCCTCGACATCCTGGAAGTGGAACTGGCCAAACTGATGGTTGCCGCCCGCAAGCTGGCCGTGCCAGTCAGCCTGGACGCGCCTGCGAAAGTAGGCGAATTGCCCGCACTGGACGAGAGGCTGGCGCGCTTGCATGGATTGCTTCAGAATAACAACTTGAAAGCCCTGGCCGAATTCGAGGGCATGCGCGCCGACCTGGCCGAACGCGTCTCGCCATCGGTGGTCGCCGCACTCTCGGAGGCGGTCGCCACGCTGGCCTTTGCCGGCGCCGCGCAGCAGGTCAATGACATTTTGAATGGAAAGGTGGCGCAATGAGCTGGGATGACATCGCCAAGAAAGGACGAATCCTGATCGTCGACGACGCGATGGAAAACATCCAGATCCTGCATCACGCGCTGCAGGACGAGCATGACGTGGTGTTTGCCATGAACGGTGCCAAGGCCCTGCACATCGCCCAGCACCAGCTGCCCGACGTCATTTTGCTTGACGCCGTCATGCCTGAAATGGATGGCTATGCGGTATGCCAGGCGCTGCGCGCCTCGGCCATCACGCGCGACATTCCCATTATTTTCATCACCGCCCTGAAAACGCCGGAAGACGAAACGCGCGCGCTCGACGCCGGCGCGGCGGACTTCATCAGCAAACCGGTCAACGCTGCCGTGGTGCGCGCCCGCGTGCGCACCCAGCTCATCGTCAAGCGCCAAAGCGACGCACTGCGCGAACTGACCCTGACCGATGGCTTGACTGGCGTATCGAACCGGCGCGCCTTCAACGAAGCGCTGGAAGGCGAATGGCGTCGCTGCGCGCGCGCGCAAATGCCCATTTCCCTGATCATGGTCGACATTGATCACTTCAAGCTGTTTAACGACGCGTACGGTCACCAGGAAGGCGACGCCTGCCTGCAGCAAGCCGCCGCTGCCATGCGGCGCGCAGCGATGCGGCCACAGGACGTGGTGGCACGCTACGGTGGCGAGGAGTTTGCCATCCTGCTGCCGCAAGAGGATATCGGTGGTGCGGAAGCGGTCGCGCGCAAGGTGCTGGAAGAAATCGCCTTCATGGGCATCGCCCACGAAAGCTCCTCGGTCGGCCCCTGGGTCACGGTCAGCATGGGCGTTGCCAGCATGACGCCAAGCGACCAGGTGGAGTCCGACCAGTTGGTCAGAACCGCCGACGCCCTGCTCTACGAAGCCAAGGCGGGCGGACGCAATCGCTATCGCGTCGCCAGCGACTAAATCCCCTTAAGCCTTGGCGGCAGCGGGCTTCTTGAAGGGGCTGCGCTCAGGCGCTTCTTCGTGTTCCATTCCCGTCAACAGGCGCTTCATCATCTTGTTCAGCACTGGCTGGCGGTGGCGCAGCAGGATGCCGAACGGCTGCGGCTTGGCGCCCAGCGCCGCTTTTGGCTCAAGCGCGGTGCGGCCATACGAAATCTCCTTGCACCCCATATCGATGGCGTCGGCGATACCGGCATGCAGCAGGCGTAGGTAGATCGGCAGCCCGGCGGCGGCGTTGCGGTCAAAGCCGATGTGGTAGGCCACCGCGGTCGGACCATCGGCCACTGAAATGAGAAAGCCCAGCATCTTGCCATTCTGGCGAATCACGCTGCAGCGAAATCGCTCGCCGGCAGCTTGCTGCAGCGTGGCGAAGTATTCAGGCACCAGTTCGAACAGACGCACGTCCGCATTGACCTGCACTTCCTTGTACAGCGCATGGATCTGGTCCTGCACGGCGGCCATATCGCTCACGTATTCGACCGTGCATGCGCCTTCGTCCATCGGTTTCATGATGGCGTTGCGCACATTGCCGCGATATTTGGAGGCCAGGCTGGCCAGGTAGTCTTCATGGTTTTTCCACTCGGGATTGAGTGCCAAAACCATGTTCGGTTCCGTCTCGACGTAACGGTAGCTGAGGTTTTCCAGGTGGGCCGCATGTTCGCGGTAAGGCGAATGCAAATCCTTGATCATCACGAAGTGGGTTTTACCGGCCAGTTTTTCGGCCGAGCGAACGCGGTACAGCACTTCAGCGACGCCGTGCCAGGCCAGTTTCTGGTCTACATCTGCCGCGAAGGCGATGCCGTGCTGGCCGAAGGTCAGCAGATTGCCGCAGGTGAGGATGCGTTGCTTGGTGCTGCTGGCCAGTTGGTCCAGCGGGCCTGTACTTTTGCCGGCCGCTTTCTCCGGCCGCATCTGCGCCACGCTGACGTCGGCAATCTGCATGTACATGGCAGCGACCGGTTGGCGCTCGGCCCCGCTGCCGCTGTAAATGAGGGCGTAGCGTGGCGACAAATTCAGGGGCAGGACTTTTTCAATGGTGGCCAGGTAGTCGGCCGAGAGAAAGAAACCGGCGTTCCCGGTC
>JBJMVX010000134.1:0-5317 GCA_045810445.1 Massilia sp.
GAGGAAGTTGCGCTCGGCCAGCATGGCTACCTTCAGTTGCAGCAAGGTGGTCAATTGATCGCGCAGGGGCGCCGTGCTGCTGTAGGGAAGGTCCAAGCTGGCTGAACCCGCATGGAATAGCTGCATCAGCGTTTCCGCAAATAACTCGTCCTTGCTGGGAAAGTGGTTGTAGACCGTGCGCTTGGAGACGCCAGCCAAGGCGGCGATCTTGTCCATGCTGGACGCTTCGAAACCGTGGGTACGAAACTGGTCGGCCGCAGCCGTGAGGATGGCGAGGCGTTTGCGGTCAGTCAGGCGTTGGGGCTGGGTCATACCGATATTTTACACTGAACAGTTTACTTTTCTCAAAATCGAAACTACACTGTGTAGTGTACATTTCATCGGGAGTAGAACCATGAGCACTTGCACGATTGCCGCCAAGGGCGCGCCAGAATTTGAGCCGAATACTCAGTCCCCGCAATTTATTGACGGTAAATTTCGCAATCCCGCGCCCATGGTCAAGCGCACCTTGGGGGAAACCCTGGGCTTGGCGCTCAAGGTTGCTTTCGGCAAAAAGCCTGATACCGTGCCTAGCGGAACCATTCCAGTGCAAGTACTCACTCGCGCGCAATTGCTTGCTGCGCCCGACCAGACCCTGTTCCGTCTCGGCCACTCGACACTACTTTTGAAGCTGCACAATGAATTCTTTTTGACCGATCCGGTGTTCTCGGAGCGTGCCTCGCCCGTGCAATGGGCCGGTCCGGCGCGCTTTCACCAGAGTCCCATCAGCATTGCCGAGCTGCCGCCGATCAAGGCCGTGGTCCTGTCGCATGACCATTACGACCACCTGGACCATGCCGCCATTTTGCAACTGGCTGGCAAAACGGAGTTGTTCATTACCCCGCTCGGCGTGGGGGATCGCCTCATTGCCTGGGGCATAGGCGCGGCCAAGGTACGCCAGCTCGACTGGTGGGAATCGACCGAAGTGCGCGGGGTTAAGCTGGTGGCGACTCCTGCCCAGCATTTTTCCGGGCGCGGCCTGTCGGACGGTAACAGCACACTGTGGGCGTCCTGGGTGTTCCAGTACCAGGACTTGTCCGTGTTCTTTAGTGGTGACACGGGCTATTTCGACGGCTTCAAGGCCATCGGCGAGAAATATGGTCCGTTTGACGTGACCTTCCTCGAGACTGGCGCTTACGATCAGCTGTGGCCGGACGTCCATATGCAGCCCGAGGAAACCCTGCAGGCTTTCAAGGATTTGAAGGGCAAGTGGCTCATGCCCGTGCACAACGGCACCTTCGACCTGGGCATGCATGCCTGGCGCGAGCCGTTTGACCGCATCGCGCTGCTGGCCGAGCAGGCCGGGGTGCCACTGGCCACCCCGCAAATGGGTGAAGCCTTGTCGCTCACACAACCAGTGAGCGGCAGCAAATGGTGGACTGTCGTCGATTGATGTGCGTTTTGCGCCACAGGCGCCTGTTTTTGCAAAAATAATTGCGCTGTGCGCACTTGCCCCCATAACGAGCATGGCGCTCAGGCGTGGCGCAACCGACCGGGGAAGCGCGTGTTATCGCACCGGCATGGTGATTGCATAAATGGTATACAGAAAGCGCATGCCATTTGTTGGTGCGGGGCAACTAATTATGCGTGGAGCGCATATCTGACATTGCCATAATAAATTGTGGGGATTTGCTGCGCTGCAGTATCTTTTAAATCGTCTGCTGGCTCTTCATCAGGCGGTTCTTGAGCGATGCTCTTTGAATCTTATCCGGATTCTCAGGAGGTTTTATCATGCTTACCCCACGTTTGTGCGCAGTCGCTGCAGCCCTGTTGTTGAGTGTTTCCGCCGGCCAGGCCATGGCCGCCGATGTCGCCGCCAAGTTCGATCCCAAGGATTGCGAAAAGCCGGACTTCCCAGCGCGCTGGATGAATGAAGGCGACGCCGGCAATGTCGTGGTGGCCTTCCTGGTGGGCGCCGACGGCAAGGTCGTGGAATCGAAAATCCTCGAATCGAGCGGCTCGTCCCGCGTCGACCGCGCCTCGGCCAAGGCAGGCGCGCGCTGCAAATTCCAGGCCGGTTCGCGTGACGGCCAGGCTGCCCCTGGTTGGGCCAAGGTCCGCTACACCTGGCTGGTCGATTGAGTCTGGGCCGGCAGGGGACGCTGCGGGGCAGGGATGGGCTGTTGATATAATGTCAGCCCACTCTGTTACCGTGTTTTACGTCCCTCGATGTCAGCCACCAACCTGAAGAGCCTCGCACTGACCCTCGGCATTTCCAAGACCACGGTCAGCCGTGCCTTGAACGGCTATCCGGAAGTCAATGTACGCACGCGCGAACGGGTGCTGGCCGCGGCCAAGGCTGCCGGCTACGAAGCAAACCCCATGGCGCGCAGCCTGGCGGTGGGACGCACGAGCGTGTTTGGCATCATTTATCCCTTGCTGCCCAACGATCTGGGCGACCCCATGTTTTTGAACGTGGTACGCGGCATGTCGGGTGCCCTCGAAGCGAGCAAGATGAGCCTGATCATTGCGCCTGTGTCGACCAGCAATGAGCTCTGCGCTTACGAGCAGATGGTGCGCGGGCGCCGCGTCGATGGCTTGATGGTCAGCCGCACGCTGGTGCAGGACGAACGCATCGCCTACCTGATCAAGAAAAATTTCCCTTTTGTTGCCTATGGCCGCACCGAGCTGGGCGCGCCTTACGCCTGGTTCGACTACGATAACGCGGCGGGCATGCAGAGTGCTTGCGCCCTGATGCTCGCGCACGGTCACCAGCGCATTGCGCTGATCAGCGCACCGCAGGAATTCAATTTCGCGCGTCAGCGCCGCGACAGCTTCATCGCCTGCCTGCAGCAGGCCGGCTTGACGCCCGATCCGCGCCACCTGCTGGGCAATTGCCTGGACCGCCGCTCCGGCTACCAGGCCATGCAGCAATTGTTGGCCGCAACGCCGCGCCCCAGTGCCGTGATTGTCGACAACCACCTCTCGGGCGTGGGCGCCGTGCGCGCCCTGCTGGACGCAGGTCTGGCCATTGGCAAGGATATCTCCGTCATCGTCTGGGGCAGCATCGAAGACTCGCTGGTGGGCTTGAACGTGAGCACCATCGACCAGCAGGACACGGATTTGGCTGGCGCCAAGATGGCCGAGATGCTCGCTGCCGTGGTCGCTGGCGCACCTCCATCTTCCCAGCAAGTGCTGTGGCAGCCTACGCTGCTGCCAGGCGCCACTGTCGGCCGCTGCCCTCACTGACGCGCTTGTCGGCAGTGATTACCATCGATTACAATCGACCATGGTAATTACAAAGCGGAGCGATAAAACATGGTAAAGGCCCAGGAAACGATCAGCTGGCACTACCCGCGCGCGGACTTGGCGCAAGGCTATCTGGAGACACTGCAGGCCGGACTCATCTCGTCCATGGTCTTGTTTGCGCCTCGCCGCAAGGGCAAGACCGAGTTTGTGCTGGAGGATTTACTGCCGGCCGCCGAAGCGGCTGGCTACCGCACCGTGTACTGCAGCATGTGGCAAAACCGTTCCGATCCCCTGGCGGCGCTCTTGCTGGCGCTGACCAACGCTGCCAAGCCCAAGACGCTGGCGGCCAAGCTGCAGGACCGCCTGTTCCGGCCGATCAAAAAAACCAGCCTGGAAATTAACGCCGGCCTGATCGGCAAGGTCAAGGCGGAAGCGGAGTTCAATGCACGCGCCGTCACCAGCCAGGCAGCTCTGCAGGCGCTGCCGGACCTGGTCGACGCTGTGATTGCCGCCTCCAAGGGCAAGGTGCTGATCGCCCTCGACGAAATCCAGCACCTGGCCAAGCCGGAGTTCCAGGAACTGGTGGCGGCGCTGCGCACCACGCTCGACACGCGCAAAAAGACCGTGAAAACCGTGTTCACCGGCTCCTCGCGCAACCGCCTGCAAATGATGTTCAGCCAGATCAAGGCGCCGCTGTTCCAGTTTAGCCAGACCACCGACTTTCCCGACCTTGACGAGCGCTTCGTGCGCTTCATCATGGATTCGTTCACCCAGGCGACCGGACGCAAGGTGGCGCTGGCCGAGGCCAACGCCGCGTTTGCAGACTTGAGCGCCACGCCGGGCCTGTTTCATGATGCGGTCGAACGTTTGATGAAAATCGGTGGCACCGACATCCTGGGCGTGGCCCGTGTGGTGCTGGAGGAGTCGCGCGACGCTTCGGGCTATGTGCAGCGGCTGATGGAAATGCGTCCGCTGGACCGTGAAGTGATGCGCGCCGTGATTGAACGCCTGTCGCTGTACACCGACGAGACGCGGCGCAAGCTGGCGCTGGCAGTCGGCATCGAGGACGAGCCGCTGACCACGCGCCAGGTGCAAATTGCGGTGGAACGCCTGGTCAATGAGCAGATCATTTACCAGGCCGGCCGTGGCGTCTACGAGATCGAAGACGACCAGCTGGCCGAATGGCTGCGCGCCTCGCCTTCCCTGATTGGCAACGGCGAACCGGACGAGCCCTAAGGCCCGCCGGCGCTCTTACATATTGCGGCGGTACTGGCCGCCCACTTCAAACAGCGCCGTCGTGATCTGACCGAGCGAGCAGACGCGCACGGCGTCCATCAACTTGTCGAACACATTGGCGTTGTCGATGGCAGCCTGCTGCAGCGCCGCCAGTGCGGCAGGTGCGGCAGCGGCGTGACGGGTGTGGAAGTCCTCCAGGCGCGTCAACTGCGACTGCTTCTCGTCGTCGGTGGAGCGCGCCAGTTCGATCTTCTGCGGCGTGTCATTGGCCTTCGGATTGCGGAAGGTGTTGACCCCAATGATAGGCAGCGTGCCGTCGTGCTTCTGGTGCTCGTAGAGCATGGACTCTTCCTGGATCTTTCCGCGCTGGTAGCCGGTCTCCATGGCGCCCAGTACGCCGCCACGTTCGGCAATGCGTTCGAACTCCTGCAGCACCGCTTCTTCAACCAGGTCGGTCAACTCTTCGATGATGAAGGAACCCTGGTTCGGGTTTTCGTTCTTGGCCAGGCCCCACTCGCGGTTGATGATCAGCTGGATCGCCAGCGCGCGGCGCACCGATTCGTCCGTCGGCGTGGTGATCGCTTCGTCGTAGGCATTGGTGTGCAGGCTGTTGCAGTTGTCGTAGATCGCGATCAAGGCTTGCAGCGTGGTGCGGATATCGTTGAAGTCGATCTCCTGTGCGTGCAGCGAGCGGCCCGAGGTCTGGATGTGGTACTTAAGCTTCTGGCTGCGGTCATTGGCGCCATACTTGTCGCGCATGGCCACCGCCCACAGGCGACGCGCCACGCGGCCGAGCACCGTGTATTCCGGGTCCATGCCGTTACTGAAGAAGAAGGACAGATTGGGCGCGAAA
>JBJMVX010000135.1:0-16172 GCA_045810445.1 Massilia sp.
GCCATGGGCTATTCCAGCAAGCTGTTCAATCTGCGCATGACGCGCCATGAAATCGGCAGCTACCTGGGCCTGACGCTGGAAACGGTCAGCCGCACCCTGTCGGCCTTCAATGAAATTGGCCTCATCACAGTCGACCAGCGCACCATTGGCATCAAGGATGCCGAAGCGCTCAAGACGCTGCGCCGCCTGCCGCCTTCACGTTCGCGCACCAAGCAGGCTGCCGCCAAGGCCAAGGCCGAATCTGACTCGCCGGGCGACGACCAGGTTCTGGCGACGACCATCTAGCTGCCTCAGCCCCAATAGAAAACGGCGCCCATCGAGGGCGCCGTTTTTTTGTGGCCAAGCCGTATTAGCCAGCGTCGCGTTCAAGCACGCCGTTATTGATCTTCACCTTCTCGCCCACGCGCAGGCCAGGATCGTTTTCATACGTCACCGTTTGCGTGCCACCATTGGCAAAGCGGATCACCACCTCAAAGTGCTGGGTGCGGCGCTGGTTGCGTTCGATATTGCGGCCGATATACGCGCCGCCCAAAGCGCCAGCGATCTGGGCTGCCGTCCTGCCATTGCCCTTGCCGACCTGGCTGCCAGCGATGGCACCCACTACACCGCCACCGATGGTACCGAGGTAATTGCCTTCACCTTCGACCTGCACCACATTGATGGCGTCCACCGTGGCGCAGTTGGTGCAATAGCGCACCACACGCGGCGTAGTGGCCGGGGCACCGGCGATCAGCAGCGGCTTGTTCAGCTTGGTCGAAACAACGCGGTTATCGATGCGCAGATTGGCCGTCACCACGCTGTTGGAGGCAATATGGTCGCCACGGCGGATGACGTATTCCCCGCTGTACTCGCCCGACTTGATTTCCGGCAGGAAGAACACGCCGCGCGTGCCTTCAATGGCCATGTCCACTTTGGCGCCTGGGGTACCGTAGAGCGTGAAATTGAGTTCGTTGCCTGGGGTGAGCGCATCATCGCCGCGCACATCGAAACGTTCGATACGCGGGGCGTTGGCGCCGCTTGCCGAGTAATTGCGGCGCATGCCCGGCCCGCTCTGGATCGACTCGGACAGCACGGCGCTGGTGACCAGGTTACCGACCCGCAAATTGGCAGTCACGGCACTGGCGCCACTGATGCGGTCGCGCGAACCGATCACATAGGTGCCTTCATACTGGCCAGGCTCCACTTCAGTCATTGCCAGATTGCGGGTGGCGCCCTTGATGTTCAGGTTGGCGCGCCCGCCCGGGGTTCCGTAGAGCTTGAACGCGAGTTCCGCGCCTGGCACCAGACGGCGGATTTCGTCGACTTCAAAGCCGCGAATGCGCGGTGTGCTCTCGACGCTGGTGGTGGCGTATTGCTGGGCTTGTGCCGGCGCGCTGGCAAGCGTGATCGACATCATGGGCACGACAGCCAAAAGCCCGGCGATCAGGTGTTGTGAGGTTTTGATGATGTTCTCCTTGTGTTGTATACATTGTCATCGGATGTTTCCGAGCCTACACAGAAGGTACGCCGCTACGCCACAACGCTCCGTTCGCTAGCGAACACAGTGCACGGCATCTCCCGAGCTCACCCACAGCCGCTCGCCGGGAGCCGGGTTCACCGCATACCCGCCCGTGAAGGCGCCGAATGCGGGCAGGATCATGCGACGGCTGTTGGCCACAAAGCAGGCCAGGCGCACACTGTCGTTGCGGCTGAACAGGTGAAACACAGGGTGCACATGACCGGCCAGCACGTAGCCTGGCGCGTCGATGTCGGGATGATGACAAAACGAGAACGGGCCCACCGAGTAAGGCTCGTCAACCACTTCAATGCCCAGTGCCGCTGCCGGGTCGCCAGCATGGCGGTCATGATTACCACGCACCAGCAACAGACGCAGCGCGGAATGGCGCTGGCGCCAGGCCAGCATGGCGGCCAGGGTGGCACTGGCGTGGGCCGCCCGCGCGTGCAGGAAGTCGCCCAGAAATACCAACTGGCGCGTCGCGTGCACGGCCATCAATGCGTCCAGCGCAGCCAGATTCTGCCCCGTGGTCCCGCGCGGCACCGGCACGCCTTGCGCACGGAAGGCAGCTGCTTTGCCAAAGTGGATATCGGCGATGATCAGCATCTGTTCGCGCGGCCAATACACGGCTTTTTCCGCGAGCAGCAGCAGGTCCTCGCCAGCCACGCTGACAGCGAGCGCGCTCATGGCGTGGCCGCCTTTTCCAGCTCGCGCAGCATGCGCGCGATCCGATCCGACAGCTTTTCGGTGCTCAGTTTTTCGCGGAAGCGTTCTACCATCAGCGCAAAGCCAAACGGCGTGGCGCGCGCCACCGGACGCAAGGCCACCGCGCGTGCATGCAGCTCTACCAGCGTGTCGCGCAATCGCGTGAGTTCGAGCTCCTGCTCAAGCACTTCGCGCTGCGCTTGCGTGAGCAGCAGATTGCCCGCGTCGTGCTTGCGAAACACCTCGAAAAACAGCGAGGAGGAAGCCTGCACCTGGCGCGCGCTTTTCGGTTGGCCTGGATAGCCCTGGAATACCAGACCGGCGATGCGCGCCAGTTCGCGAAAGCGCTGCTGCGACAATTGCGTCGCATTCAGGCTGGCAAGCACGTCTTCCAGCAGATGGTCGGTCGAGAACAGGGCCACGCCTGCGCCATGGTCCGCGGTGAACCAGCGCCGCCAGTCGACGGCATCGGTGGCCAGGAGCTCAAAGCCGTAGTCGTTAATGGCAATTGAAAATGTGAGCGGCTGCTGACGGCCAATGCGGTAGGCCAGCAAGGAGGCCAGTCCCATGTGCACCGAGCGGCCCGCGAACGGATACATGAACAGATGATGGCCTTCGCGGCTGACCATGGTTTCGACCACCAGCGTTTCATTGGTGGGCAGGGCCGACCAATGCTGCTGGATCTGCAGCAGGGGCGCCATGGCTTGCATTTCGGGGCCGATGAACTGGCCCAAGGCGGCCAGGCGCAACTGCTCCAGCGCCGCATGCGCGAGCTCAGACGACATCGGCATTTTCGCGCCCTGCCAGCGCGACACTGCGCCGCGCGCGCCGGTGGCGCGCTTGACGAAGGCCGTCATCTCGTGCACCCGAATGAGCTCCAGGATGCGCCCACCAAACAGGAAATGGTCGCCCGGCTTGAGGCGGCCAATGAATGACTCTTCCACGCTGCCGATGCGCCCACCACTGACATACTTGACCTGCATCGAGGAGTCCGAGACGATGGTACCGATACCCATGCGATGGCGGCGCCCCAGCGCGATACTGGGCACGCGGTACACGCCCTCCTCGTCCGCCACCACGCGCTGGTATTCGGGATACGCCACCAGGCTTTGTCCGCCGCGCGCCACAAAATCGAGCGCCCACTGCCACTCCTCGTCTGTCAGCGCGCGATACGACCAGGCGCTGCGCACTTCCTCCAGCAGCGCTTGCGCGCGAAAACCGCCGCCCAGCGCCACCGTCACCAGATGCTGCACCAGCACGTCGAAGGGTTTATTGGGCACCAGGCGCGCTTCGATGCTGCGGGCCGCCACCGCCCGCTTGGCCGCTGCCGCCTCCAGGATTTCCAGGCTGTGGGTCGGCACCAATGTCACGCGCGAGAGGCGCCCCGGTGCGTGGCCACTGCGCCCGGCCCGCTGCAGCAAGCGCGCAATGCCCTTGGCGCTGCCAATTTGCAGCACCCTTTCCACCGGCAGGAAGTCGACGCCCAGATCCAGGCTGGCGGTGCAGATGACGGCCTTGAGCTCTCCTTTTTTTAAGCCCGCCTCCACCCATTCGCGCACCTCGCGGTCCAGGGAACCGTGATGCAGCGCGATCAATCCGGCCCAGTCAGGACAGGCTTCGAGGATATTCTGGTACCACAATTCGGCCTGCGAACGGGTGTTGGTGAAGACCAGCGTGGTGCTGGCCGCCGCAATCTCCGCGATCACCGGTTCCAGCATGGTGATGCCAAGGTGACCGCCCCAGGGAAAGCGCGCCACGTTCGCGGGGATCAGGGAATCGACGACGATCTGCTTGCGCACCGCGCCCTCGACCAGCACACCCTGCCCCTCGCCCAGGAGCACATCCTGGGCCTGGGCCAGATTGCCCATCGTGGCAGACAGACCCCACACCAGCAGTTGCGGGTTCCAGTGACGCAAGCGGGCCAGCGCCAGTTGCACCTGGACCCCGCGCTTGCTGCCCATGAGCTCATGCCACTCGTCAATGATGATCATGTCCAGCTGCGCAAACTGCGCGGCAGCGTTGGCGTGCGAGAGCATCAGCGACAGGCTCTCTGGTGTCGTCACCAGGGCCGATGGCAGCGACTTGGCCTGGCGCGCGCGTTCTGCCGATGTCGTGTCGCCAGTGCGCGCACCGATGCGCCAGGTGGGCGCCAGCGCGGACGCCGATTCTTCCAGCGCCCGCACGGTGTCGGCCGCGAGCGCGCGCATCGGCGTGATCCACAATACCCGCAGCCCGCTGCGTGGTCCTTGCCCCGCGCCGCGCAGCAGCGCCGCCAACCACACCGCGTAGGTCTTGCCGGCGCCGGTATTGGCATGCAGCAGGCCGGACTGCCCCGCCAGCGCAGCCTTCCACACGGCGCGCTGAAACGCGAACACCTTCCAGCCACGCGCGGCAAACCAGCGCGCGATCGCTTGCGCCTGCGCGCTGCGGCTCATGAGGTGGCAGCGTCAAGCAAACCGCGCAGGGTCGCCAAGGTATCGGCGTCGGCGATGCTCTTGTCTTCGCGCCGCCGCAGGATGCGGGGAAAACGCACGGCGATACCAGCTTTGTGGCGCGTGGAGCGCTGGATCCCTTCGAAGCCGATTTCAAACACCATGCTGGGTTTGACCGACCGCACCGGGCCGAATTTTTCAATGGTGGTCTTGCGGACAGCGTTGTCCACCTGGGCGATTTCAGCGTCGGTGAGTCCCGAGTAGGCTTTCGCGAACGGCACCAGCTTGCGCTCGCCCGCGCTCTCGTCATCCCACAGCGCGAAGGTGTAGTCGGTGTAGAGCGATGCGCGTCTGCCGTGGCCGGCCTGTGCGTAAATGAGTACGGCGTCAACACTGTAAGGATCGACCTTCCACTTCCACCAGGTGCCCACGTCCTTGGTGCGCCCCACGCCATATTGGGCCGCGCCAGATTTGAGCATCATGCCCTCCACGCCGCGTGCGCGCGACTCGGCGCGCAGCTCGGCGAGATGGCTCCAGCTGGCAGCACTGATCACGGGCGAGAGCTTGAGCTGGGGCCTGGCACAACTGGCGACCAGTTCTTCCAGCATGATGCGGCGCTCACGTTGCGACAAGGCGCGCAGGTCAATGCCGCCCTGCTCCAGCACATCGTAGGCCACCAGCACGGCGGGCAGTTCGGCCAGCAGGCCAGCCGTGAGCGTCTTGCGGCCTATGCGCCTTTGCAGCTCCGCAAAGGGCGCGGGCGTGTCACCGTCGCGCCAAATCAGCACCTCACCATCGATCACGGTCCCTTCCGGCAGCGGGAGGCTAGCCAGTTCGGGGAAGCGGTCGGTGATCAATTCTTCACCACGCGACCACAGGTAATTTTGGCCGCCACGGCGCACCAGTTGGGCGCGAATACCGTCGTACTTCCATTCGGCCTGCCAGTCATCCAAGGCGCCAAGCAAACCAGCTTCGCCCTGCAACTGGTGAGCCAGAAAGAAGGGATAGGGCTGGCCGCCCTGCTGGCGTTCTTCATCGGCCCCGGGCGCGGCAATCAAACGCAGAAAACCCGCAGCGGTGGGACGCACGCTGCCATCGGTCCAGCCCATCAAGCGCTGCGCAATGAGTTTGCTGTCGATGCCGCTCAGGGTCGCTAGCGCACGGGTGACCAGCAATTTCGACACCCCCACCCGGAAGCCGCCGCCGATCAGTTTGACCAGCAGGAAGCGCTCGCGCCAATCCAGTTCATCCCAAAAGCCAAACAGCGCGCTGCGGATGGTCTGCGGATCGGCTCCGCGCAAGGGGCCAATGCGCTCTTCCATCCACACTGCCAGGCCAATGTCGCTGCGCAGGCGCGGTGGCGGCAGGATGTGGGCGATGGTTTCAGCCAGATCACCAACGGCGTGGTAGCACTCGTCGAACAACCAGGGGGACAGGCCTGCACATTCGGTCGCATACTCGCGCAGCAGCTTTGATGGCACGGCCTGGCGCGGCTTGCCGCCCGCGAGAAAATACACGGCCCACGCGGCGTTTTCCGGCGCGGCGCTGCCAAAATACGCCTGCAGGGCCGCCAGCTTGCGGCTGGTGGCGGTGGTTTCGTCAAGCGCCGTGTACAGGCGCGCAAACTCACGCATCGCCGCTCTCCTCCACTGCCGCCTGCGCCACTTCCTCGACGGCTTCATCGTCCCCATATTCGGTGGCAAAGCCTGCCGCGTCCAGGCCCTGCTCGCGCAAATAGCGCACCATCACGGGAATCGAACCATGGGTAACGATGACGCGTGGTGCGCCTGTCGCGGCGATGGCTTCAAGCAGGCCGGGCCAGTCGGCATGGTCGGACAGAACAAAGCCCCGGTCCACCCCGCGCCGGCGCCGTGCGCCGCGCAACTGCATCCAGCCACTGGCAAAGGCGTCGCTGTAGTCGCCAAAGCGCTTCATCCAGGGTGAACCCGACGCCGACGGGGGCGCAATGACCAGCGCGCGCTGCAGGTCAGCCTTGGCCACGTCACCGACCATGCACGTGGGCGGCAGCGGCACACCGGCAGCGCGGTAAGCATGATTGATGGGTTCTGCCGCACCGTGACAGACGATGGGACCGATCGACGGGTCGATGCCGGCCAGGATGCGCTGCGCCTTGCCGAAGGCATAGGCAAACACCACGCTGCAGCGCCCTTGCGCGGCATTTTTGCGCCACCAGTCATTGAGTTCATCAAAGATCTGCTGCTGCGCCGTCCAGCGGTAGATCGGCAGACCAAATGTCGATTCGGTGATGAAGGTGTCGCAGCGCACGGGCTCAAAGGGCGCGCAGGTGCCGTCCGGTTCCACCTTGTAGTCGCCCGAGGCCACCCACACTTCGCCCTTGTGTTCCATCCGCACCTGGGCCGAGCCAAGCACGTGGCCGGCCGGATGCAGGGAGATGGTCACGCCATTGTGTTCAACAGTGGCGCCGTAGTCGAGACCATCGATGTGGATCTCGCCCAGGCGGGTGCGCAAGACACCTACGCTGCTCGCAGCGGCCAGATAGTGACCATGGCCGACGCGCGCATGGTCGCCGTGGGCGTGCGTGATGACGGCCCGTTCCACCGGCTGCCAGGGATCGATGTAGAACTGGCCCGGCACGCAGTACAGACCTTCCTTGCGTACGACGACCATGTCTGCCATGGCGCCTCCTTAGACGTGGGTCACGTATTGTGCCAGGAAAGTGCGCGTGCTTGCATCGGGAAAAACAATGGTCACCTGGTCACCGGCTACGCTCTGCACCGTCCCCACATCAAATTTCGGCACCCGCACTGTCTCGCCCACGGCGAACTGCGGACCGGGATCAGGGTCGGCGGCCACAAGGTCGAATTCATCATCACGAATGGGGCCAGCCGCCACTTGCGGCGGGTTGATGCAGTTGTCGCACTGGCAGCAGCGCTCGAAGCTTTCGACCGGGTCGCCGAAATAATCGAGCAAGACCTTCCAGCGGCAATACGCGCTCACGGCGTAGCCAACCATCTGCTCCAGGGCGGCGCGGTCACGCTCGTCCTTGGCAGCGTACACCGCAGCCAATTGCTCGAACAGGGCCGCTTGCGGCGCCGCGCTGCCAGCCAGGAAAAGCAGGTGGCGGTTTTGGCGCAGCAGCTTGCCATCCTTGAGCAGCTTCAGGCACACCTGCACAGCCGAAGCGGGGAGCGTGTCGACCGCCTTGCTGATGGCAGCGACGCTCGCCTCGCCCTCGGCCGCCAGGGCCAGCGCGGTGTCGTAGATCAATTGCAGATCAGTCGCGCTGGGGTAGTGCTTGACGAGGAAAAATTTCTGGACCCGCACATCGTCCTGAAAATACAGCAGCGTGCAATTGGCATCCTCGCCGTCGCGCCCGGCGCGCCCCGATTCCTGGTAGTAAGCTTCCAGGTTGGCCGGCACTTGCAGGTGAATGACAAAGCGCGTGTCGGGCTTGTCGATACCCATGCCAAAGGCGTTAGTGGCGACCATCACGCGCGCCTCGCCCGCCATGAAAGCGTCCTGGCTGGCCTTGCGCTCGGCACTGGAGAGCTTGCCGTGGTAGAGGGTGGCGCTTTCACCGGCATCCTTGAGCAGTTGCTGCATCTCGGTGGCCGCCTTGACGGTGGCCGCGTACACAATGCCCACGCCTTCGCTCGCCTGCACCAGGGCCAGGGCATGGGCGAGGCGCTCCTCGTTGCTGGTCACCTGCACCACGCTGTAATGCAGATTGGGGCGGTAGATGCCGGTATTGACGATCTGCATGCGGGAGCGGCCCAATTGCTTGCCGATATCGTTGACCACGTCCTCGGTGGCGGTGGCCGTCAACGCCAGCACGCGCGGCTTGCCCAGCGCATCGAGGGCAGCGGCCAGCGCCAGGTAGGCCGGTCGGAAATCGTGACCCCACTGGGTAATGCAATGGGCTTCGTCGATCACCACCAGGGCAATACGCAGTTCGCGCAGCAGCGCCACAAAGTCTGGGCTGGCAAACCGTTCAGGCGTGCAAAAGACGATTTCGACCTCGGCCCTGCGCACGCCTTCGAGGGCTTGCGCCTCTTCTTCCGTGTTCAGGGTGCTGTTGAGCTGAGTGGCGCGTATGCCCAGGGCCTCGAGTTTTTCCAGCTGGTCCTTCATCAGCGAGATCAAGGGCGAGACCACGATGGTGATGCCATCGAGCAGGCGGGCGGGAATCTGGTAGCACAGCGACTTGCCGCTACCAGTGGGCATGATGGCCAGGGTATCGCGGCCATCGAGCACGCTGTCGATCACATCGCGCTGGCCAGCGCGCAGACTGTCAATACCGAATAGCTCGCGCAGCAAGCGCGCAATCTTGTTGCTGCGGGCAGCGCGCGCACCTTTGTTCATCAGTTGGGAGTCGTGAGTAGTCATGGCCCTAATGTATGCCGCACGATAGGCGCACACCATAGGACGCCACCTACAATTGCCGTAGGAGAACGCGCGACTTTGCTTGCGGGCTCAGGCGACGAGCCATTGTCCTACACGGTGGCGGACGCCTGGCTGATAGTTTCCGAGCGGAACAGCGACTACCATGGAGTCATACCCTGAGCACACCACCACCTTACGTCCTGGAGACCATCATGATGCGCCTATTCCCCCTCGGCTGGGCCGCCCTCCACATCGGACTGGCAAGCGCCGCGACCTACCTGCTGGTCGCCACCGACGTGCTGACGGACGCCTCGCTGTTCCTGATCCACTGATTACTTCGAGGCGGCGATCACCTGTGACGCCGCGTTGATGACCGCAGCAATCCGACCCACGTCGCGCAATTGCAGCGACGACATGCCTTCCTTCTGCAGCAGTTCAAAATGCGACTTCACGCAGAAGTGGCATTTGCCCACAATCGACGCCGCCAGGGCGTACATCTCGAAACGACGTTTGTCCACGCCGCCATTGGTGGCGTAAGCATTCATGCGCAATTGCGCAGGCTGGCCCTTGAGGTCGGCATCATCGGCCATCTCCACATAGGGATACCAGACATTGTTCATGCCCATCAGTGCGGACGCTGTCAGCACGGCATGACTCTCTTCTGGCGACAAGGCACCGCTGGCGAGAAAAATATCGATCAGCGGGCGGCTCTTGGCGGCAAACGCTGCGGCCAGTGCGACACCGACGGCGTCATTGCCTTCCAGGCTAGAGCGGGCGATGGTGCCGTCGATGTTCAGACGGATGTCCTTGGCGTAATCGGGGATCAGTTCTTTAATCGAATTTAGAAATTCCATTGTCATTTCCTATCGTATGCAGTTTTAAAAACCCGCCGAAGCGGGTTGTTGAAGCGATTACAGCGTTTCGCCGCCGACGCTGCGGTTGCAAGGGCACAGTTCGTCCGTTTGCAGGCCGTCCAGGATACGCAGGATTTCCGACGGGTTACGGCCCACGTTCAGGTTGTTGACCGACACGTGCTGAATCGTGTTGTCCGGATCGACGATGAAGGTCGCGCGCAGTGCCACGCCAGCGGCCTTGTCGCGGATGCCCAGCATGTCGACCAGCGAGCCGGTGGCGTCGCCGAAGGAATAGTGGTTCAGACCGGTCAGGTCCTTGTGCTCACGGCGCCATGCCAGTTTGCAGAATTCATTGTCGGTCGAACCGCCCATCAAGACAGCATCGCGGTCTTTCAGGTCGTTGTTCAGTTTGGCGAATTCCACGATTTCGGTTGGGCACACGAAAGTGAAGTCTTTTGGATAGAAATAGATGACTTTCCATTTGCCGGGAAACGAAGCTTCGGTGATGGTTTCGAAAGCGGAGACGCCGTTCTCTTCATGGTGATTGAAGCCTGGCTTGGCAGCCGGGACGCTAAACGCTTCTAATTTTTCGCCTACAGTTTTCATGTTTTCTTCCTTGCAAAGATGGTGAAAGGGACAGCAACGCCGTAGTATAGAACTATTGGAATCATAGATGAAATAGTATTTCACTAAGCGCCCGATAGCCTGCCTCGAAATTCCCCGCCTAAGCCTGGGCAAATTAGAGGGTTCTCTAGTAAAGATCGCAAGCTGCCCATGATACGCTGGGCGACCTTGTTAACCCGGATGCCACACACGAATGAGCTCGCTTAATATTGCTACCCAGCCGCCCGCCGCGCACGCCCCTGTCGCCGAAGCCGATACGCGCCTCATGCAAACGGTGTTCGACAGCCAGCAGGCCACCGCCTTGCAATGGCGCAGCTCCACGGCCAAGGAGCGCCTGGCGCGCATCGTGCGCCTGCGCGACGCCATGCTGGCGCGCCGCGAACAATTCTACGCCGCCTTTGCCGCCGACTACCGCAAGTCGCCGGCCGAAGTCGAGGGCTCCGAACTGCTGCCGGTGATGGAAGAAATCCGCCACGCGCTCGGTCACCTGAAAAGCTGGATGAAGCCGACCAAGATGTGGCCCACCACCACCATGATCGGTACGTCGGCCTGGGTCCAGTACCAGCCGCGCGGACGCGTGCTCATCATCGCACCCTGGAATTACCCGCTCAGCCTGTGCTTCGGCCCCCTGGTGTCGGCCCTGGCCGCTGGCAACACGGCCATCATCAAACCGTCTGAAATGATGCCGGCGGTCTCGCGCGTGATGGCCGAGATCATTGCTGAAGTGTTTCCCAGCACGGAAGTGGCGCTGTTCGAAGGCGCCACCGCCACCTCGACCGCGCTGCTGGCCCAACCCTTTGACCATATCTTCTTTACCGGTTCGCCAGCGGTCGGCAAGATTGTCATGGCCGCCGCTGCCAAACACCTCACCAGCGTGACGCTGGAACTGGGCGGCAAATCACCGACCATCGTGGACGCCAGCGCGAATCTGCAACTGGCGGCAGAAACCATCATGTGGGGTAAGTTCCTCAACAATGGCCAGACCTGCGTGGCGCCTGACTATGTGTATGTGCATGAAAGTATCAAGGACGACTTCATCGCCGCTTGCAAGGCTGTGCTGGCGCAGCGCTATGGCGCGACCGCAGACGCGCTCAAGGCCAGTCCCGACCTGACCCGCATCGTCAACAGCCGCCATACCGAACGCGTGGCGGGCCTGCTTTCAGACGCCATCGCCAAGGGTGCCAAGGTCCATGTGGGTGGGGAGGTGGACACCGCGAACTGCTACGTTGCCCCTACCCTGCTCGAGGACATCGCGCCAGGCAGCCGCATTTTGGAAGAAGAGATCTTCGGCCCCCTGCTGCCGCTGATCAGCTACACCGACCTGGACCACGTGCTGGCCGCCATCAACGCTGGCCCTAAGCCGCTGGCCCTGTATATCTGGAGCCGCACCCAGGCCCGTATCGACCAGGTGCTGCTGCGCACCAGCTCGGGCGGCGCCTGCGTCAACCATTGCGTGGCCCATTTCGCGCACGGCAACCTGCCGTTTGGCGGCGTCGGCAACTCCGGCACCGGCAATGCCCACGGCGCTTACGGCTTTCGCGCGTTTTCGCACGAACGCGGCGTGCTGCGCTCCTCGCCCCTCATGCTCATCAAGCTGTTCTTCCCGCCTTACACCGCCAATCGCACCATGTTAATCCGCAAAACGGTCGACATGCTGCGCCTGCCGATGCTGTGAACGCAAAAAAGCCGCCAGGCATGACACCTGGCGGCTTGCACAGTGAACGCCGTGCTTACTTGTTCACAGCGCGCGTACCCACCACTTCCACCGTCACGCGGCGGTTCTTGGCGCGACCAGCTTCTGTTGTGTTGTCCGCCACCGGCTGGGATTCACCCTTGCCTTCGGTGTAGACGCGTGCGCCATCGAGTCCCTTCGACACCAGGTAAGCCTTCACTGCTTCAGCGCGACGCTGCGACAGCTTCTGGTTGTACTGGTCCGAACCGACCGAGTCGGTGTGGCCGACCGTGACCATCACTTCGGTATTCATGCCTTGCAGCTTGCCCAGCAACTCGTCCAGCGCAGCCGCGCCTTGCGGCTTGACGACCGACTTGTCGAAGTCAAACAGCGCCTCAGCAGCGAAAGAGACTTTTTCCGAGGTCGGCACCGGTGCACTTGGCGCTGGCTGGATGACTGGCGCCGGCGTGACGACCGGTTCCGGCGCAGGCATTGGGGCGAGGGCGACGGGTTCGACGACTGCGCGCGCTGCAGGACGTCCCAGCTTGTACACCAGGCCCAGGCTGAGCATATCCACATTGCCGCGGTTGCCCACCGCATCGTTGACACGGAAGCGTTCCACTTCGGCGCGCATGGCCAGGGCCTCGGTGAACTTGTATTCCAGGCCCAGACCCGCCTTCAGGCCGGCCTTGCTCTGGCTCGCCTCTGGCGCCGTCACGGCGTTCAAGCGATTGCCGCTGAAGTGCGTATTGGTCTTCATATAGGCCGCACCGACCCGGCCCAGCGCCGAGAAACGCTCGGTCAGCGGCAGTTGGACCAACAGGTCCAGATTCACGCCGCGAAACTTCGACTCGCCATTGAAACTGCCGTCAGAGGTGGTCGAACGGAAACCGAACTGGCCGAGGTCCACATAGCCGCCTTCAATGGCCAGGTAGCGGTTGAGCTGCCTGCCGATGAACAGCTTGTACGCTGGATGGTCGCGTTCATCCTTGCCAAACGCGGTGACGGTGGAGCCATTGGCGCGCAGGGCCGCTTCGATACGGTCCTGGTCGATGCTGGCACGACTGGCGCCCACGCCGCCGCCGAGGTACCAGGCGCTATTGGCCCACTCTGGATTGACGAAGGGTGCGTCGGCGGCATGCGCCGCCTGGCAGGCCAGCATGGACAGGCTGAGGGCGCCAAGAACGCCAACTTGTTTAAATAGTTTCATGATCTGCTTTCGGATGAGGTGGTTGGCTTACTTGCTGATCACATTGTTCTTGAGCGTGACTGCGGCAGCGGTCAGGACGCGACCGGTCAGCAGCGTGGTCGTATCGCCCACCGTGATCGGTGCCGACTGGCCCAGGATGGCGCCAAGGAAGGCACCATTGGCGCCCAGCGTGGTTGCGCCGACCGGCACCCAGAACACATTGCTGGCCGATGCGCCCCCTGCAAGAGCGACGACCGCATTGGCCGAGGTGTTGAGCGTGGACGCGGTGCGGAAGATGTAGACGCCTGGGCCATTCATGATGAAGGTGCCTGTCATGGTGATGGCGCCCGCATAGCAGTACACGCCTGGCGTGAGAATCTTGCCGCCCAGGTCAATACCGGCAGCCGAGCTGACGGTGCAGGTACGGCCATTCGCATCACTGATTGCCACTTGCAGGTCAGCCAGCGCCAGCGCCAGCACGGCACCCGATTTGTAGTTGGTCCAGCCAGCCGTTTGGACGGGATCGACGGTTTGCGAAGGCGAACCGACATCACCCGTGACCAGGGTCAGGCCACCGGAATTGTTGGTGATCGAGGTACCGGCCAACACAGCGAAGCTGGATGCGCCACCCAGGTCAACCGTGCCAGGAACCGGCGGCACGACAGGGGGGACGACAGGCGGCACTGGTGGCACAACAGGTGCGGTGATCACGTTGAGAACGGCATTGCCTTTGATGAGACCAACCGTGGCGCTGATGATGGTGTTACCCGTCAGCAGACCGGTCGCCAGACCGCTGGCCGAGATCGTGGCCACGGTCGGCGTACCCGAACTCCAGGCCGCGCTCGGCAAGGGCACGCTGGTGCCATCGGAGTACAGGCCGCTTGCCTGGTACTGCTGGGTCGCGCCAATGACGATGGTGGCGTTCGCTGGCGTGACGGCAATCGAGAGCAGGACAGGCGGTGCATTCACTTGCAGGCTGGCCGCACCGGTCTTGCCGCCGAAGCTGGCACTGATTGCGGCGTTGCCTGGAGTCAGGCCCATGGCCAGACCACTGCTGGCGCCCACGCTTGCAACGACGGGCGTGCCCGAGGTCCATGCGGCGGCGCTGGTGACGAGCAACGTGCTGCCATCCGAGTAGGTGGCCGTGGCGGAAAACTGCTGCGCCACGCCGACCAGGACTGTTGCAGTCGCTGGCGTGACTGCAACGCTGACCAGGGTCGCGGCCGAAACGCCAAGGATGGGATCGCGTCCCTGATCCCCGCCGCCGCAGGCGGACAGGAGGGCCGTGAGCAGCAGGCCAGCCGCGCAAAATAGATTTCGGGAATGCTTCAAGATGTTCATCGTGGTTCCTTTGCGTACTGGACGCATGGTTATGCAACTAAGACAGCCACTATTGCGTGTTGCCTCGTTGCACTCCGTTCGGAACCGAACATAGAGTGGCCTACTGTCACAATATAATTAAATTTTGCAACAGCGGTGAATTTTGTCGGCAGTGGGCGGCAGGTTCGCCTTGCCGGCACGCTTGCGCGGTGGACAGGCCCGATCTGCGCGTGACATCGCCAGACGAAAAAAAGCCGCCAGGCGCACTGCCTGGCGGCTTTCAAACTTGCGAGAGTTTGTTGCTAGTGCTTACTTGTTGACGGTACGGGTACCGACCACTTCAACCGTCACGCGACGGTTCTTGGCGCGGCCTTCTGCCGTTTTGTTGTCAGCAACTGGCTGGGACTCGCCCTTGCCTTCGGTGTAGACGCGCGATGCATCAACGCCTTTGGACACGATGTAAGCCTTGACAGCTTCAGCACGTTTTTGCGACAGCTTCAGGTTGTACTTGTCCGAACCGATGGAGTCGGCGTGGCCAACGGTAACCATCACTTCGGTGTTCATGCCTTGGAGCTTGTTCAGCAGATCGTCCAGAGCAGCCTTGCCTTCTGGCTTGACGACCGACTTGTTGAAGTCGAACAGCGCTTCAGCAGCGAACGATACTTTTTCCGAGGTTGGCACTGGCGCTGGCGCTGGTGCTGGTGCCGGTGCTGGCATTGGCGCTGGTGGCGCTTCTACCACTGGTGCCGGTGCTGGTGGCGGGGTGTAGACCACTGGTGCAGCAGCTGGGCGGCCCAGTTTCCATACCAGGCCCAGCGAGATCAGGTCGACATTGGCCTTGGTGCGGACTGCGTCGTCCATACGGTGACGCTCGATTTCACCACGCAGTGCGACCGCTTCGGTGAATTTGTATTCCAGGCCCAGACCGACTTTGCCGTTGAAGTTCTTGTCGCTGACGGTATAGCCTGCGCCGCCGGCGTTGCGCGTGCCGGTGAAGTCAGTGGTCGACTTGGCGTACTGCACGCCCAGACGGGTGTAAGCCGAGAAGCGCTCGGTAAATGGCAGTTGGGTGACCAGATCCAGGGCCACGCCTTTGTATTTCAGGTTCGCGCCAGCGGTGCCGCTTGGCAGCGAGGTGGTCATGAAGTTGAACTTGCCCAGATCAAAGTAGCTCGCTTCCAGCGCAAAGTTGCGGTTCAGTTGCTTACCGATGGTCAGCTTGTAACCATTGTCTTTTTCGTCGCTGCTGTAGCCGTTGACGGCGTGGGTCGCATCGCTCAGCGCGTTCTTCGTGTCAGCATCATTGATGTTGGCGCGGGTCACACCGATCGCTGCACCGATGTAAGTCGCGTGGTTAGCCCAGTCTGGATTGACAAAGGTTTGTGCGCTTGCAGCTTGTGCCAGCATGAGGGATGCAGCAGCAATTGCGGTCATCGATACGACGTTTTTTGAAAATTTCATTTTTTCTCTCGCTTGTTGGTTTTAAGGTGGCTCGCTAGGACTAATTCGTAGCTGA
>JBJMVX010000136.1:0-6283 GCA_045810445.1 Massilia sp.
ACGCGGTCACACGTGGTATTGACTTACATAATGTGGCGGCTACCCAATCAACGATATCATACACGCAAAAGTTGACATTTGGGTAAGCTGTGACATTTTCACACGAATGAGCTTGTCTTTCAATTACTTTTTTCAGGTGTGGCGCAGGGTATACAGAGGAGAACGCAGGGAAGCGAGCAGCCAGTCGCTGCTGATCTCGGTGGCCAGGCGGCTATAAGATGTGGGAATTAGATAGAATTGGAGTAACCAGTGCTCGGCCTCGGCATCCTGCAGTCGCCAACCGAGCTGGCGCCGGATTTCTTCGGGTGACGGTGGCGGATGGCGAGCGGCCTCGCGCGCGGCCATGTAGGCGCGGACCTGTTCCTTGGTGGGATGAATGACACGGTGAGGCATAGCGGGCTCTAGCACGGGGAGCGTTGAGAGAGACGATAAAGCTCACGATACGGGCCAGCGGGCGGGCCGCGTTTGCGTTGGCGCAAACGGGCGCCGCCTGGCACACCAGGCCGGATTATTTCTTCTGGCTGGCCAGAAACAGGGTCTTGGCGTCCTGATGGGCGCGATCCACCGTGCGCAGGGCTTCCTGCTCGTCATGGATGACAAAGAACTCGGCATCCTGGGCCTTGACCACCAGTTTGATCGCTGCAGCGTCACTCAGATTATATTTTTCCGTGATCAGGGTGGTTACTTCATCGAGGTATTCTTCGTACGTCATGGCATGGCTCGCAGATGGTGTGGCGGCCCTTATTTTACCAGCGAAGGCCGGACACTTGCTGCGGCCATGGCCGCCACGGCAGGCCCGACCAAGGGATAACGCAGGCGCACACCGAGTTCCTGCTTGATGCGGGCATTGGCCAGACGGCGCGACTCCGACATGAAGGACAGCAGCATGGGCGAGACGGCTTGCGCCAGTTGCGCGCGGGCCACGCGGGGCGGACGGGCCATCTCGAATGCATCAGCAACTGTGTCGAAATAGTCGGCCATTTTCAGCACGCTGTCATCGACCGCATGGTAAATCCGTCCAGGCAAGGACCTGAACAAGGCCAGCGCCACGATGTGCGCGAGGTCGTCCGCATGGATGTGGTTGGTATAGACATCGTCACTCGCCAACAGGGCCGGCGTGCCCTGCTCCAGACGTTGCAGCGGCAAGCGCTCGCGCGCGTAAATGCCGGGCACGCGCAGGATGGCCAGGTGGGCGCGGGCACGCCGGGCCCAGGCACGCAGCACCTGCTCGGCGTCGACGCGGCGCCGAGCGCGGGCATTGTGGGGCGCCACCGTGCGCGTTTCATCGACCAGGGCGCCGCCGCAATCGCCATACACCCCGGTGGTACTGACATAAACGAGGCGCGCGCCCTCGGGTAAAATGGCGCACAGTCGGCGCGTGCGGCCATCGTGCACACCGCTCGACTGGGGCGGCGCCAGATGCACCACGTACTGCGCCAGGCCGGCCAGGCGCGCCAGCGTGTGCGGCTGGTCCAGGTCGGCCACGATGGGCACGGCGCCGGCGGCGCGCAGTGCGGCGCAACGCTGAGCGTCGCGGGTGACGGCGAAGACGCGAAAGCGCGCGCGCAGCAGCGGCAGCAAACGCATGCCGACATCACCGCAGCCGAGTATCAACAGGCGCGGTCTTTGTAGTTTCAGATGGGTGTTCTTCATTCAAGGATTGTATGACTTTTCAGATTACTGTTCAGCCTAGCGGCCACCAATTTGCCTGCGACGCCGACGAAACCGTGTTGGCGGCAGCGCTGCGCGCCGGCGTCGGCCTGCCTTACGGTTGCAAGAATGGCGCCTGCGGCTCGTGCAAGGGCAAGATCGTCGCTGGCACGGTCGAGCATAAAGCCTATCAACAGCGCGCGCTGACGGACGATGAAAAAGCCCAGGGTTACGCCCTGTTTTGCTGCGCCACGACCGCAGCGGACCTGGTGATCGAAGCGCGCGAAGTGACCGGCAGCAGCGACTACCCGGTGCGCAAGATGCCCTCGCGCGTGGCCAGCATGGAGAAGGTCGCGCCGGACGTCATCATCGTCACCTTGCAATTGCCCGCCAGCGAAGCGCTCGCGTATCGCCCCGGGCAGTATATCGAATTCATGCTACGCGATGGCAAGCGGCGCAGCTACAGCATGGCCAGCGCGCCCAGCCTGGAAGGGCCGCTGCAACTGCATATCCGCCATATGCCAGGCGGGCTGTTTACCGACCAGGTGTTTGGCACGATGAAGGAGCGCGACATCCTGCGCTTTGAAGGGCCACATGGCAGCTTCTTCCTGCGCGAAGACTCGGACAAGCCGATTTTGCTGCTGGCGTCGGGCACCGGCTTTGCGCCCATCAAGGCACTGGTGGAACACCTGATCCATCTGCAATCGACGCGGCCGGTGAGCCTGTACTGGGGTGGACGACGCCCGCATGATCTGTACCTGCATGCGCTGTGTGAACAATGGGCGGCCAGTGTGCCGCAGCTGCGCTACGTGCCTGTCATTTCGGATGCGCAGCCGGAAGACCAGTGGCAGGGGCGCACGGGCTTTGTGCACGCGGCCGTGATGGAGGATTTGCCGGATCTGTCGGGGTACCAGGTGTATGCCTGCGGCGCGCCGATTGTGGTCGATTCGGCGCGGCGCGATTACGTGGCGCGCTGCGGTTTGCCGGCCGAGGAGTTTTATGCCGATGCGTTTACCAGTGAAGCGGATCTGCATTCCTAAGCGCTAAGCGCTAAGCGCAAGCATCCCCCACCACCGCCAGACGCGCACTGTCCTTGCGAAAGCGAGGACCCATACAAAGTTCGCTCCATGAAGCATGGCGCCGCTGCGTTGGCTCAGCATGGGTCCTCGCTTTCGCAAGGACAGTGCGGTGGTGGTGGTGGTGGTGGTGGCGGTGGCGGGGGTGGTGGTGGTGGTGGTGGCGGCGCATACCTGGATGAAGCGAAACCTACCTGCGCTTGACCGTGCTGGCATCAAACTGGTCGCTGTTCTTCCCCGTGATGCCGGCATAGAACTGCTGAATCTCCGCCATATCCGCTTCAATATCGCCAGTGGTGATAAACATCTTACCTATCCCACCGGCCTTGTGCTTGAAGTCGAGGTAGGCCAGCGCAATGGGCACGCCGGCCCCATGCGCCATGTGGTAAAACCCCGTCTTCCAATGCGTCACCTTGCCGCGCGTGCCTTCGGGCGCCACGATCACCGCCAACCGCTCGCGCCCAGCAAACGCAGCCACCGTGTTTTGCACCGTATTGTTTTTCGCGCTGCGGTCAATGGGAATGCCGCCCAGCCAGCGCGAAAGCCAGCCGATATACCAACTGAACAAGCTGGCCTTGGCCATCCAGTACACCTTCAGGCGCAGCACAAAACACACCATCAGCGTAATCGGAAAATCCCAATTGCTGGTGTGGGGCGCGGCGATCAGGATAAATTTCGGGTGCGCGGCAATTTCCTCCGGCGTCATGCCTTCGGTGCGCCAGCCCATCAAACGCAAACCGCGCGCTGACAGTGTGCGCATCAGCGTATTGACGATGGGCGTTTCAAAAATAGTGTGGTGCATGGTGACAGCAGTCCCGCGTTTTCAGGCCGCCGTCAGCAGACGCGCGGCACATCGGGCACAATAGCAAGAGAGATTCTCTAAAGCATTATTTTACCCCAGCCACCACCGCCCTGCCCGAAAGCTTCCATGTCCGTGACTTCGTCGTCCTCCGGTTTCAGCGTCCTGCGCAACCGCAATTTTTCGTTTTATCTCAGCGCGCGCGTACTTGGCACCCTGGCGGTGCAGATGCAAAGCGTGGCGATCGGCTGGCAGGTCTATCAGTTGACGGGCAGCCTGTTTGACCTGGGCTTGATTGGCCTGGCGCAGTTTGCCCCCTTCCTGGTCTTGATCCTGATTGCCGGCCATGCAGCGGACCGCTTCAATCGCCGCAATATCATCATCCTGTGCCTGGCGACCCAGTTGCTGTGCGGCCTGTTATTACTGGCCTTTACCTACAGCGGCATCGCTGCCGTGTGGCCAGTGTTTGCCATCCTGGTGCTGTTCGGTAGCGCGCGCGCCTTCATGATGCCGGCCACCCAGGCAGTGCTGCGCAATATGGTGCCGACCGAAAGCTTCAGCCAGGCGGTGGCACTGAGTTCCTCGGCCTTTCACGTGGCGGTGATTGCCGGCCCCGTCATCGGCGGTCTGCTTTACCTGGCGGGACCGGCCACGGTCTACCTGGTGGCAGCGGCCCTGCTGGTGCTCTCAGTCGCGTTGATGAGTTTTACCCATGCCGCTCCGCAAGCGACGTCCTCCGAACCGGCCAGCTGGCACACGGTGCTCGAAGGCCTGCGCTTTGTCTGGTCGCGTCCCATCATGCTGGGCGCCATTTCGCTGGACCTGTTTGCCGTGCTGTTCGGCGGCGCTACAGCCCTGCTGCCCGCGTACGCCCACGATGTGCTGCACGCTGGCCCGACCGGCTTAGGCCTGCTGCGCACTGCCCCTGGCGTGGGCGCGGCCCTGTGCTCGGTGGCGCTGGCCTTCTTCCCCATCCAGCGGCGCGTGGGGGCCTGGATGTTTGGCGGCGTTGCCGTGTTTGGCCTTTCCACCCTGGTGCTGGGCTGGACCAGCAGTTTTGCCATCGCGCTGGTGGCCCTGTTCCTGTTGGGCGCGGGCGATATGGTGAGCGTCTATGTGCGCCATTTGCTGGTGCAGTTTGAAACGCCCGACGAGATCCGTGGGCGCGTGAGCGCCGTCAACGCGGTCTTCATCGGCGCGTCCAACGAGCTGGGCGAATTCGAGTCAGGCCTGACCGCCGGTTGGTTTGGCCTGGTACGCGCGATTTTGTTTGGTGGCGCTGCCACGCTGGCCGTGACAGCCATCTGGGTGCTGAAGTTTCCTGTGCTCTCGCGCATGGACCGCTTCCCCCATCACCAGCAGGAATTGGACGCCGCCGCCAAGCCGGCCTAGCGCTGCGCGCCAGTTCGTGTGAAAGGTGTAAGATAAAGCCGTGTGCGCAACGTTGTTGCCGGCTCGGGCAGGAAATTGATTCGCTTTCCGCTGCACACGAAACGCCCGTGCTGGAACAGTGACTTGATGAACAACCGGGAGTGCTTATGCAAATCAACATCAACACCGACAAGACGATTGAACGCCATCAAGGCCTGGATGACCATGTCAATGCGGTCGTCAGCGCGGCAGTCCAGCGTTTTGCCGAACAAATCACTCGCGTCGAAGCTCACCTCAGTGACGAAAACAGCCAGAAGTCAGCCGATGGCGGCAACCGCTGCCTGCTCGAAGCCCGCGTCACCGGCTACCAGCCCATCGCTGTCAGCGATCATGCACCGACCTTGCATCAGGCTATCTCCGGCGCCGCCGACAAACTCAAACGCGCCATCGACAGCGCCCTGGGCCGCCTGCATGACAAAAAACATGTCACGCCCCAGTTGGTCGATGAAGCCGACGAAGTGAACGAATAAGCGTCCCCTGCGCGCTTGCCCGGCCTGCCATTGCGCGGGCCGGTTTGCTGTTAGCCCCAGCAACGCTGCTGGGCCAGTTCCCGCAAATACCCCAGGCCCGCCAGTGCGCGGCTGCCATACCACGAGAACATCTCGCCATCGACCAGGTAGACCGGCTTGCCAATCTGGCGCTCAAGCGCGTCAACATGCTGCTGGGTAAAGCGGTATGGCTCGCTTGAGAGCAGCACGCCATCGATGCCAGCCACCAGTTCCTCGCTCCAGCTAAAACTTGGGTAGCGCACCTCACCCAGCGCGGGTGTACGCCAGCCCAGTTCAGCGAGCATGCTGGCAATATAGGTGTCGGCGGAAATGCTCATCCACGGATCCTGCCAGATACAGTAAAGCACCGTGGCCGCAGGTCCTTTGGGTGTGGCCCGCAGGTCGGCATACGCCTCTTCGAACTGGCTGCACCAGGCCTCGGCCTTCTCTTCCACGCCAAAAACGCCACCCATCAATCGCGCCAGGTCCAGGTTGTCGCGCGGCGCCAGCGGATGGGTGACGATGATGTTGGGGACGAATTCGGCCAGCGCTTCCACGGTTGGCTTTTCATTCTCATCGATATTGACCACCAGGTGAGTGGGCGCGAGCTTGCGAATCTTCTCGATGTTGACGTCCTTGGTGCCACCGACCTTGGCGATGGTCTTGACCACCTCGGCCGGGTGGATGCAAAAGCCGGTACGTCCGACCAGTTGTGGCGCCAGGCCCAGGGTGCACAGCAATTCGGTGATGGAAGGCACCAGCGAGACAATGCGCGCCTCGGGTGCGCGAACATGGGTGGTGCCGAGGGCGTCAGTCAGATTCATGGTGATGGCGGTAAC
>JBJMVX010000137.1:0-7639 GCA_045810445.1 Massilia sp.
CTGGCTGTCGACCACGGCCAGCGCATCGTCGGCCCTGCCCATCTTGCACGTGCCGACCGGATGGAAAATGGTAGTGCCGATGGCGCCTGCGGCTGCCGCCAACTCCTCGTCCGTTTGAAAGTGTATGCCGGGTTTGAATTCTTGCGGCGCGTACTTGGCCATCGCGGGCGCGGCAACAATGCTGCGCGTTAGCGTCAGGGCGGCAGCAGCCGTGCTTCGGTCTTCGGCTGTACTTAAATAGTTGGGCGTGATTTTCGGAGCCGCGTAACTATCAGCCGACGCAATGCGCACATGGCCACGTGAGGTTGGCCGCAGATTGCAAACGCTGGCCGTGAAGGCTGGAAATGCATGCAGGGGATCTCCGAATTTTTCCAGCGACAGCGGCTGCACATGGTATTGCAGATTGGGCGTAGCTTGGCTGGGGTCCGAGCGGGCAAACGCGCCCAGCTGGGACGGCGCCATCGACATGGGACCACTTTGCCACACTGCGTATTCCAGCCCGATCTTAAGCTTGCCGAACCAGGAGGCCGCGCTGGTATTGAGAGTCTTGGCGTTGCTGACTTTGAAAATCATACGCAGCTGTAAATGGTCCTGCAGATTTTCACCAACGCCAGGCAAGTCGTGCGCCACCTTGATGCCAAGTTCGTGCAAGGCAGCGCCTGGTCCGATACCCGACAATTGCAGGATCTGCGGCGAGCCGATTGCACCGGCGGTGAGCAATACCTCACGCGTGGCCGTGGCCTGGAACATCCTGCCACCACCCGCAAACTGCACACCACGACACACCTTGCCCTGGTCGCTATCTTCCAGAATCAGGCGCTCGACATGGCAACCGGTCATGATAGTCAGATTCGGGCGGCTGGCAGCAGTCTTGAGAAAAGCCTTGGCGGTATTCCAGCGAATGCCGCGCTTCTGGTTGACGTCGAAATAGGCGCAGCCTTCGTTGTCGCCGCCGTTGAAATCCTCGGTCTTGCGAATGCCAGTCTGCTCGGCAGCATCGCGGAAAGCGTCAAGAATTTGCCAGGACAGGCGCTGCTTTTCCACCCGCCATTCGCCGCCGGTGCCATGCACGGCACTACTGCCGCCGTAATAGTCTTCGCTTTTCATGAACATCGGCAGGACCCGATCCCAGCACCAGGAACTGTCGCCTGTTTCAGTTGCCCAGCGATCGTAATCCTGGGCCTGGCCGCGCATATAAATCATGCCGTTGATCGAGGAACTGCCGCCAAGCACCTTGCCGCGCGGGTAAATCAGCGCCCTGCCGCCCAGGCCAGCGTCTGGCTCAGTCTTGAACAACCAGTCCGTGCGCGGATTGCCGATGCAGTGCAAATAACCGACGGGGATATGGATCCAGAGATAGTCGTCACGGCCACCCGCTTCAATCAGCAAGACTTCCACATTCGGTTTGCGGGTTAGGCGATTGGCCAGTACGCAGCCCGCAGTTCCGGCGCCGACAATGATGTAATCGTAAGTTCCTGCTGATTCCAAGCTTGCTCCTGTTACTCATCCAGTTATTGGTCGCGCATCTCCGCCACCAGCATTTGCATCAAGGCGGCCACCGGCATCGGTCGTGCGCGCCCGATTGCTGTACCAGCCCAAAGCGACATCAGTTCAGGGTCGCCCTTGGCTGCGGCGGCAGCCCGTATCGGGGTGGTCAGCGCGTTCTGGACAGGATACGCGGGAATTGCTTTCGCGACATCTTCCATTTCACGCATAAAGCGATTTTCGATTCCACGTGCATAACGACCAGAAAATACACGGGTCAACCGGGTGGGCTTGTCGCCAACTTCCAACAGCGCACGGCGGTAAGTGGCATTGATACCGGACTCGTCGCACACCAGAAAAGCGCTGCCCATTTGCACAGCCTGGGCGCCAAGCGACAAGGCTTCGCGAATATCGACCCCGGTCATGATTGCCCCGGCAGCAATCACGGGAATTTTTACGGCGGCCGCTGCCAAGGGCCAGAATTCGCGCGCCGGCAGGGTTGCCTCTTCCTGTGGCACCAGGAAGGTTCCCCGATGGCCGCCAGATTCCACGCCCGATGCCACCACGGCATCAGCGCCCACGGTTTCCCAGGCCTGGACTTCGGCTACCGTCGTGGCGGTGCCGATGACGAAGATGCCAGCGTCATGCATACGCTCGACCTGGGCTGCGCTCAAGATGCCAAAGGTGAAACTGGCAGCCGCCGGGCGTGCGGCAATCAGCGCATCAAACTGGGCGTCAAAGTCTTCGCACCACTTGGCCGGCCTGGGGAAGGCATCCCAACCCAGGCTTTGCCAAAGGGGCTTAAGCAAGCCAACGGCATCCGCGATCTGCTGTTCGGACGGCGCTGGCGTCTTGAGAACGAACAGATTGATCAGGAAGGGCGCTGTGCTCAAGCTGCGAACGCGTGCCACTTGGTCCTGAATCCCCGCTGGGGAGAGCAAGGAAGCGGCCAGCGAGCCCAGGCCGCCAGCATTGGAGACAGCAGCTACCAGCTCGGGCGTGGTCGCGCCACCAGCCATCGGACCCTGGATGATGGGAAATTTCGACAAGGATTGCAGATTCATCATGTCACCTGTGGATAAGTGTTTGGATATCCACAGGGGTCAATTGTGGATAAGAAGGAATTTATGCACAGCCTGATTTTTGTCCAGAATTGACCCCAAGCGGATACAGGAAAAGCAGTGGGCTTATACTGCTTCCAAGCTCATGATTTTGTTCAGAAATATTGGCTTATCCACAGAAAACAGCCTGCGTTAACTACTACTATTAACCTTATATATTACCTTCTTAAGTAAACAATCAACTGCCCGAAAAAAAAAGCAAACCCGAAAAGCCGGTGAAAAAATTCGCTGAAGCAAGTTCCTTTTTGAAGACAAAAATAAAACGACCAGCCAACGCAGTGTGGATAAGTCATTGGATATCCACAGGGCCAGTTGTGCAAAACCTCGCTCTTTGTCCACACCCAGATTTTTGTTCAACACTCATCCTTGAACGATACAAACCTTGTCCAGCTAGTTTCAAACGCGGTAAACGGCTGTTAACAAAGCAAGTAAACGACTTATCCACAATTTTCCTCCCGTTTACTATCACTACTAAATTTGTATACATACTCTTTATATAAAACAGTAAACCAAGCGAACAACGGGGAAAACGCCTCGTGCTACAGTGGCAAGCCCTACGGAAAGATTGAAAGAAAAGAATATGCGTCTCGGAATCATCAGCGCACTTCAGGAAGAGCAGGAAGGGCTGGTAGAAGCCATGCAGAGCCCCGTCACGGTCATGCACGGCATGCGCAGCTACACGGCAGGCAATATCGCGGGAATCGCTGCTGTGTGCGTTCTGTCGCGGATAGGGAAGGTTGCTGCTGCAACAACTGCGACCATCCTGATCGAAAAATTTGGCGTGACGCATTTGCTGTTCACAGGTGTTGCCGGTGCAGGTGACGTTGGGGTACGAGTTGGTGACCTGGTGGTGGCTGACTCGCTGGTGCAGTACGACATGGATGCCAGTCCCCTGTTTCCGCGTCACGAAGTCCCGTTGACGGGCTTGACCCACTTCCCGTCAGATCTTCATCTGAGTCAAGTCCTTGCGGGCGCGGCGAGAGATTTCCTGGAGCAGGATTTTGACAGCGCGATCGCCCAGGCAGAGAAAGCTGATTTTCGCCTGACGGGGCCACGTGTGCATCGGGGACTGATTGCCAGCGGGGACCAATTCATCAGCAGTGCGGCACATATCAACGCCTTGGGGGCTGAATTACCGGGTTTGTTGGCAGTGGAGATGGAAGGGGCGGCCGTAGCCCAGGTGTGTTTTGAGCTGGGGGTGCCGTTTGCGGTGATTCGATCGATTTCAGACAACGCCAATGAAGGCGCGGCACATGATTTTATGCGCTTTGTGAAGGCGGTAGCGTCGCGCTACGCTTTTCACATTGTTATGCGCTTTTGTACTTCGCTGAAGGGTGTGCGCTAGTACTGGCAGCGCTGGGGCGATGATTGGGGACCCGTACGACTTGAAGCTTGTATGGGTCCCCACCTTCGTGGGGACGACGTGACTGTCGCTTTCGTGTTAGCCGTTGAGTAAGCCTTCCGCCGGCGTATATTCATACCCCAAGTCTCGTGCCACGGCAGCGTAGGTGACTTTGCCTTTGCAGACGTTCAAGCCATTGCGCAAATGCTTGTCATCCTCCAGCGCCTTCTGCCAGCCCTTCTCCGCCAGCGCAATCGCGTGACCGATGGTCGCGTTGTTCAAGGCGAAGGTGGAAGTGCGCGCCACAGCGCCCGGCATATTGGCGACGCAGTAGTGCACCACGCCGTCCACCACATAGGTCGGATCAGCATGCGTGGTCGCGTGCGAGGTCTCAAAGCAGCCGCCCTGGTCAATCGCCACATCCACCACCACTGCGCCCTGCTTCATGCGGCTGATCATGCTGCGTGTGACCAGCTTCGGCGCGGCCGCGCCAGGCACCAGCACACCACCAATCACCAGATCGGCCGACAGCACTGCTTCCTCAATCGAATGGGCGTTCGAATATTGCGTCGAGATGCGGTTGCCATACACCAGATCAAGTTGACGCAAACGGTCGATACTCTTATCGAGCACAGTGACGCGCGCGCCGGTACCCACTGCCATTTGCATGGCATTGGTACCCACCACACCGGCACCAATGATCACGATATGACCGGCAGCTACGCCAGGCACACCACCTAAGAGCAAGCCCATGCCCCCCTTGGATTTTTCCAGATGCGCGGCGCCAGCTTGAATGGCCATGCGCCCTGCAACCTCGCTCATGGGCGCGAGCAGCGGCAAGCCACCGCCGGCACCGGTGATGGTTTCGTAGGCGATGCACACGGCGCCCGACTTGACCAGCGCTGCCGTTTGTTCCGGGTCCGGCGCCAGGTGCAGATAGGTATAAAGAATCTGACCTTCGCGCAGCATCGCGCATTCAACCGGTTGCGGTTCTTTGACCTTGACGATCATGTCCGCGCGCGCAAAGATTTCCTTGGCCGTGGCGATGATGACAGCGCCTGCCGCCACATACTGTTCGTCCGACAGGCCAATCTCACCGCCTGCATTTGTTTGCACCAGAACCTGGTGCCCGCGCGACGTCAGCTCGCGCACACTTGGGGGTGTCAGTCCAACACGGAACTCATTATTCTTGATCTCTTTTGGTACGCCTACGATCATGTCATCCTCCAAGGGTTAATCAAATAGACAGCGTGCTGCTTACAGTCCCAGCGTCATCAAGCTGGCGTTACCACCAGCGGCAGTCGTGTTCACGCACAAGGCGCGTTCGGCGACCAGACGCCACAGCGCAATCGCACCCTCTTCGGTAGTGTCGATCATGCCGATAATTGCGCCATCGCGCGCCGCCAGTTGCGAACGCAAACTGTGTGCGAGCGATGCTTCCACCAGGGCGACTTGAAATTCGCCCTTGCAGCTTTCCAGGCTGTCGGCAAAGTCGATCAGCTCCTTGACTTGCGCCGGCAATCCTTGCGGGATCACATCGCGCGATTGGGCCACCACGAGTGCGCGGTTGCCAGTGGCGAGAACGGCCGCCAATTGATTGAGCAGCACACCGATGGTCGATGCGGCGCACAGCACCGTGCCTCGCTGCGCGAACGAGAGTGCATTACGCTCGCCCGTTGGACCTGGCAGGGACAGCGAGGTCCCCAGCAGCGTGGTGCGCATGTATTGTTCGGCCAGCGTGGTGACGCGCTGATGGCCATGCGTGCGTGCCCATTCGAGCAGGGCGTCCAGGCCGGCGCTGGCCTTGCGTTCGTGCTGCAGCAGTGCCGGTGCGCCCTTCTGCAAGCGTTTCACGTACAGCGGACCACCGGCTTTTGGACCAGTGCCAGATTTGCCTTCGCCACCAAAGGGCTGCACGCCAACGACGGCACCCACGATATTGCGGTTCACATAGATATTACCGACGTGGGCACGCGCGGTGATGAAGTCAATCGTTTCATCGATCCGCGAATGCACGCCCAGCGTCAGGCCGAAGCCGGTGGCATTGATCGAATCAACGATGGTGCCCAGGTCCGCGCGGCGATAACGGATGATGTGCAGCACAGGGCCGAAGACTTCCTGTGTCAATTCCGCCAGCGAGCCAATTTCCAGCACGGTCGGCGCGACGAAAGTGCCTTGTGCGTTCAGGTTCGCTGGCAGTTCAAGCGCAAAGTGCGATTTGGCGCTGGCCTTGATGCGGGCGATATGTTTGAGCAGATTTTGCTGCGCTTCGCTGTCGATGACGGGACCGATATCGGTACTGAGGCGATCCGGATTCCCGACGCGCAGTTCCTGCATCGCGCCTTTGAGCATCTTGATGGTTTTGTCGGCGATATCTTCCTGCAAAAACAGCACACGCAACGCCGAGCAGCGCTGGCCTGCGCTATCAAAAGCGGAGGTCATCACATCCTGGACCACCTGTTCCGGCAGCGCCGAGGAGTCGACGATCAAGGCATTCTGCCCGCCCGTTTCGGCGATCAGCGCGATGTCGCTGTTTTCTGCAGCTGCGCGGGTGGCCAGGGTGCGGTTGATCAGCTGCGCCACTTCGGTGGAACCGGTGAATATGACGCCTTTCACGCGCGGGTCGGCGCACAGGCGGGCGCCGACGACTTCACCGCGGCCCGGCAGCAACTGCAGCGCGCCACGTGGAATGCCGGCCTGGTGAAACAGCTGCACCGCGCGGTGCGCAATCAAGGGCGTTTGTTCCGCAGGTTTTGCCAGCACCACGTTGCCGGCTGCGAGGGCCGCTGCCACCTGGCCAGTGAAAATCGCGAGCGGGAAGTTCCATGGGCTGATACAGGCGACAGGACCCAGTGCCAGCACGTTCTGGGTGCCGTCGACCTGGGCCGCGTAGTAACGTAAAAAATCGACCGCTTCGCGGATTTCGGCAATCGCATTGGGCAGCGATTTGCCGGCCTCGCGAATGGCCAGGGCCATCAACTCGTCGTAATTGTCTTCAAACAGATCAGCCACTTTGGCAATGAGCTTGGCGCGCTCGGACGGCGCTGTGGTTTGCCAGTCCATGGCGTACGCACTGGCGCTATCGAGCGCGTGTGCCACATCGGCGGCATTGGCTTCCGATACACGGCCGACGATATCGCCATGCTGCGCTGGATTGAGCACGTTATGCCAAACAGGCGCCTCGAGCGGGCCGTCGATCAGCGGACCGGCTTCGTAGTTGCGTGGGCGCGTAAGCGTTTCGCCCAACGTACGCAATATGTCTTCATTGGCCAGATCCAGACCTGCCGAATTGCTGCGCTCATTGCCAAACAACTGCAGCGGCAGCACGATGCCGGGATGTGGCGCCCCACCCTGCGCACGCGATTGTTCATACGGATCGGCGATCAGGCTATCGATGGCGACTTTCTCGTCGACGATCTGATTCACGAACGAGGAATTGGCGCCGTTTTCCAGCAGGCGTCGCACCAGGTAGGCAAGCAGGGTTTCGTGGGAGCCGACAGGCGCGTAGATGCGGCAAGCCTTGTCCAGATTGTCCTTGCCTACCACCTGGTCGTACAGCGTCTCGCCCATACCGTGCAGGCACTGGAATTCGTAGTCGTTCACGCCATCCTGCTTGGCCCAGGTGTAGATCACGGACAGGCTGTGCGCGTTGTGGGTGGCGAACTGCGGATAGATCACGTCCGTCACGCCC
>JBJMVX010000138.1:0-32581 GCA_045810445.1 Massilia sp.
GCGACCCGGCAGGGCTGAACCAGCCGAAGATGCTCTCGATTGGCCTGCACTGCCGTATTGTCGGGCGGCCGGGGAGGGCTGCGGCGCTGGCGCGTTTTCTCGATTATGTGCAGGGACACGAACAGGTGTGGATCACGCGCCACATTGACATTGCCCGCCACTGGCGCGCCACTCATCCTTGTACGGGCAGCTGAGCTCTCCATGCCACGGGCGGCAAGTTACCACCCCCACTGTCCTTGCGAAAGCGAGGACCCATACTGCCGTGCCGCTACAGCAAAGGGTGATCTGAGCACAGGCCGAATGGGTCCTCGCTTTCGCAAGGACAGTGGTGGTGTTGGACATGACGCTGGTGGGCTAGCGGCGGTGGTAGTTAAGCATTATGCGCCCTTGATGATATCCAAAATACCCAAAACACTATAGTCGAGCAGCATCCCAGTGCTAACCTTGTAGGCTGGGATAAAGCCGAGGCAAGAATGTCAACACCGATTCGTTTCTACTACCAGGGCGCCGTACGCGAGCTCAGCAATGTCGCGACCACCCAGACCGTCTTGCAACTGCTGCGCGAAGACTTGCATTGCACCGGCACCAAGGAAGGCTGCGCCGAAGGCGATTGCGGCGCCTGCACCGTGGTGCTCGGTTCGCTCAACGATGGCCAGCTCGAGATGAAGGCCGTCAACGCCTGTATTCAGCTGGCGCCTACCTTGGATGGCAAGGCCCTGTTCTCGGTCGAAGACGTGCAGCAGCCGGACGGCAGCCTGCACCCGGTCCAGCAAGCCATGGTCGAATGCCACGGCTCCCAGTGCGGCTTCTGCACGCCTGGCTTCGTCATGTCCTTGTGGGGCATGTATCTGAAACAGGACGGCGTCAAGCCCACCCGTTGCCAGGTCGACGATGCCTTGTCTGGCAATCTGTGCCGCTGCACTGGTTACCGCCCCATCATCGACGCGGCCATGCGCATGAACGAGCTGCCTGCCGTCGCTTTCGACCGCGAGGCGCTCAGCGCCCAGCTGGCGACCCTGCAGCGCAGCGGCACCTTCAGCTACAGCGCTGGCGCAGGCCAGTTCCACGCCCCCCGCACCCTGGACGCATTGCGTAGCCTGCGCGCGGCCCATCCGGCAGCAACTCTATTGGCCGGCTCCACCGACATTGGCCTGTGGGTCACCAAGCAGATGCGCGAGCTGGGCGACATCATCTACCTGGGCCAGGTCGACGAGCTGCGGCGCGTGGCTGTTGTTGGCGACATGCTCGAGATCGGCGCCGGCGTCACGCTGGAAGACGCTTACCGCGCCGTGTACGCGCATTATCCGGATCAACTGGGCGAGATGTGGCAACGCTTTGCCTCCCTCCCCATCCGCAACGCCGGCACCCTTGGTGGCAACGTGGCCAATGGCTCACCCATCGGCGACTCCATGCCCTGGCTCATTGCCCTGGGCAGCGAGGTTGTGCTGGGCAGTGCTGCCGGCACCCGCGTGCTGGCGCTGGAGGACCTGTACCTGGCCTACCAGAAGAAGGACATGCGGCCCGATGAATTCGTGCAGGCTGTGCGGGTGCCGCTGCCGCGTGCTGGCGTGCAGTTCCGTACCTACAAACTGGCCAAGCGCTTTGACCAGGATATTTCTGCCGTGTGCGCGGCCTTCGCAATTCGCCTCGATGGCGACATCGTCCTTGAGGCGCGCATCGCCTTTGGCGGCATGGCAGCAACGCCCAAGCGCGCCGCTGCCACGGAGGCACTGCTGGTGGGCCAGCCCTGGAGCGAAGCGACCGTCGCCGCTGCCATGGCGGCCATGAGCACGGATTATGCGCCCCTGTCGGACATGCGCGCCTCCTCCGCCTACCGCATGAAGGCGGCCCAGAACCTGCTGCGCCGCTTCTGGTTCGAGACACGCTTGCAAGCGCCCCTGGCGCCAGCCGCCGTCAATGCTTTCGCCGTGCGCGCGTAAGGAGAACACCATGAACGACGCAGGCGTACCATCAATCAAAACCGCAGCGTGGACTGGCGTTGGCCTGTCCCGTCCCCACGAATCGGCCACCCTCCATGTCCTGGGCCAGGCGACCTACACCGACGACATTCCCGAAGTCCAGGGCACGCTGCACGCGGCCCTTGGCCTGTCGTCCAAGGCCCACGCCAAGCTGCTGGCTGTGGACCTGGCACCGGTGCGCGCCAGCGCCGGCGTGGTGGCGGTGTACACCGTGGCCGATATTCCCGGCACCAACGATTGCGGTCCCATCATCCATGACGACCCGATTCTCGCCGACGGCGTGGTGCTGTATGTGGGCCAGCCGATTTTTATCGTGGTCGCTGAAACCCACGACCAGGCACGACGCGCTGCGCGACTGGCCAACGTCACGTACGAAGAGCTGCCCGCGATTTTGACCCCGCAAGCGGCCCGCGCCGCCAAGTCCTACGTGCTGCCGCCGATGCAGCTCACGCGCGGCAATTACCAGGCCGCCTTCGAGACCGCGCCGCATAGCGTCAAGGGCGAACTGTATGTGGGCGGCCAGGAGCAGTTCTACCTGGAAGGCCAGATCTCCTACGCCATTCCCAAGGAAGACAAGGGCATGCTGGTGCTCTGTTCGACCCAGCACCCGAGCGAGATGCAGCATGTGGTGGCCCACGCACTCGGTGTGCACTCGCATAACATCGTTGTCGAGTGCCGCCGCATGGGTGGCGGCTTTGGCGGCAAGGAGTCGCAGTCTGCCATGTGGGCAGCTGCGTCGGCCATTGCGGCCTCGCGCCTGAAACGCCCGGTCAAGCTGCGCGCCGACCGCGATGACGACATGCTCGTCACGGGCAAGCGCCACTGCTTCCATTACGAGTATGAAGTGGGTTACGACGACACTGGCAAGATCATCGCCGCCAAGGTCGACATGGTCACGCGCGCCGGCTATTCGGCCGATCTGTCCGGCCCCGTGGCCACGCGTGCGGTCTGCCACTTCGACAATACCTACTACCTGTCGGACGTGGATATCCGCGCCGCCTGCGGCAAGACCAATACCCAGTCCAATACCGCGTTTCGCGGCTTTGGCGGCCCGCAAGGGGCGATCGCCATTGAATACATCATCGACGAAATCGCCCGCAACCTGGGCCGCGACGCGCTCGATATCCGGCGCCTTAATTTCTATGGCCGCGATAGCAACAACGTGACGCCCTATGGCCAGGTCATTGTCGACAATGTGATTCACGCGCTCAGTGCGGAGCTCGAACAGAGCAGCGACTACCGCGCGCGTCGCGCTGCCATCAACGCCTGGAATAGCAGCAATCCCGTCCTGAAAAAAGGCCTGGCGCTCACACCCGTCAAATTCGGCATCGCCTTTAACGTCACCCACCTGAACCAGGCCGGCGCGCTGGTGCACGTGTACGTGGACGGGTCGATTCTGGTCAACCACGGCGGGACCGAAATGGGGCAGGGCATCAACACCAAGGTGATGCAGGTGGTGGCGCATGAACTGGGCGTGGACATGGCGCGTGTGCGCGCCACCGCCACCGATACCAGCAAGGTGGCCAATACCTCGGCCACGGCAGCTTCCACCGGGGCTGACCTTAACGGCAAGGCTGCCCAGGATGCCGCGCGCCAGATCCGCGAACGCCTGGCCGCCTATGCCGTGAAGCTGTATGGCGGGGTGGAGGCGGATGTGGTGTTCGCGGCCGACCATGTCCATGTCAACGGTCACGACGTACCCTTCGAACTGCTGGTGCAGAAGGCGTACCTGGCACGCGTGCAGCTGTGGTCCGACGGCTTTTATGCCACGCCCAATTTGCACTGGGATCCGAAAACCATGAACGGTCATCCCTTCTCCTACTTTGCCTACGGCGCTGCCGTGGCCGAAGTGGTGGTCGATACCCTCACCGGCGAATGGAAGCTGTTGCGCGCCGATGCACTGTATGACGCTGGCAAATCCCTCAATCCTGCGATCGACATCGGGCAGGTGGAAGGGGCCTTCATCCAGGGCATGGGCTGGTTGACCACCGAAGAATTGTGGTGGAACCCGGCCGGCAAACTGATGACGCATGCGCCGTCCACCTACAAGATTCCTGGCGTGTCCGACTGCCCGGAAGACTTCCGTGTGCGGCTGTATAACAACGCCAACGTGGAGGACAGTATCCACCGTTCCAAGGCCGTGGGCGAGCCGCCCTTGCTGCTGCCGTTCTCGGTGTTCTTTGCGATTCGCGATGCCATCTCCAGCGTCGGCGGGCACAAGGTCAATCCACCACTGAACGCGCCTGCCACCAGCGAGGCGATCCTTAACGCGATCGCAGCGGTCGAATTGGCGGCGTGATGAACGACTGGCTATCTGCCATGGTCGACGCGCCTGCCGTGCTGGTCACGGTGGCCCACGTCGAAGGCTCCGGGCCGCGTGAAGCAGGAGCCCGCATGCTGGTGACGGCGCAGCGCGCACAGGACACCATTGGCGGGGGGCATCTGGAACTGCGGGCAGTGGACATCGCGCGCGCCATGCTGCAGGACGGCCGGCAGCGCCACCTTGAACGCTTTGCTCTCGGTCCCGGTTTGGGACAGTGCTGCGGCGGTGTGGTGCACCTGGCGTTCGAGCTGGCCGATGCTGGCGTCCTGGCGAAGCTGCGCGCCCGGCGTGCCGAAGATAGCTGGCGCATGGTCGCGCTTGACGGCGACGCCGACAGCGCCCTGTTTGATGGCGATGCACACCCCTTGTGGGGCGCTGCCACGCCGGTATTTTCCACCACGCGCGGCACCCACGTGATGCAGGAGCAGGATGGCCGCCGCTGGCTGGTCGACGCGGTGCCGGCGCCGCGCGCCCATCTCGTGCTGTTCGGTGCCGGCCACGTGGGCCTGGCCATCGTGCGCGCGCTGGCGCCCCTGCCATGCCACATTACCTGGGTCGATGAGCGGGACGACATGTTCCCTGCCGACCTGCCATCGAATGTCACGGTGGAGGCGACCGACATGCCCGAAGCCCTGGTGGCATCCGCGCCATCGGGCGCCACCTATCTGGTCATGACCCACAGCCATGCCCTCGACCAGCGTCTGACCGAAGCGATCATGGCGCGCGCCGACATTGGCTGGTTTGGCCTGATCGGCTCCATGACCAAGCGCCGCCAGTTTGAACATCGTCTGCGCCAGAAGGGCGTGGACGCATCACGTATCGACGCCATGGTGTGCCCGATCGGGCTGCCAGGCATTGCCGACAAGGCGCCGGCGGTCATCGCCGCGTCGGTCGCCGCCCAACTGCTGATGGTCTGGCAACAGCAGGCCAGTGTGGCACAGAGCGCGCCCACGGCAAGGCTGCAAGTGGTAGGCTGAACAATAACGCAATCCGAAAGCAACTGATGTCAAACGCAATACCCATGTCCCTGCACGCCTATCGCGCCAGCCTGCTGCACTTTACCGCCGATCCCGCGTTTGGCGAAGAGGGCATTGCCTGGTACGAGGATGGCCTCTTGGTCATCGAGAGCGGCAAGGTGCAGGCCGCTGGCGACTACGCCGCTCTGCTTGCCAGCCTGCCTCCCGGCACACCCGTTCACGACCATCGTGGCAAGCTGATCATGCCCGGCTTTATCGACACCCACCTGCATTTCCCGCAGACCGACATGATTGCCTCGCCGGCGCCTGGCCTCTTGCCCTGGCTGGAAACCTACACCTTTCCTACCGAGCGACAGTTTGGTGACCCGGTCCATGCGCGCGAAGTGGCCGACTTCTTCCTCGACCAGTTGCTGCGATCCGGCACCACCACAGCCATGGTGTATTGCACGGTGCACCGCGCCTCGGTCGATGCTTTCTTCGAAGCGAGTGCGGCGCGCAATCTGCGCATGGCCGCCGGCAAGGTGCTGATGGACCGCAATTGCCCGGAGTTCTTGCGCGACACGGCCGAGAGCGGCGCGCGCGATACCGAAGAGCTGATCAAGAAGTGGCACCACCAGGGCCGCGCCATGTATGCCATCACGCCGCGCTTTGCGCCCACCTCCACCGAGGCGCAGTTGCAACTGACGGGCGAACTGGCAAGCGCTTATCCGGATACCTACATCCAGACCCATGTATCGGAAAACCCGGATGAATGCAGCTGGGTCAAGTCCCTGTTTCCCAAGGCGCGCAGTTATCTGGATGTGTATGACAGCTATGGCCTGATGCGCCCGCGCGCCATGTATGGACACTGTATCTGGCTCGATGGCCAGGATTTTGCGCGCATGGCCGAGTCGGGCGCTGCCGCTGCCGTGTGCCCGACCTCCAACCTCTTCCTCGGCTCTGGCCTGTTCGATTTCGAGAAAGCTGGTGCCGCCGGGGTGGCAGTCTCGCTGGCCACCGACGTGGGCGCTGGCACCTCGTTCTCCATGTTGCAAACAATGAATGAAGCCTATAAAGTAGCACGCTTGAAAGGCAGTTACTTGCCTGCCGTGCGCATGTTCTATATGGCCACGCTGGGCGCTGCACGCAGCATGCAACTCGAAGGAACGATAGGCAATTTCGTGAAGGGCGCCGAAGCCGATTTCATCGTGCTCGACCCCAAGGCGACGCCACTGTTGGCGCGCCGTACCGAGCGCTGCGACAACCTCGAAGAGCTGCTGTTTGCGCTGGCACTGCTGGGCGACGATCGCGCCATCGCTGCCACTTACGCATGCGGGCAACTGGTGCACAGCCGCTAGTGTTCGTCTTTACACGCATTCCCTTACCCGAGAGAGCCTACATGACCATCACATCGCGCGTTCTGCTGATCGCACTGGCGCTGGCAGCGAACGTCCAGGCGGCCACGCCCGCGGCAAAAGCCAACGAAGCGGCCACCGCCCGTCATCTGGCCAGCCTGGTGGCAGGCGCCGAGCCGAAGACGGCCGAACTGACCCTGTTCTTTTCGCAAATGCCCAAGGGCGGCGATCTGCACCATCATTATTCGGGCGCCATCTACGCCGAGCAGTATGTCGACTGGCTCGACAAGCAGGGCTATTGCGTGAACAAGCAAAGCTATCGCATCGAAACGAACAAGGACGTCGTCGCTGCCGAACGCGCCAAGCCGGCAGCCGAGCGCCAGTGCCTGAACACGGCCGAAGTACTGGCTGACGACCTGACCTACCGCGAACTGCTGCAGCGCTGGTCGAGCAAGGACTTTGACAACCACGGCGCCCTGCAAAGCCCGCCGGACCGCCAGTTCTTCCAGACCTTTGGCTACTTCGGCCCTGTATCGAACGCCAATTTCGCTGAAGGCTTGCAGGAGCTGAAAAAACGCGCGATCCAGGAAAACACCAGCTACATTGAAACCATGTTCAAGCTGGCGCCATTTACCCATAACGCCGACTTTGACGCCGCGTTCTGGCAGCCGGGCGCTACCGATGCCGCGCTGACCGAGGCCATGCGCGCCTGGAGCGCGACACTGGAGCAGGATGCCGCCTTCGGCAAGAGCCAGGCTGACTATGTCAACAAGATCGCCAGTGCCGCCACCGGTATCGATGACGAGCGCTTTACCATGCGCTACCAGGCTTACGTGCTGCGCCTGCTCGCGCCGTCCCAGGTCTTTTCGTCCATGGTCTCGGCCTTCAAGGCGGCCAGCCAGAGCCCCCTGATTGTGGGCGTCAATATCGTGGGCCAGGAAAGCCAGGCCGTGTCCATGCGCGACTATGCGCTGCACATGAAGATGTTCCAATTCTTGAAAGCGCGCTATCCGAACGTGAAGCTGGCCCTGCACGCGGGCGAACTGGCCCTGGGCGACGTGCCGCCGGACGGCCTGCGTTTTCACATTGACCAGGCCATCAATGTGGCTGGCGCCCAGCGCATCGGCCATGGCATCGACCTGGCCCATGAATCGAATGTGTTGGCCATCATGCAGACCATGCGCGAGCGCGATATTGCTGTTGAAATCAACTTGACCAGCAATGCTTTCATTTCGGGCATCAAGGGCGACAATCATCCGGTGACCCTGTACCGCCGTTACGGCGTTCCGTATGTGATTTCCACCGACGACGCGGGCGTGACGCGCCATACGCTGGCCCAGGAGTACATGCTCTTTGCCAGCCGTTACAAGCCCAGTTATGCGGAAATCAAGAAGGCCTCGTACAACAGCCTGCGCTACGCCTTCCTCGCTGAGGCCGACAAACAGCGTCTCACGCACCAGCTCGATGCCCGCTTTGCTATTTTCGAAAGCAATATGGCCAAGTTGGCGGCCACGCCCACCAGGCGCTGAGCTTTTTTCTTTTCCCCAAGCAACGCCCGCCTTGCGCGGGCGTTGTTGTTTCTGAGCACTTGGATGACATTTGATTAATGTCAATACGTGACGCCTCAGCAACTGTGTGGCCTGCCCGCTACACATTTGCGTGCGCGGACCAACCTTTGTTGAAAAACGACGGGAAAGGATTTCCGCCAAGAATGGCTCCTTTATAATCACAGATAGAAGTTTTCGCTGGGGCGACGGCTCGTTTAGGTCACAAAGCAGGGAAGTGTTGGCGAATTTATATTTATAAAATATAAATGCCTAAATGAAATGGTATTTGTCTGGCAGAAGACCTTAATGCATAGTTGGTCGAATAAACCAACCTTGTCAGGGATTTCATGTCATGAAGTTGACACGAAAAACGGGTAAAATTGCGCCTTCGCAATTTTTGCTGACTGCGGGACACGATTTTGAAACAAGCAGCAAACTGGTGCGCCCCGGCGTATCTAGTCAGGAAAGCAGCAAAGTACAGAGGGCAGGTCTTCACGCCTGCCACACAACTATTAGCATTTTTTGGGGTTATACAATGATCAATCAAAAACGGATTCAGCTGACCAAGCTGGCGCTGGCTTTGTCCATCGCGTTGTCGGCAGCACCGACCTTCGCTCAGAACACCACTTCCGCCATTGGCGGTCGCATTTCGGGCCCAGACGGTCGTCCTGCAGGCGGCGCCACCGTGTCCATCGTCCACACCGAGTCCGGTTCGGTCAGCAATGTCGTTACCGACGCCGAAGGCCGCTATGTGGCCCGCGGTCTGCGTACCGGCGGTCCGTACACGATCATCATTACCAAGAACGGCGTTACCGAAAAGCGCGAAGGCATCTACACCAACCTGGCTGAAACCTCGGCCGTTGATGCAACCCTGGGCGCACCAGTGCAATCGGTGGTTGTGACCGGTTCGGCTGCCCGTTCGGAAAAATTCTCGCGCACCTCCATGGGTTCGGGCACCGCCATTGGCGCCACCGAAATCCTGACCCAGGCCTCGATCCAGCGTAACCTGCAAGACTACGCCCGTTCGGACCCACGTGTTTCGCAGACTGACAAAGAGCGCGGTGAAATCTCCGTCGCCGGCCAGAACTCGCGCTACAACTCGATGACCATTGACGGCGTGGCCGTGAATGATACCTTCGGCCTCGAGTCGAACGGTTCGCCAACCGCGCGTCAGCCAATTTCGATCGAAGCGATCCAGTCGGTGCAGGTGAACGTCGCCAACTACGATGTGACGCAAAAGGGTTACACCGGCGCGAACATCAACGCCGTCACCAAGTCCGGTACCAACACCTGGAAGGGCGGCCTGTACTACGTCTTCCGCAATGACAAGGGCGCAGGCGAGCGTTACAACGTGACCGACGGCAGCTACTTCCAGCCAGCCCCGTTCAAGGAAACCACCAAAGGCGGTTGGGTCAGCGGCCCGCTGGTCAAGGACAAGCTGTTCCTGTTCGCGCTGTCCGAAGAATTCAACAGCACCCGTACGGCACCAGACTTCGGCGCCATCGGCAGCGGTCGCGGCACCACGGTTGGCATTTCCCCGACCGCCATCACCTCGGCCCAGACCATTGCCCAGAACACCTACGGCATGAACATCGGTGACACCTCGGTTCCAGCAGGTACCGCGCTCAAATCGCGCGAAAACATGTTGAAACTGGACTGGAACATCAATGACGATCACCGTCTGATGGCGCGCTACTCGCGTACCTCCCAGGCTGAACCGCAATTCCCTGGCCTGTCGGCAACCGGCGTCGCGCTGAACTCCTACTTCTACTCGCAAGTCAAAACCATCGACACCTACGTCGGCCAATTGACGTCCGACTGGAGCCCAACCTTCTCGACCGAACTGAAAGCGTCAAAGCGCGTCTACGACTCGGTACCGCAAAACAATTCGCGTCTGCCAGCGATGGCCCTGAACTTTGTCGGCCCGCTGCCAACTGGCGCCGCCGGTACCAGCCGCTTCCTGAACTTCGGTACCGAGCGTAGCCGTCAAAACAACGTGCTGGGCACCGATACCATCGATCTGTACGCTGGTGCGACCTGGACCCACGGTGATCACGAAGTCAAGTTCGGCGCTGACCTGAACAAGAACAAGATCTACAACGCCTTCCTGCAGGACGTGAACGGTAACTACACCTTCGGTTGCGTGAACGAAAGCGCCACCTACAAGTACTCGTTCAACGGTGCAGCAACGAACTTCAACTGCGCACCGAACACGACCGGCTGGACCACGGCCCAGTTCATCCAGCAAAACGCCGACATCGAAAAAGCTGTTCTGGAAAACTTCCAGATCGGCCGTCCTTCGTCGTACTCGGTGCAAGTACCTGTTCCAGGCGGTTCGCTCTCGAGCGCGATTTCGGCATTCACGATGCGCGATACCGGCTACTTCCTGCAAGACACCTGGAACGTGTCCTCGCGTCTGACCCTGTCCTACGGCGCCCGTATCGATGTCTCTAGCGTGGACAACAAGCCTAAGCGTAACGATGCAGCTGCCCAGCCTGTGGTTCCTGGCGTGGTCGCGACCAACACCCGTCAATCGGGCGGTTTCGGTCTGGACAACACCGTCACCATCGACGGCCAGCACCTGATCGAGCCACGTTTTGGCTTCAACTACAAGCTTGACGAGAAGAAGAACATGCAAGTGCGCGGTGGTTCGGGCCTGTTCCAGGGCGCGGCTGCTTCGGTCTGGCTGTCGAACCCGTTCTCGAACCCAGGTGTGGCGACCCGTACGGTCAGCTGCAGCACCACCTCGACCCCAGCTTGCCCGGTCAACGGCGGCCTGTTCACCCCTGACGTGAACAACCAGCCTGTTGCCGCAGTTGTTGGCGCGATCCCTGCGTCGAACGTCGACTTCCTCGATCCTAAGCTGTCGCAGCCGTCGATCTGGAAATCGAACCTGGCCTTCGATACCGAACTGCCATGGTTTGGTCTGGTCGCCAGCGCCGAGTTCCTCTACCTGAAGAACAAGGATGCGCTCTACTACGAGAACTTGAATCTGGGTACGGTCACCAAGACTGGCGCAGACGGTCGTCAACTGTATTACAACGCTGCCGGTTACAATCCGAACAGCTGGCAGACCAACGGTGCAGTCGTTGGCACCGCTGGCGTGTCGAGCAAGGCACTGTCGAACAACAAGTTTGCCAACGTCCTGGTGGCACGCCGCACCGGCGAAGGCGACGGCAAGGTCTTGACGCTGCAACTGTCGCGTCCAATGGCCCAGGGTTTCGGCGGTTCGATCGCTTACACCCGCACTGACGCGACCGAAGTATCGCCACTGACCTCGTCGGTATCGAGCTCGAACTTCAATGCCCGTTCGGTCTTCAATCCGAACGAAACGAATGCAGAGAACTCGAACTACCTGGTCAAGGACCGTATCAATGCCAACATCAGCTGGCAGAAGAAGTTCTTCGGCAACTACAACACCCGCTTCGGCATGTTCTATGAAGGCCGTTCGGGCAAACCGTTCAGCTGGACCGTCAACAACGACTTGAACGGTGACGGCCTGGCCGGCAACGATCTGATGTACATCCCTTCGTCCCAGGGTTCGGGCGAAGTGCTGTTCACCGGTGCCGATGCCGCTGCCAAGGCAGCCAACGAGCAGCGTTTCTGGGACGTCGTCAACAGCAACTCGGTGCTGAAGAAATCGGCCGGTGGTGTGGTTCGTCGCAACTCGGACTTCGCACCATGGACCAACAGCGTCGACCTGCGTCTGAGCCAGGAAATTCCAGGCCTGATGCGCGGCAACAAAGCCTTCTTCTCGCTGGACTTCCTGAACTTCGGCAATATGCTGAACAAGAAGTGGGGCCGTATCAATGAAGTCGGCTTCCAGGCTTCCGGCGGTCTGGCACGCAGCTTCGTGGACTATGCTGGTATCGACCCTGCGTCGGGCAAGTACATCTACAACGTGCGTCCTACGGTTGAAAACTACGATACCCGCCAAGCTAAAGGCGAATCGCAGTGGGCAGTCCAAGCTACCCTCAAGTATGAGTTCTAAGCAACTCGCTTGACCCTAGCCTAGAACGGCCGGTGGCAACACCGGCCGTTTTTTTTCGCCTGCCCCTTGGCGATACATCACGATACATTTCCCGAATAAAAGCGCGCTCATTTATGACGGCGCATCGGTTATCCTTGCACTCTATGACATTTTCTTTCCGGCCCCTTTCAGCAGCGCTCGCGGCAGCCTGCTTGCTTTGTGCCTGTGCCACGCGCACGGCGCCTCCCGTCGAGATCAACTTCGTGGGTATCAACGATTTCCACGGCCATCTTGACGCCACCAAATACGAATACACCAGCTTTGTCGACGGTGCGGCCCATACCGGCCCGGCTGGCGGCATCGACAATATCGCCGCTGCCGTGCAAGCCTGGCGCAAGGAAGACCCATCGCTGTTGTTTGTGGCCGCAGGTGACCTGGTGGGCGCCAGTCCCGCCATGTCTTCGCTGTGGGCGGACGAGCCGAGCATTGAAGCGCTGGGCATGGCCGGCCTGTTTGCCAGTTCGGTCGGCAACCACGAATTTGACAAGGGCAAGGCTGAACTGCTGCGCCAGCAAAACGGCGGCTGCGTCTCTGTGCGTCCCGACAAGGCTTGCCAGTTCGCGCCCACTTTCGCCGGCGCCCGTTACACCTACCTGGCCGCCAATGTGCTCGACAGCGCCACCGGCAAGCCTTTCCTGCCCGCTTACCGGATTGCCGAGGTCAAGGGCGTGAAGGTTGCCTTCATTGGCGCCGTGCTGCGCGATACTGCCTCTGTCGTGCTGGCCTCGGGCATTGTGGGCCTGTCCTTTGTGGACGAAGTCGACGCCATCAACAAGGTCATCCCCGAACTGCGGGCCCAGGGCGCCAAGGTATTTGTGGTGCTGATCCACGAAGGTGGACAGACCCGTGAAGCCTTTGACCAGCCCAATTGCAGCGCTTTGCAGGGCCCCATCGTGGGCATCGCCAAGCGGCTCGACCCTGCCATCCGCCTGATCATCAGCGGCCACACGCACAAGGGTTTCCAATGCCAGGTCGACGGTCGCACCATTACCCAGGCCGACATGGGCGGCCATGCGCTCTCGCGCATTCGCATGCAGGTCGAGCCGAGCAGCGGCAAGGTTCTGGACATCAATGTGCGCAATGTGGCAGTCAAGCCGGGCCAGTACCCGCCCAATGAACAGGTCAGCGCCTTCTTGGCCCGCACCCGCGCCCTGAGCATGGAAGCGCTGGCCAAGCCGGTGGCGCGCGTGGCAGCACGCAGCATGGGCCGCAAGGCCAGCGCGGCAGGCGAGAGCGCCCTGGGTGACCTGATTGCCGATGCGATTCTGGCCTCGACCAGCAACGAGCATGCGCAAATTGCCTTCATGAATACGGGCGGCATGCGCCAGGACCTGGACGTGGGAGAGAACCTGGTGGCAACCTACGGCCAGGTGCAGATCGTTCTGCCGTTCGGTAACACGCTGGTGGCCATGGACATGACAGGCGCCCAGATCCGCGCCCTGCTCGAGCAGCAATGGATACGGGCCGACGGCGCCCATGCCTCGATGCTGCAGATCTCCAGCGGCTTTAGTTATCAATGGGATCCAGCGCGCCCGCCTGGCCAGCGCATCGTGGCAGGCAGCATCAAGCTCAATGGCGTGGCCCTCGAGGACGCCAAGCTGTACCGCGTGGCGGCCAACAACTTTCTGGCCGAAGGTGGCGACAATTTCCCCGCCTTCCGTGACGCTGGCAACAAGATCGACACCCAGGTGCGCGATTTCGACGCCGTAGTCGATTATCTGGTCAAGCGCGACCATGCCGGCAAGCCGGCCGGCAGCGCGACCCCGGCGGGACGCATAGCCAGCGTTGCCGCCACTACCCTGAACCTGGAACACTGATCATGAAAAAACTCGCTTGTGTCCTCGCGCTCTCCTGCGCCTTTCTGTCCCTCGATGCCCAAGCCTGGGGCTATGAAGGCCACCGCGCGGTGGGCGCCATCGCCGGCAAGCTGATCAAAGGCAGCAATGCCGAAAAGCAGGTCGCTGCCTTGCTACTGCCGGGAGAAACCCTGGAATCGATCACCAACTGGCCAGACACGGCCAAGGGCGGCGCCGGCTTTGCGCCACCGACCGAGGAAATGCTGGCCTATACCAGTGTCAATCCGCGCCACAACGAGTACCACTACGCCAACGTGCCCTTCCAGCTTGAGCACTACACCGACAATGTGGTCGGCGGCTCGGACGTGGACATCGTGCAGACACTCAAGCAAGCGATTGCCGTGTTGCAGGGCAAGACCGATCCGGCCAGTAATCCGCACAACTTCAGCAAGCGCCAAGCCCTGATCCTGCTGGCACACATGACGGGCGACATCCACCAACCGCTGCACATCGGCTCGGCCTATGTCAGCGCCGACGGCAAGTTCGTGGTGCCGCCCACCAAGGCCGATGTGGACTCGGTGAAGATTTTCGAATCGCGTGGAGGCAACAGCCTGTTGCTGGACGATGCGAAGCTTGAAACCATGAGCCGCGCCCTGATCGAAGGCGAGTCCAAACCGCTGCCGCCAGGCGCGACCCGCTGGCCAACCAAGCCCTTCCATTCCTACTGGGACAGCACCGTGGTCGACTATGCGATGCGTCGCAGCAGCACGAAAACGCCCGAACAGTTCGCGCAGAAGATGGTCGACAGCAAGCCCCAGGTCACCATGAACACGGGCGACCCCGTCACCTGGCCGTATCAGTGGGCCGACGATGGCCTGATCGCGGCCAAGCAGGCTTACACCGATGTCACGGTCGGCAAGCGCGATTCCCAGCCGAACAAGCGCGGCGAAATCGAACACAAGTTCGCGCTGGAGATGGGCCCCAACTATCCAGTGCCAAGCTCGGCCCTGGCGCGCACCCAGCTGGTCAAGGGCGGATACCACCTCGCTGCCGTGTTGCAAGCCATCTGGCCTTAAACCCTGGCCTGACACCTCGCGGCGCGAGTCCGGTTGACTTGAAGCTGAACACTAGGGATACTTTCTCTGGTGTAGCAACCGGGGGCAATCATGGACCGCATGGGGGCAGAAAAGGGAGCGTGGGCACGGTGCCGGTACGCCGTGCTGGCCTGTGTCCTGCTGCTGGCGGCCTGTAACAAGGCCGGCGCCCCCGCCGACCTGGCACCGCGCTATGCTGCGTCGCCAGCCAAGCCAAAAATCGCAGAATACACGCTGGGTGTCACGCCCATGTCGAATTTTCGCGACATCTATGACGTCTTCCAGCCCATCGTTGACCACATCAATGCTGGCCTGACCGATGCCCGACTGGTGCTCGAAGTGCCGCGCGGGCTGGCCGAGCATGACCAGCAACTGCAGGCGCGTCACTTTGCCTTTGCCCTGTCCAATCCCTATCACACCTGGCGCGCGGCCCAGCATGGGGGTTATCACATCTTTGCCAAGATGGGCGACGACGCGGCCTTTCGCGGCATCTGGATCGTGCGCCGCGACAGCGGCATCGAATCGCTCGCCGACCTGAAAGGCAAGAAGGTCAGCTTCCCGCCCCAATCGGCGCTGGCGGCAACCATGATGACCCAGTTGCAGTTGAAGGAAAGCGGCATTGACCCGCGCCGCGACATCCAGGCCAGCTACGTCGGTTCCCAGCATGCCTCCATCATGGCCGTGTATCACAATAGCGTGGCGGCCGGCGCGACCTGGCCGCTGGCCTGGATTACCTTCCAGCGCCTGCATCCGCGCGAGGCGCAACTGCTCGAAGTGCGCTTTCCTACGCCACCACTGGTCAACCAGGGCATCGTTGCGCGCGACGACGTGCCGCCCGAGCTGGTGCGCCAGGTCGGCCGCCTGATGCTGGCCATGCGCGAGACGCCGCGCGGGCGCGCCTTGCTGGCGCAGGTGCCCGTGAGCGGCTTTGAAGCGGCTGGCAACGCCGAGTTCGACGTGGTGCGCAGCTTCATGGAGAAATACCAGCATACCTTGGCGCAGGGCACACCCTGATGTTGGCGCGTCTGGTGCAGCTCACCTGTGGCAGCATACGGCGCCAGTTGACGCTGGCATTCGCCTTGGCGGCCGGCCTGCTGATGTTTGGCTTCGGCGTGGGCGTTCTGCAGCACCAGCGCAAATTCCTGATGGAGCAGTCGCGTGTGAGCGCCCAGGAATTGGTGCACATGCTCGCCGTTGGCAGCACCGCCTGGCTGGTGGCCAATGACGTCACCGGCCTGCAGGTTGAGCTGCGCGCCATCGCCCGCAATCCCGGCTTGCGCTATGCGCTGGTGTTGAACAATGAAGGCAGGGTGCTGGCCTCGCACGACGTGGCGACGATAGGCTTGCAGGCGGTCGACGCGCCCAGTATGCGCATGCTGGCCAGTCCCGTGCCGCGCGCCATGGTGCTGGCCGATGATGAATTTCTGATCGACGTGGCCGAGCCGATCGTCGCCGGCAGCCGGCAGCTGGGCTGGGTGCGCATTGGCTGGAGCAGGGCCCAGGTCAACGACAACCTGGCTGCCGTCAAACAGCGCGGCCTGATACTGGCCGCCTTTGCGGTCGTCTTTGCCATCCTGCTGGCCATGGCAATTGCCGCCGGTCTCACACGCGGACTGCGCCAGCTGATCCTGGTGGCCAATGCGGTGCACAGTGGCGAGCGCAATGTGCGGGCCGGCCTGGGACGCAGCGATGAAATCGGCAAGCTGGCCGAATCGATCAATGGCATGCTCGACACCCTGGCCTCGGCAGAACGCGAGCGTCTGGTCACCGAAGAAGAGATTCGCAGCCTGGCCTTCTATGACCCGCTGACCCATTTACCCAACCGGCGCCTGCTGCTCGAGCGCCTGCGCCACGCCATGATAGGCTCCTCCCGTAGCGGGCGTGCCGGGGCGCTGCTGTTCATCGACCTGGATAACTTCAAGACGCTGAACGACACCCTGGGCCACGACATGGGGGACCTGCTGCTGCAGCAGGTGGCCGAGCGCCTGGTCCATTGCATTCGCGAGGGCGATACAGTAGCTCGCCTCGGTGGCGACGAATTCGTCGTCATGCTCGAAGGCCTGGCCATGGACACCGGCGACGCTGCCACCCAGGCCGAATCAATCGGCCGCAAGATTCTCGCTACCCTCAATACCCCGTATGACCTGGCCGGGCGGCGCCATCAAAGTACCTCCAGCATTGGCGTCACGCTGTTTGAACACCATCGCCATACGATCGATGAGCTGATGAAGCGGGCCGACCTGGCCATGTACAACGCCAAGACGGCCGGGCGCAACACGCTGCGCTTTTTCGACCCACATATGCAGACTGTCGTCACGGCGCGCGCGGCGCTGGAAAATGATCTGCGCGAAGGCATGCAGCTTTCCCAGTTTGTGCTGTATTACCAGCCGCAGTGCGATGTGAACCGCCGCATTACCGGCACTGAAGTTTTGTTGCGGTGGAATCACCCCGAACGCGGCCTGGTGCCGCCCAACGAATTCATTCCCTTGACCGAGGAAACGGGCCTGATCATTCCGCTCGGGCAGTGGGTACTGGAACAGGCATGTCGCCGGCTGGCGCAATGGGGGCGCAGCGACCTGACTGCCCACCTGACCATTGCAGTGAACATCAGCGTACGCCAGTTCCGCCAGCCTGACTTCGTGTGCCAGGTGTTGCAGGTGCTGGCCGATACGGGCGCGAACCCGCGCCGCCTGAAGCTGGAGCTGACCGAGAGCCTGCTGATGGACGACGTCGAGGAAATCATCGGCAAGATGACGTCCTTGAAGCGCAGCGGTGTGCTGTTTTCGCTCGATGATTTCGGCACCGGCTACTCCTCGCTGTCCTACCTCAAACGCCTGCCGTTGGACCAGCTCAAGATCGACCAGTCGTTTGTGCGCGACGTCACCACCGACCCCAATGACGCGGCCATTGCCAGTACCATCGTCGCTCTGGCCCAGCACATGGGGCTTGACGTGATTGCCGAGGGCGTGGAAACTGCCGCCCAATCCGATTTCCTCATTTCCATCGGCTGCTGCGCCTTTCAGGGTTACCTGTATGGGAGGCCCACGCCACTGGACCAGTTTGAACACCTGCTTCATTCCCTGGAAAGTCACGCATGATTCGTCTTCTTCGCCGCAGTTGCGCGGCGCTGTTGTTTGCCGCGTCGGCGGCCCACGCCCAGCAGCTGCCCCTGTGGGAGCTGGGTGCGTTTGGTGGCGTCGCCACTACACCGGCCTATCCGGGATCAAGCGATCGCTCCACGCGCGGCCTTGCCCTGCCATTTTTCATTTATCGTGGCGATGTGTTTCGCGTGGACCAGCAGGGTATAGGCGCGCGTTTGCTGCGCAGCGACCGGGTCGAACTGGACCTCGGCCTGGCGGCATCGCTGCCGGCCCGCTCGCGCGATGTGAGCGCGCGCAGCGGCATGCCCAATCTTGGCACGCTGCTGGAAGTGGGGCCGCGCCTGAAGGTCACCCTGGCGCGGCCCGATGCGCAAAGCCGCATCCGTTTCGACCTGCCACTGCGGGCAGTGGTGGAGGCACGTGCGGGCCTGCGCAGCCAGGGCTGGACCTTCGAGCCCAAGCTGCTGTATGAAACCCACGGCGAGCAGGAGCACTGGACCTTCGATACCTATCTGGGTATGGTATTTGGCGACCGCAAGATCAACCGTTATTTCTATGAAGTCCAGCCGGCGTATGCGACCGCAGAGCGTCCCGCTTATGCGGCCGACAGCGGTCAGATGCTGGTGCGTGTGGGCGCGAGCGGCTCGCGTCTGCTCAATCCGGATCTGCGCGTGTTTGCGTTCGTTCGTTACGAGAGCTACGCGGGTGCTGCCAACCGCGCCAGTCCCCTGATGCAGCAGCGCACGGGCAGCTCGGCCGGCCTGGCGTTTTCCTGGACCTTCCAGCGCTCGGCGCAGGATGCGCGCTAGCGCAAATGGGCCGCGAGGAAGGCGCCTACGCGCTGTTCGTACTCTTCTGGCGCGTAGTCGTACAAATCAACGTGGGTGGCGCCTTGGACCAACCATAACTGTTTTGCGACCCTGGCCGCGTCGAATAGGCGCTGCGTTTCCTGGGGTGTGGTATGACGGTCCTGCATGCCGCCCATGACAAACAGGGGACAACTGAGCTGCCCAATGGCGTCAATGGGGCGCAATTGGTCCAGTTGCACACCCGTGCGCCAGGGCAGTTGGGCCAGCAGCAGTGGCGCCAGCACGCGCGCCGCCGCACCGCCATGCAATGCCAGGCGGTTGGCCGTCGCTTCCTCAATCGTCGGGTACATCGCCTCGATCACCAGCGCATCGATCTGCGGCCCCGGTTTGGCCAGCACGGTGGCGGCTGCGCCCAATGAGGCACCGATCACACCGATTTTTTCGTTCGGCAGCGTCTTCCTGAGCCAGGCCAGGGTTGCGCTCACGCCGCGCGCTTCATGGGCACCAAAAGTGATGTAGTCACCAATGCTCTCGCCGTGTCCAGGCAGGTCGATCAGCAGCACGGCGTAACCCAGGCGGTGGAGGAACAGCGCGCGCGCCTGCATCTGGCGACGGCTTGAATGCACGCCATGGAGCAGCAGCACGGCGCCATGGCCATGCGTGAGTGCAGGCGCGTACCAACCCGCGATGCTCTTGCTTTCATGGGGAATGCGCACGCTGACGGCCGCCAGCGCCGGGTCGGGCACGCCGGCTTGTTGGTAGTGGGGGGAGGTGAGTGTGGTCCCGGCCTGATACAGGACGGCGGCCGTGGCCAGCAATACCAGGGCGAAGGCGATCAGGCCGCGCTTCGCCCTGTTGCGCATTAACGCGATTTGACGAAGGGTTTGCCGATGGCTTTTGGCGCCACCGATTTGGCCATCAGGCCAGCGAGCACGATCACGGTGACCACGTAGGGAATCATCTGGATCAAGGAGCCGGGAATGCGCCCCACGACCGGCAGGTCCACGCCTTCGATCTGGATTTGCACGGCGCTGAAAAAGCCGAACATGATGCAGCCCAAAGCCGTGTACACGGGACGCCAGTTACCAAACACCATGGCCGTCAAGGCCAGGTAGCCGGCGCCGGCAGTCATGTCGCGCAGGAAGAAGCCGCTTTGTACAATCGATATATAGGCACCCGAGAACGAGCACAGAATGCCTGCAATGGCCATCGCCATGTAGCGGGTGCGCTCGACGCTGATGCCGGCCGCATCGGCCGCGTGCGGATTGTCGCCACAGGCGCGCAGGCGCAGGCCGAAGCGGCTGTGGTACAGCACCCAGTGCACGATCGGAATCAGGATGAAAGCGGCATAGACGAGCACCGAATGGCCACCGAGCAGATGTCCATAGAACCAGCCCAGGAAAGGCACATTGGCCACGGCGTCCGTCCCCGGCAGCACAATGTCGAACAGGCGCGCGTCGCCCAAATTCGGGGTCTGGCCGCCCTGGCCGAAAAAGTACACCGCAAGCACCACCGTCAGGCCGCTCATGGCGATATTGATCGCGATGCCGCCAACGAGCTGGTCGCCCTTCTGGGTGATGCTGACAAAGCCCTGGACCAGGGCCAGCGCGGTCGACACGGCCATGCCGGCTGCGATGCCGTACCATGGGTTCTGGGTGGCGAAGGCGACGGCGGCCGATACAAAGGCGCTCGCGAGCATCTTGCCTTCGAGCGCCAGGTCGATTACGCCACTGCGTTCGGCGAACAGGCCGGCCATGGCCGCGAACATGAGTACCGGCGCATTGCGCACGGTGGAAACGAGGATATTGCCAATCTGGAGATCGTCAAACATGGCTTAGCCCTTCCGAGCATTGATGAATTTCAGGAAGGCCGGCGTGTACAGATGCTCCATCGCGCCGCAGAACAGGATGATCAGGCCCTGGATGAAAATGAAGGTCTCGGCAGGGATATTCTGCTTGGCCATCGACAGTTCACCACCACCCTGGATCAAGGCGCCAAACAAGACGCTCGACAGGAAGATACCGACCGGATGCTGGCGTCCCATGAGCGCAATGGCGATGCCGATGAAGCCTGCGCCCTGCGGGAAGCTCACGGAGAGGTAGTGGGTCGACCCCATGATGGAATTGACGGCAGCCAGGCCGGCCAGTGCACCGGAAATCATCATGGCAACGATGATCGTGCGGCTGATCGACACGCCCGCGTAGTGCGCCGCATGGGGATTAAGCCCTGTAGCGCGCAGCTTGTAGCCCCATGGTGAGCGCCATACCGCGATGCCATACACCGCCAGCGCCACCAGCGCCAACACGAAGGACATGTTCAAGGGCGCGTCGGCGAAGCTGGGGATCCATTCGCCCAGGCGCGGCATGGAGCCGGCGTCGGCAAAATTGCGGCTGGAGGTATTTTGCGAGCCCGCAGGGATCAGGTACTTGACGATCACGGTGTTCATCAGCGAGGAGGCGATGAAGTTGAACATGATGGTGGTGACGACAATGTGGCTGCCGCGCTTGGCCTGCAGATAGCCAGGCAAGAAGGCCCACAGCGCGCCAAAGAGCATCGACGCACACATCGCCAGCGGAATGAGCAGATACGCGGGCAGGCGCGCGTCCAGCGTGAGCATGGCGATCGTCAGGCCCAGGCCGGCGATGTACATCTGGCCGTCCGAACCAATGTTGAACAGGCCCGCTTTCATCGCGATCGATACCGACAGGCCGGTAAAAATATAGGTCGTCGCGTAGAACAGGGTATAGCCCAGCCCATCGAGATTCAATGAATTGGCTACCAGGATGCCCAGCGACTCGGTCGGGCTCTCGCCCAGCATGCGGATGACCAGGCCTGCCACCAGCAGGGCGGTCAGCAGATTCAAGAGGGGCAGGACAAAGGCAGTGGCCCAGCGTGGGAGTTCTGTCGTTTTCATGATTTGTGCATCCCGCCCATCAATAGACCAATGCGGGTCGTGTCGAATTCTTCAATCTTGAGTTCACCGGTAATGCGTCCGCCCGACATGACGATGATGCGGTCGGCCAGCGCCCGCACTTCTTCCAGTTCGACCGATACCAGCAGGATGGCCACACCTTCGTCGCGCATGCGCAGCAATTGGGTGTGGATGCTTTCGATGGTGCCGATGTCGACCCCGCGCGTGGGTTGGCCGACCAGCATCAGCTTGGGCTTGGCCAGCACTTCGCGCGCAATCACCACCTTTTGCTGATTGCCGCCCGAGAGCAGGCCGATACGCAGGTCCGGATTATTCGGACGCACGTCAAACGCCTGCAGCAGCTGCTTGCAGCGCTCGGCGATGGCCTTGAAATCGAACAGGCCCCAACGGTTCTTGACCCGGTCCTGGTAGCCAAACACGGTGTTTTGCATGACCGAGAAATCCTTGATCACGCCATCGCGCAAGCGGTCTTCCGGCACATGGCCGATGCCCAGGTTGCGGAAGGTGGCAGGCAGGCCATCGGCGTCGTGGCGCTTGGCGTAGGGCAGATCCTGGCCCAGGAAGGCAACCTTGCCGCCAGAAGGCAGGCGCATGCCCGACAGGATTTCCATCAGTTCGCTCTGACCGTTGCCCGATACACCGGCAATGGCGACGATTTCACCCGCATGCAGGGTGAAGTCGATATCGGCCAGGAGGCGCACCTTCTGCTTGTCGGTCAGTTGCAGTCCTTCGACCTTGAGCACGGGGGCGCCGGGATTGAAGGGCGCGCGCGGCAGTTCACTGACGATGGGACGGCCCACCATCATGTTGGCCAGTTCTTCCTTCGAGGTGGCGGCCGTGTGCACAGCGCCCACCACGCGCCCGCCGCGCATGACCGTCACTTCGTCGGTAATTTCCAGGATCTCGCCCAGTTTGTGGGTGATCAGGATGATGGTTTTGCCCTGTTCCTTGAACAGGCGCAGGATGTCAAACAGGGACGCCGTTTCCTGGGCCGTCAACACGGCCGTCGGTTCGTCCAGGATCAGGATATTGGCGCTGCGGTAGATTTGCTTGAGAATTTCAACCCGCTGCTGCGCGCCCACCGACAGGTCTTCGACCTTGGCCAGCGGATCGACGTCGAGGCGGTAGCGGGTGCAGATCTCGCGCAGCGCCGCTTCCACTTCCACGCGCTTGGCGGCCAGGCGAAAGCCGCCTTCGGAGCCGAGCATCACGTTGTCCAACACAGTCATGTTCTCGACCAGCATGAAGTGCTGGTGCACCATGCCGATACCGAGGGCAATGGCTTCATGACTGGTGCGAATCTGGCGCGGCTGGCCGTCGATGACGAGCTGCCCGCTGTCGGCCTTGTAGTAGCCGTACAGGATGCTCATCAGGGTCGATTTGCCGGCACCGTTTTCGCCAATCACGCCATGGATCGAGCCCTTGGCGATGGCGAAGCTGACATCGGCATTCGCTTGCACCGGCCCGAAGGCCTTGCATATATTCCGAAATTCTACAGCGCTCTGCATAGTGTGTTGGGCTTAGTGGATTCAAAAGCGCGCCGGACCGGGAACCGGCGCGGCGCGCTTCTGTGTGCAAATGAAAAAATCAGACCGGGCAGGTGCCGCCCGTGCGGTAGTCGACGACCTTGACCTTGCCGCTGATGATGTTGGCCTTCGCTTCGTTGACCTTCTTCTCCATGGCCGGCGAAACGACGCTGCGATTGTCCTTGTCGACGATCCAGTCCACGCCGCCTTCTTTCAAGCCCTTGTGGGTCACGCCGGCTTTCCAGGTACCGTTCTTCATTTGCATGAAGGAGTCGTAAATCGCCAGGTCCACGTGCTTGACCATGGAGGTGAGCATGGTGCCCGGATGGATATAGTTCTGGTTCGAGTCCACGCCAATGGCCAGCTTGCCTTTTTCCTTGGCCGTTTGCAGGGTGCCCATGCCGCTACCGCCGGCAACGGCAAACACCACGTCCACGCCGCGGTCAAACTGGGCACGTGCCAGCTCGCCGCCTTTGGCCGGATTGTTCCAGGCCGCGCTGGTGGTGCCGACCATATTGCTGAAGGCTTCCACTTTCGGGTTGGTCGCCTTGGCGCCCTGGACATAGCCGCAATTGAAGGTGCGGATCAAGGGGATGTCCATGCCGCCGATGAAGCCGACCTTGGCCGACTTGGACGCCATCGCGGCGGCCACACCGACCAGATAGGAGCCTTCTTCTTCCTTGAACAGGACCGAATTGACGTTGGCGCCTTCAGCGATCGAATCGATCAGCACGAAATGCACGTTCGGGAATTCCTTGGCGACCTTTTGCACAGCCTGGGTTTGCGAGAAACCGATGGCGGCAATCAGGTCCAGCTTCTTGCGCGCCAGGCTGCGCAGCATCTGCTCGGCCTGGGTATCGCTGGAGGCCTGGGCTTCCAGATAGCTGATGTTGGTTTCCTTCTTGAAGCGCTCGGCGCCCTCATAGGCGGACTGGTTGAAGGATTTGTCGAATTTGCCGCCGGCATCGTAGACGATACCCAGCTTCGGGTCGGCCGCGGTGGCGCTTGCGGCTACGCACAGCGCCGCCATCGTCAGACTGAGTTGCTTAAGTTTCATTAATATGACTCCTGGAATATCGATATTGTACCCGGCGCGCCTCTTGCCTTGGAACTTACAGCATGCAGCTTAAAGACCTTAGGCCAGCAAGGCCAGCAAATTGGCATGGGCTTGTTCAAATTGTGTCAGCCCTTTGCTCAGCAGGTCGTTACCAATTGTATCGAGTTCTATGCCGTGGCGGCCCAGTTGGGCCAATACCACGCGCGCTTCATCGACACCTTCGGCCAGCGAAGCGCGCGCTTCGCCATGGTCGCGGAAGGCCAGCAAGGTGGCGTCCGGCACGGTGTTGACGGTGTCGGCGCCGATCAATTCTTCCACATAGGTGACGTCGCGCATGGCCGGGTCCTTGGTGCCCGTGCTGGCCCACAGCAGCCACTGCGGGGTGGCGCCAAAGGCGGCGAACACGCCAAAACCGCTGTCCTCGGCAAATTCTCGGTAAGCCACGCGCGCAGCGGCAATGGCTGCCTTGCCCTTTAGGTGGGCAGCCGATGGCGGCAGCAGGGCGTCCACTGCCGCATCGACGCGGCTGATGAAGACCGACGCCACGCTGGCGATGCGCTGTACCGACAGCATCGCTTCCAGGCGCCGGGCCAGGCCGCGACGGTGGGCAGCGCGCACGGCGGCGAGCTGGCGTGCGCCAAAAATGAGGGTCACGTTGACGTTGATGCCGGCAAAAATGACGTCTTCCAGGGCTGCGATGCCAGCCTCGGTGGCGGGAATCTTGATCATGGCATTCGGGCGGTCCAGCGCGGCCCACAGACGGCGCGCTTCGGCCACGGTGCCGGCAGCGTCGTGGGCCCAACGGGGCGAGACTTCGAAGCTGACAAAGCCCGCCTTGCCGTCACTGTTGGCGTACAGCGGCGCGAACAGGTCGCAGGCGCGTTGCACGTCCGGCAGGACCAGCGCTTCAAAGCGCGCATCGGGATCGCCATGCGCGGTGCGCAACGCGGGCAGGGCGGCTTGGTAAGCGGCGTCGCTGCGGATCGCGTTAAAGAAAATCGAGGGGTTCGAGGTGACGCCTTGCACGCCGTCGTCGGCGATCCAGGCTGCCAGCGTGCCTGAAGAGATCAGCTCGCGGCTCAGGTTGTCGAGCCAGATTTGCTGGCCCAGTTCGCCGATGGCCTTGATGCGGCTGGTCGAAGCGCTTGTTTCCGTCATGGTGTTTTATCCTGGCGCGAATGTCGTATTGTTACAACAGCTGCCGTGCGATAAACATTTGTTTTTTCGCACAGTACAACCTTGTACCGTGGTCCATGTCTGGTGGGCTGGACCATCCCGTGTCATCGCTAGCCCGGGAGGGCCGCAGAGACTGTATTTATTGCTTTGCGCCAGCGCCCGGCAGCATAGCTTTAGAACTATGCACCAGTGCCAATATGTATGGCAAATACGATTTTAGTTCGCCATTTATATGATCGAAATATAAATGAAAACCCGATTACGATGATTTCAGAGCAATTATTTTCATGCTAGGATGATAAATTGCTTACACGTTCCGTGGAGTAACTGACTAGACTAGCGGGTTTGGTGGTGAAATGGTGCGGTGCAGTATCCGCCCAGCCACTCGACAGACACTGATTTTTGCGTGGAATTAACCGAAAGGGATAGTAATGACATTGACCAGCAAGCACTTCGCCACCCGTACGCTCATCGCCCTGGCGATTGCCGGCGCTTTTCCCCTGCAGGCAGCCATGGCGCAAGATAGCCAGCCCGCTGCCAAGTCCGGCCAGCTGGAAACCGTGATCGTGACCGCACAGCGCCGCGCGGAAAACATCAAGGACGTGCCGATGGCCATCGCCACCTTGAAAGGCGAAAAGCTGGACGTGCTGACCTCCTCCGGCCAGGATATCCGCTTTCTGTCGAGCCGCACTCCCAGCGTCCAGGTTGAGTCCGACTACGGTCGCTCCTTCCCGCGTTTCTATATCCGCGGCATGGGCAATATCGACTTCGACCTGAACGCCTCCCAGCCTGTGGGCCTGGTGTACGACGATGTGGTGCAGGAAAATCCCCTGCTCAAGGGCTTCCCTGTATTTGACGTCGACCAGATTGAAGTGCTGCGTGGACCGCAAGGCACCCTGTTCGGCCGCAACTCGCCAGCCGGTGTGATCAAGTTCGACTCGGCCAAGCCAGTGCTGGGCAAGACGGAAGGTTATTTCTCCCTCGGCCTGGGCAACTACGGCGTGCGTAACTACGAAGGCGCCTACAACGTGCCGATGAGCGACACGGTCGCTGCGCGCATTTCGCTGCAAAGCCAGCACCGCGCCGACCGCGTGCACAATCCGCGCGCCAACGCGCCTACCCATGATTTCGAAGGCTATTCGGACAACGCGGCCCGCATTCAAGTGCTGTGGAAGCCGTCGGCAGGCTTTAGTGCCCTGTTCAACGTGCATGCCCGCGACTATGACGGCAGCGCCACCCTGTTCCGCGCCAACATCATCAAGCCCGGCACCAACGACCTGGTTGACAATTTCGATTACAAGTCGTATCCGACCGATGGCGGCAACCAGCAGAACCTCAATAACGAAGGCGCCAGCATGCGTTTGCGCTGGAACTTCGACAACCTGACCCTGCATTCGATTACCGGCTACGAGTCGGCCAAGGTCTACAGCCGCGGCGACGTCGACGGCGGCTACGGTTGCGCATTTTGCGGCATTACCGACAGCGGCCCTGGCTTTGTACCGTTCAACGTAGAGACTGCGGACGTGCTGCACGGCCACAAGCAACTGACCCAGGAAGTGCGCCTGGAATCGAACTACAAGGGTCCTTTGAACTGGATCGGCGGCCTGTTCTTCTTCAAGGAAGACATGCAGATCGACAGTATTGCCTTCGATTCCCTGACCCCTGGCAATCCGCTGAGCCCGAACTACTCGACCCAGAACCAGTCGTCCAAAGCCTGGGCTGCCTTCGGTTCCTTGAACTACACCGTCAGCGAGCGCCTGAAGCTGCGCGCCGGCGTGCGCTACACCAACGACAAGAAGGACTTTGTGGCCCAGCGCTACGAACCGCCTCAGACCAGCGGCCCGCTGCCGGTCAACCTGTCCTCGACCAATACCAGCTGGGATCTGAGCGGCACCTATGTGCTGAGCCCGGACACCAATCTGTTTGCACGCGCCGCTTCCGGTTACCGCGCGCCGAGCATCCAGGGCCGCCTGTTTGGTCTGACCAGCACGCCGTCGTTCGCGGCGCCAGAGAAGGTCGTGTCGGTGGAAACCGGTATCAAGCAGGATCTGTTTGACCGCCATGCCCGTCTCTCGGCCAGCATCTACAGCTACCAGGTCAAGGACATGCAAATGACCGCGACCAGCGGCACCACCAACGAGAACAAGCTGCTCAACATCGACAAGGCAGTTGGACACGGCATGGAACTGGACTTCCAGGCCAACTTGGCTGATGGCTTGAGCGCCAGCCTGGGCGGCAGCTACAACTTCACCGAGATCCGCGACAAGAACGTGCGCGTCCAGGTGTGCGGCGCGCCTTGCCACCCAACCAACCCAACCGAGCTGATTAACGGTAACCGCTATTCGATCGTCGATGGCAATCCGCTGCCACGCGCACCGAAGTGGAACGCCAACTTCACGCTGCGTTACAGCAAACCGGTTGGCAATGGCGAACTGTTTGCGTTCACCGACTGGGCTTACCGCAGTTCGTACAACTTCTTCATCGACGAAGCCAAGGAATTCAAGGCCAAGCCGCTGACCGAAGGCGGCCTGCGCATTGGCTACAAGTGGGACAACATGGAAGTGGCGGTCTACGGTCGTAACATCACCAACCGCGTGCAGCTGCTGGGCGCGATCAACTTCGACAACCTGACCGGTATCGTCAACGAACCACGCAGCTACGGCGTGCAGTTCAAGACCACGTTCTAAGCTTCAATCGCACTACCGTGATCAAACCCCGTTCGCCGCAAGGCGGGCGGGGTTTTTTTTACATGGGTTTGAAGCGCCAGCCATCGGCCTGGTCGCGTAGCCGCATGAGGTATGATCTTGCGACTAACAATAACAAGTCGAGGGGAGTTTTGATGGTCCGTGCAGTTGCGTTTCGGTCCGGTGTGTTTGCCTTGACCTATTTCTTGTTGCATGGCGCCGTTGCCGCCACGACGGCTGCGGAAGCGGAAGCGAAGGAAAACGCGGCAGCGATAGCAGCCACCTGCGTCAAGCCGACCTATCCTTTGGCATCGTTAAGAGCGGACGAATCCGGCGACGTTCGGCTGGCGTTCCTGGTGGATATCGACGGCAGCGTTATTGAATCGAAGGTCACCAAGTCGAGCGGCTACCCGATGCTCGATGGCGCAGCGCTCACGGCTATTCAACGCTGCAAGTTCCCCAATGAGGTAGTGGATGGGAAGCCGGGTAAACGCTGGGTCCCCGTCGTGTATGTGTGGACCATTGAAGGAACAAAAGCACGGCCCTTTCCAAAGGCTAGCCTCACGGAGCGGGCCTTTCTGGTCAAGGCGAAAGAAGCCGATGCATTGACCGATCCGCTGGCACGCTGCCTGGCGTTTCCCGATTTTCCTGGCAATCGCTGGCCTGCAGGACTGGCGCAGGCAGCCTGCCATCTGCATTTTGATCCTGCCATTTCGCTCGCGCAGGTGTCCGGTTTGATCGAGCGCGGGGCGATGCCCGAACTTGAAGCCTTGTTCCGCCGCGACTTCGCGCGCCACTTTGCCAAAGACGATTTCAGCGAAATCATCCACCGCGACCTTGGCCAGTTCGATGCCAGCGAGCTGGCAGGACGCACCAGCGCGGCCTGGCTGGCAAAGGCTCCCTCCAGTCCTTTCGCGCATGCGGCCCGTGGTGCCCATCTGGCGGCGCTGGCATGGCAAGCACGCGGCGCCGCGTCGGCAACGCCGATGAGCAAGGAGCAGGCGGCGCGCACGACGGTCCTGGTTCAGCAGGCTTGGGCTGCTTACGCGAAAGCGCTGGACCTGGAGCCACGTTTGATTCCCGCCCTGGTTGGCATGGAGGATTTGGCGACGCTGACCAATAGCCCCAAAGATGGCGATGCCGCCTTCGCACGTGCGGATGCGATCGATCCGGCCTGTCATGCTTTGGGCAAGCAGCACATGTTGACGCGCGCGCCACGCCTGGGAGGCAGCTTCGCGGCGATGGACGTGTATCGACAGCGCCTGGCACCACTCGCTGCTGCAAGGCCGCTGGTGGCGCTCAATCTCGTGCTGCCAGCCCAGGAGCAGGGCGATGACCTGGCCGAAGCGCTCGAGCACCGCAAAGCCGCTGGTGTGCTGGCCGAGGCAGCCCAAACCGCTCCCTATCCGGATCTGTTCGAGTCGCTGGGCCTGAGTCGTATCGCCAGCAAAGGCGATCCGGTGGACAGCCTGGTCGTGCTGCTGAGCGCTTATCGCTATGCCGACGAGTCGGTCAACGCTGCGCAAGCGCGCGCCGGCCTGATGGTGCGTAACGGTGAAACCAGTTGGGCCGTGTCGTCCTTTCGACGCGCCCACGCGCTTCAGCCGGACAATGTCGAAACGACTTTCCTGCTTGGCATGGCGCTGTTTGCCGATTTTGAGTTCGAACAGGCCGAGCCTCTCGTGGCCAAAGGACTGAGCACGCCGCGTTTTCGCCGGGAAGCTGAACTCACACTGGGAAATATCGCACTGCGCCTGTCGCAGCTGGATAAGGCCTCGCAACTGGCCAGCGCGCACGTGCAAGCCTATCCCGATGCCACGCGCGGCTGGTATTTGCTGGGTTACGTGAAAATGGCGCAAAGCAGGGAGGCCGAAGCGCAGGCGGCGTTTACCACCTTCCTGCGCCAGGTGGACAAGAAGGATAGGCGCTTCGAATATGACGTGCTGGTGGCCCAGGCTTATTTGAATGGCGACAGGTCGCGCGTCCACGCCCACTAGAGCGCTGTTCGGGTACTATTCTCCGGGATCAGTTCATCACGGAGAAATCATGCAAGCAGCAGTCAACCTGTGGCCACTTCTCGGCGTGGCCGTGATCATCGCCGGCTTCGTGCTGCGCGCCCACCCGGTGCTGGTGGTGGTGGCCGCCTGCGCTGTCACTGGCGTGGCTGCCGCCATGCCCATCGAGGCCATCCTCGCTGCGCTGGGCACCGCTTTCATCAAGACGCGCAACCTCCCCATGATATTGCTGCTCCCGCTGGCGGCCATCGGCCTCCTGGAGCGCTTCGGCTTGCGCGAACATGCGCAGCATGCCATCGCCAGCATCCGCGCTGCCACCACGGGCCGCCTTTTGATTGTCTACCTGGCCATTCGGGAAATATCCGCTGCCTTTGGGCTGACCAGTTTGGGTGGCCATCCGAACATGGTGCGCCCGCTGGTCGCGCCCATGGCCGAAGGGGCGGCCGAGGCGCGTTACGGCAGCATCAGCGACAAGCTGCGTCATCGCATCCGCGCGATGGCCGCTGCCACCGACAATGTAGGTCTGTTTTTTGGTGAAGACGTGTTCGTCGCCTTCGGCGCCATCGTGCTGATGCAAACCATCCTCGCGGCCGAAGGCCTGGTCGTCAATCCGCTGCACATTGCGATGTGGGGACTGCCGACGGCCTTGATTGCCTTCCTGATCCATAGCTGGCACCTGATGCGGCTTGACGCTGCCATCGCCCGTGCGGGAGCGGCCAATGATCCGGCTTGAACATTTCTACGTGGTGCTGGGATTGATGCTGGCGACATCGGCCATCATGACGCTGCGCGACAAGGCCAACCCCAAACGTTATTCGAGCGCCTTGTTCTGGGCGCTGTATGCAGTGGTGTACCTGGTTGGTGATCGCCTGCTGCCGGCTGTTGCGGGCGGCTTGATGGTGGCAATGGCGCTGATCGCCGGCTTTGGCGGGGTCTCGCTGGGAAGCTATGGCATGCTTGGCAAGGATGAACGCGCCGCCAGTGCGCGCCGCCTGGGTCACTGGCTGTTCATTCCGGCGTTGACCATTCCCGTGGTGACGATGGTAGGCGCGACACTGCTCAAGGACGTGAAAATCGACGCCACGCCGCTGCTGGATCCAAAGAATCTCACGCTGGTCAGCCTCGGATGTGCCTCGCTGCTGGCCGTGGCGGCGGCTTGTTGGTTGACCCGTTCAACACCAGCGCAAGGCATGCGCGAATGGCGCCGCCTGACTGACTCGATGGGGTGGGCTGTGGTGCTGCCCCATATGCTGGCGGTGCTCGGTTTGTTGTTTGCGGAGGCCGGCGTGGGCAAGGCGGTGGCGCATGTGACCACCACCTATATCGCCATGGACTCGCGTCTGGTAGCGGTAGCTGTGTACTGCATCGGCATGGCGCTATTTACCATCATCATGGGCAATGGCTTTGCCGCCTTTCCCGTCATGGCGGGCGGCGTGGGCATCCCGGTTCTGGTGCACGTCTATGGCGCCAACCCGGCGGTGATGGCAGCCATCGGCATGTTCAGTGCCTACTGCGGTACACTCATGACGCCGATGGCGGCCAACTTCAATATCGTACCGGTGGCGTTGCTGGAGCTGCCCGACAAGAACGCGGTGATCAAGGCCCAGATACCTACGGCTCTGCCGCTACTGCTGGCCAATATCTGCCTGCTCTATTTTTTGATGGACCAGAAACCATGAAGACCATTTTGCTGACCGGCTTCGAGCCGTTCAACAAGGAGACCATCAACCCGGCCTGGGAGGCGGTGCGTGCGCTGGACGGCTGGGTGGGGCCCGGCTTTGTGGTGCAGGCGCTGCAACTGCCCTGCGTGTTCGGCGAGGCCAGGCGCGCGATGGACGCAGCCATCGCCCACCACCGGCCGGCAGTGGTGATCGCGGTGGGGCAAGCCGGCGGCCGCTGCGATTTGTCGGTCGAGCGCGTGGCAATTAACGTCGACGACGCGCCCATTCCCGACAATGCGCAGCGCCAGCTGGTCGACGAGGCCATCGTGCCAGGCGGTCCTGCCGCCTACTTTTCAACCCTGCCAATCAAGGCCATTGTCGCAGCCCTGCGTGCCAAGGGCTTGCCCGCATCGGTCTCGCAAACAGCTGGCACCTTCGTTTGCAACCACGTGTTTTACGGCTTGATGCACACGACAGCTGGCATGAAGCTGCGGGCCGGTTTCATCCACATACCGTACCTGCCGCAACAGGCAGCCGCCC